>CAZZMY010000001.1:0-57680 GCA_964655385.1 uncultured Akkermansia sp.
ACCTGCGCAAAATGATGCCGGACGCAAAACTGAAATTCCGCCTGCACCGGGAGATCAACACCAAGCCCACCGAGTGCCCCGGAAAACTTTTCCCCAGCCAAGCCATTCACGACATCCTGGACGCGAACTGAATGCCGCCGGGACAACGCTCAGGACGCCAACGGCTGGAACCCGACCCAAACTCTCCGCGTGCGCGGCCCGTCAAACTCCGCGAAATAGATCATCTGCCAGGTGCCAAAACGCAGTTTCCCTTTTTCCAGCGGCCAGGCCAGGTGATTGCCCAACATGGCGGCTTTGAGATGCGCCGCCGAGTTGCCTTCCCCATGGCGGTACTCCCGGTTCTCCCACGGCACGGCCCTCTCCAGCGCCAGATCCATGTCGTGCCGCACGTCCGGATCCGCGCCTTCCTGAATCGTCACGGCTGCCGTAGTATGGGGAATGACGATGTGGAGCAACCCGTCCCGCCACCCCCGCTGGGCGGCAACTTTCTCCAAAAGTTGTGCGATGGGCATAAATTCGGTATGGCTCCGTGTGGTGATCACGATTTCTTCCATGGTTGAAGGCATATGATAGTCGTAACAGGCGGAACCGGCTTTGTCGGGCGGGAAATTTGCCGGGCTTTGGCGTCGGAGGGCTTGGCCGTCCGCGCCTTGGCTCGCAGACCCCCCCCACAGCCCCTCCCAGCCGGAGTGGAATTTTTTCCCGGGGATGTGACCCAACCCGAAACCCTCCGTATGGCGTTTCGCGGGGCCAAAGCGGTGATTCACACCGTGGGCATCATTTGCGAACACGGGGCCCAAACGTTCGAGCGAATCCATGTCCAAGGAACCGCCCATGTCTTGGCGGCGGCGCAGGCGGCGGGCGTTCCCCGCACTCTTCATCTCAGCGCCTTGGGCACCCGCCCCGGTGCGGCCTCCCGCTACCACCAGACAAAATGGGCCGCCGAGGAACTTGTTCGCTCCAGCGGCCTGGCTTACACCATCTTTCGGCCCTCGCTGATTTATGGGAAAGGCGATGCCTTCACCAATCATCTCGCCTCCTTGATGCGTCCTCCGCTTTCCTGGCTTTCCGGCGGATTTCTCCCGATCCCAGGAGGAGAAGATGTCATCCTGCAGCCGGTGGCGGTCGGTGAGGTGGCGGAGGCCATGGTCCGCTCCCTCGGGCAGACGGCCGCGGTGGGAAAGACGTTTGACCTCTGCGGATCATCCGTCTCCTTGAAAGATCTCAGTTTGGCCATTGCCCACGCCATGGGACGCTTTCCCACCTGGGTGGAACAACCGCCCGATGTGGTTCTAGGCATGAGCCCCTGGCTATGGCTCCGGGCCTCCAAACCGGTGCTTTTCCCCCTCCCCCTCAAACTCTGCCGGATCGCCGCTTCGGTGTTGGAAAGGATTCTCCCCCATCCCCCTTTGACCACCGACCAGGTGATTATGCTGGAGGAGGGTCAATGCGGGGACGCCACTCCCGCACAAAATCTTTTTGGATTTTACCCGATCTCCTTGCGTGAGGGTTTGGCCGCATATCTCGCTCCCCGGTCAGGTGGCCGAGAGGATCCTCGGGCGTGAGCGAAGCCGCCCGCACCACCCGAATTCGCCGGGTCCTGCTGGTTGCTCTGACGGTCAATGCCCTCCTGGCAGCCTTCAAATTCGGCATTGGGTGGAAATTGGGAAGTTTGGGGGTTCTCTCGGATGCGGTGCACTCCCTCCTTGATGGAGCCGCCAGCGTCATCGCCCTGATCGGTATCACCGCCGCCGCCCGCCCCCCCGACCCCGGCCATCCCTACGGCCACCGCAAATTTGAAATCCTCACCACCATCATCGTGGCCGGCCTTCTTTTTCTCAGTGCCTGGGAGATTCTGGGCGCTGCGGTTCATCGGTTGATGCACCGGGGACCCGCCCCGGATTTCAGCTGGTGGGGCATGGGTCTCCTGACCCTGGGCTTGGGAGCCAGCTATGTTCTCTCCTCTTGGGAAAAACGCGCAGGGCTGGAGGTTTCCAGCCCGCTCCTCCTCGCCGATGCGGCTCATACCCGGACGGATGTCTACTCCTCGGTTTTGGCCATTGCGGCGGTGGGCAGCGGCAGAATCGGCATGGACTGGCTCGATCCCCTATTGGCCATCGGCATCGTGCTGTTTCTCGGCCGAGCCATTTACGAAATTTTCCTCGAGGGAGTAAAGGTGGTGTCGGATGCCACCCGGTTGGACCCCGAGTTGATCCGATCGGTGGCGGAGGATGTGGACGGGGTGCGGGGCGCCCACGCCATCCGTTCCCACGGCATGACCAACGACATCCACATCGACCTTCACATTCAGGTGGAGGAGGAGTTGACCACGCGGCAGGTCTTCGAGATCGAAAACCGGGTCACTGAAGCTCTCCGGCAGAAGTTCCCCGGAGTCACCCACGTGGCCCTGCGTCATGAGCCCCGTGGCACCCCACCGGAAGAGGATGCCTGATCTTCCCCTGACCCGGCGCCTTCTGGAAGAGGGTCTGGGAAGCCAACGGTGGAGCGGTTACACCCTTGCCGGATTCCACCTCGGCCAGCCGTTCTCACTTTCCGGGGGAAAAGTTTCCCGCCCGGACGCCTCTGTCTGTTGGTACTCCGCCGGCAAGCCTGTGGTTTCCGTCGGTGTGCTTCGGTTGCTTGAAACAAAGCCCGAATTATGGGATCGGCCCATGCGCGATACGTTCCCCGAACTCGGGGATTCCCATTTCGGAAAATCGAATTTATTCACCCTGCTCACCCATCAAACCGGACTTTGCTTTGCCCAACTCGACCTTTCGGCCGCGGAAAGTGAAATCTACCGGACCTTGGCCCAAGCCAAGCCCTCCGATTTCAAGCTTCAAGCGGGCCAACCGGCCTATGACCCGCGCGGGGCATGGTGGATTTTAAGTCAATGGCTAAGCCGCCATTCGGAGCGCCCCTGGACTGAATATCTTCATGAGAACGTTTTGGAGCCGGCGGGTTGCGAAAAGATGTTCTTCACGCAAAAAAACCGTGAGGCGGAAATTCCGATGGAAGAGTGGAAGTCCGGAAAGTGGGAGCGAGCGCCGGTCATGCCGGAACGGGGAAACTTATGCGGTTCCTCGCAGGACCTCGCCCGTTTTTACCAAACCCTAATGGCCGGCGGGGTCAACCCGGAGAATGGCCAAAGGATTCTTCAGTCCGCCTCCATGGAAAAGTTTCTTTATCGATGGCGCAAGGGCCTGAAGGATCTGACGTTTCTCCATATCCTGGATTTCGGGCTGGGCGTGATTCTCGATAGTAATGCCTACGGAGCCGCCACGGTTCCTTACGGATTTGGCACCGCCTCATCAGAACGCGCTTTCGGTCATGGAGGCTCCCGCTCCTCGATCGGTTTTGCTGACCCGTCTGCCGATCTGGTGGTTGCGTGCTGCCTGATGGGACAAGTCTCGGAGCCCCGCCATCAGGCCCGCATGAGGGAGTTGCTCGACCTCTTGCGTTCGGAATTGGCCTAGCCCCCCTGTCCTTCTACCGTACCTCATGGCCAAGGGCAGGATGGCGTGGCTGGATGTGACCAAAGGCTGGGCAATTCTTTGGGTCGTCTATTTTCATTCGTTTACCTGCTGGATCAAACCGCCCTCCCCGATCGGCTCCGATTTCATCACCGACGTCGTCCGACCTGAAACATGGACCGGGGCACTTCCTTTCCTCCACTCCATCGGTCGCTCCATTTTTTTGGGTGTGTCGATGCTCGGATTTCATGCGGTGGGACTTTTCCTGGTCGCCAGCGGGTTCGTGCTGGCCCAATCCGCCGTTCGGGCGGCGGAAAAACCCGGAGGGGTGGCCTGGGGATCCTGGATCCTGCACCGGCTTGTCCGCCTTTACCCCATGTACTGGTTCGCCCATCTCATCTATCTAATCAGTCCCTTCGAGGCACGGTTGGAGCCAGTGGACTGGCGGTTCGCCGTCAGTCTCAGCGGTCTCCGGTTCCTGTGGATCGACTACAACTTTTTTTACCTGAATGCCGCTTGGTGGTACTTCTGCCTGATCATCCAGCTGTTTGCCCTCTTCCCGATCCTGATGGCGGGATTGCGCAAGTGGGGACCCGTGGCCTTTTTGGTCGCAGCCGTGGCCGTCGGTTTCTTTGCCCGGGTCTATCTTCTCTACCTGCACCCCTCGAGCGGACAGTGGGTTCTGGGCGGATGCGGCCTGAGTCGCCTGCCGGAATTCGCCCTCGGCATGGTATTGGGCGCCTGGTACGCCCGAAATCCCGACACGTTTGAGAACTGGCTCCTGCGTGGCCGCGGATTTATCACGGGTCTTCTGCTTTATCCTGTGGCCCTGGCTGTTTACCAAATTCCCCACGGCTACGTGGCGGTGGATTTTCTTACGGGAGCCGCCTGTTTCCTCGTGGTCGCCGGCGCCTCTGGTTTCTGGGCAAAGATTCCCGGTTTGGGCCAAGCCCTGGCGCTGGCGGGATCTTTTTCCTACGGGATCTATCTCGTGCATCAACCCTACGCGATACACTTTGCCTCTTTTCTCAAGGGCAAGTCCTCATGGATCGCCATCCCGTCCCTGCTGCTGCTTGCCACGGGTCTAGCCATTTGGGGGGGTTATCTCGAAAAAGTTTTAAATTCGTGGTTTTCGCCAAAGACGGGCAAGCCTCGGAGTTAAATCAGTGGAAGCTCGAACATTCACGCTCGGGGCTTCAACCTAGCCCGCCGGGAAGTCGGGCCCTAACTAGTTAACCCTTGCAGCACCCAAACTTCGGTAGGGCGGGCTTGATGAGCCCGCCTAGTTCAAGCCCTTAAAAACGGAACATTCACCTAGGCTCCCTCATCGAGGGCCCCCCACCATAACCACAAATTTAAAACCATTGTTCGGATCATTGATCCAACCCGGCCCGCCGGGAAGTCGGGCCCTACCTAGTTTAAGTATTTCAGTCCCAGGGGCTCAGTCAGGGCGGGCTCGATGAGCCCGCCTAGTTCAAGCCCTCAAAAACGGAACATTCACCTAGGCGCCCTACCTGTGCGTCCGTGTAGCAAAAGCAACGATCCATTGAACTAACTCACTTGAATCGCTAAAGATGGTGTTTATGCCGATCACGCTCCGGAGAAAGTTCGATTTTGAGGCCGCCCAGCACCTGCCCTCGTTTCCCGAGGGCCACAAGTGCCGTCGGATGCACGGTCACAGCTTCGGGCTGGAGGTCTGCGTCGCCGGATCGGTTGACCCCAAATCCGGCCTTCTCTACGACCATGCCAAAATCGCCGAGGCGGTCCGTCCTCTTTTGGCTAAGCTGGACCATTCCTGCCTCAATGAGACGCCGGGGCTGGAAAATCCCACCCTTGAGGTCATGTGCCAGTGGTTCTGGAAGCAATTAAGCCCTCTTCTGCCCGGCCTGTCCGAAATCACCCTGCACGAGACTCCCCGTGCTTCGTGCACCTATCGGGGAGATTGAAAATGGCCACCCGTTCCTTTGTCACCATTGGTTTGGTGGGTCCGGACCGGACCGGCGCCATCGCCGCGGTAACCCAACAACTTTTCCGTATGGGCGCCAATATCGAATCGCTTGAAGAGCAGGTCGCGCGCGGCAAGTTCCGCATGACCCTGCTGGCCTCTTGGCCGGGCGCCAAACTGGAAACCCCCCGAATCCGTCACGAACTCGAGGCTCTGGCGAGCCATCTCCGGATGAAACTCACACTCCGCTTTGCCGATGCCTCCCGCAACCGCCGGCGCCTGGCAATTCTCGTTTCGAAAGAGACCCACGCCCTCGAAGCCATCCTTAAGGATTGGAAAGCCCGCCGCCTGGCCGCCGACCCGGTCCTGGTGGCCGGCAATCATCCCCAACTCGGAAAGATCGCCCGCCGCCATGGCTTGCCCTTCCGCCTGATCAACTACCGGGACCGGCAAAGAGCTGAACTGGCCCTGCAGGAACATCTGGAGAAAGCCGGCGTCGACCTCGTGGTCTTGGCCCGGTTCATGAAAATTCTGTCACCCGACTTCGTCTGGCACTGGAAAAACCGGATTCTTAACATTCATCCCTCCCTACTCCCCGCCTTTCCTGGGGCTTCCGCCTACCGCCAAGCCTACGACAAAGGGGTGAAGATTGTCGGCGTAACCGCCCACTTCGTGACGCCCGACCTCGACCAAGGTCCCATTCTTTGCCAGGACGCCCTTCGTCTTCGCCCGGACGAGCCTCTCGCCAGCATCATCGCCCGTGGCCAAAAACTAGAAGCCTCGTGTCTTCTCCGCGCCCTCAAGCTGTGTCTCAGCCGCCAGTTGGATGTTCACTGGGGCCGGGTGCACGGCGTTTAGGGTTTGGCGTTCTCCTCTTTTTTGTCCGCCCCATCACTCGGTCCCTCAGCCGAGGGGGTTTCGGCTGGCGTTGTCACTTTGGGAGCCGATTCAGCGCCGACTTTGACGAACTTCACGGGACCTTTTCTTCCCAATCCGTTCTTCCAGGTCCCGGAAAGGGTTTTGGCATCGGAAGAGATCTCCAACTCCAACTCAACTTTGGGATCAAAGTCCGGTTTGGGCAGCTTGGTATAGGTCAAAGGCAGCTTCACCCGGGAGCCCTCGATGGTTCCTTTGCCATGCCAGACTCCCGGTCCCCCACCCGCCCAAACCCCATAACCTGCCACATGAAGGAAAGCGCCCTCCTGCGAGACAATGATCGCCGACTGACCGATGCCCACCGCCGTGTTCTTCCACAATCCGGCCAAATCAGCCTCCGCTCCCCAAACCCGGACCGAGGTCCATCCCGTCACAGCCAAAACCCATAGCAGGCGAGTCATGGAGGGCAGAGTGCTCCTCATCGCCTCTTCGGCAAGCGGGAAACCTTTTTCAATCTTTCCACCGCCAAAGTCACCCTGCCCCCCGCATCTCGCAGGGCCCGGTCCGCCTCCTCGACCCCCGCTTGGGTCAAGATGCGGACCAGACGAATGGCCCGAGCCTTCAATTTTTCATTCGAAGGCACCACATGAACCATGAGGTTGTCGTACACCCGGCCCAATCGGATCATCGCCACGGAGCTAAGAATGTTACAGACCATCTTGGTCACCGTTCCGGCCTTTAACCGGGTGGAACCGGCGATCAACTCCGGTCCGACATCCAGCCCCACAACGGAATCCGGCTGGATTCCCCCCCGCTCGGGCTTCCACCGCGGATGGGCGGTGACCAAAACGGTGGCGGCTCCGGCCCGGGCTCCCGCCTGCAACGCCCCGTGCACGAACGGGGTCCGTCCACTGGCGGTCAACCCGACCAGCACATCTTTCTTTCCGATTCTTCTCTCACGAACCGCCCGCCCGCCCGCCTCAGCATCATCCTCCGCCCCCTCTTGGGCCCGGAAAATCGCCTCGGGGCCTCCCGCCAAAATGGCCTGCACCTGCTCCGGCGGGGCATGGAAAGTCGGGGGCATTTCGCTGGCATCCAAAACCCCCAAACGTCCACTCGTTCCAGCACCGACATAAAAAAGTCGCCCTCCCCTTTGCAAGGCACGGGAAACGATTTCCGCAGCCTGCCGGATCTCTTTTTTCGCCCCCGCCAATGCCCTCACCGTGAAGGCCTCCTCCTCCACAAAGAGCCGCACCAACTGATCCACGGATTTTGCATGCAAGCCCCGCGACCGAGGATTGGATTGCTCCGTGGGCAGGGACTCCACGGCCACCCGTTTTTCAGCCGATTCTTTTCTAATTCCCAAGCCTGATACACCGGACCCGGCCATCCGTGCCGCACCCACGGCTCCCGGGGTGCGCAGAAACATGGTAGCTACTCCTGGACACCGACGACGAAGGGCCGATTGGAAGGCAGAACGGTAAACCGGATGATCAAAAAGCCCGCCGGTTAAGGCGAGTTGGGGCCGACTGACCCTGAGCCGCAGGGCCAACCAGTTGACCGAATCGACCAGAGACTCCGCGGCATCTTGCACCGCTTTTTTGGCCAACCGATCCCCCCGATCGGCAGCCCGCAAAATCACCGGGGCAAATCCAGCCAGCCACTCTTTCCCTTTTTGGCGATAAACCTCCCGAAGCAGCCGATCCAGATCCGCCGCCCCGGCATGCGCCATCAAGGCCGACGCCAGTGCAGGTGGTCTACCTTCACGATCGCGGATTTGAAAAACCTCCGCCAAGGCACGCCGGCCAAGGTCGTACCCGCTTCCTCCATCCCCCAACAGGTGCCCGTGTCCTCCCGCACTGGTCTTTTTTCCATTTTTTCTTCCCACAACATTGCTCCCCGTGCCGGCTATAACCAAAAACCCGTCCCCCGTGCCCCAAGCCGCGGCTAGGGCGGAGTCCACATCTTGCCCCACCACCACTTTTTTAACTTTGGGCCAGACCGAACGAACGACAGAACGAATCAGGGAAAATTCCGGGACTCCCCTCGCACCGGCAAAACCACCTCCAATGGCTAGCGGTTGGTGAGGCAGAGCGCGTGAAATCTGACGAAAAATCCTCTTTAGCCCGTCCGCACCCACCAGCATGACGTTTCCCGGCCCCGCTTGCCCCTGCGCCACAATCCTGCCACCCGCTCCCAGCAAAACCCAGGTCGTCTTGGTGCCCCCACCCTCGATGCCAAGGATGGGGGCCGCTTCTTTCACGTTGCCCTGCTTCACTCTCCGTTCAAAATGCCCTTCCGATGAGTTCTCTGCGATGGAAAAACTTTCTCCCGCCCGCCCTTTACTATGCCGCCATCCTTAGCGTTTCGACCCTGCCGGCGAGCCGGATTGAAAAAGTGAACTCCATCATTCCCCTGCCCAACGACAAGCTCATGCATCTGGCCGTCTACACCGGTTTTGGCTTTGTGCTCGCCGCCCTTCCATACCCCCCGGCCGCCATCGGTATGACGGGATCCGCCTTAGGCGCCCTCGATGAGCAGTCCCAAAGGCTTTCCCCCGGCCGCGATGTCTCGGTGCGCGACTGGATCGCCGATGTCCTGGGGATTTCCCTGGGCATCTTGCTCCGCCGACGACGCCGGTGAGCCTGTCCGCCCCCCAACGCTACGCCCGCCTTCTCGAGGAGGTGCGTCGGCATGACCGGCTTTATTATATCGAGGCCCAGCCGGAAATTTCCGATGCCGCTTACGACCGCCTCTACCGGGAACTGGTCGACCTCGAAAAAGCTCACCCCGAACTGATCGATGAAAATTCCCCCACCCGAAAAGTGGGCGGCACGCCCCTCGACTCTTTCCGCACGGTTGCCCACGCCGTTCCCATGCAGAGCCTCAACAACACCTACAGCGAGGGGGAACTGGAGGAGTTCCTCGCCCGGGTGGAAAAAAACCTGCACGGCCAAAGCGCCGAATTCGCCATCGAGCCAAAAGTGGACGGAGTGGCCGTGAGTGTCCGCTATGAAAAAGGCCGACTGGTTCAAGGCCTGACCCGGGGTGACGGGGAAAAGGGCGATGACATCACGGAAAACCTGAAAACCGTCCGCACCCTTCCCCTTTCCGTCCCCGGCCTGCCGGCGGTCATCGAGTTTCGAGGGGAAGTTTATCTGCCACAGGCCGCTTTTGATTCCATGAACCGGGCGCGGGAGAAGAAGGGGGAGGCGCTTTTCGCCAATCCCCGCAATGCCGCGGCGGGAACCCTCAAGCTCCTCGATTCGCGGGAAGTGGCCCAACGCCCGTTGGCGGTCGTTTTTTACGGGCTCGGGGAAACCTCAGGCTCGAAATTGGTTAACCAGATCGACCTTCATCAACAGATTCTGGCGTGGGGCCTGCCCGGCCACAGTTGGTTCCGTCATGTCCGCGGATCCCGCGAGGTTCTGCAGGCGGTTCGTGAGCTCGACCAAGCCCGCGCCAAGTTTCCCTTTGCCACCGATGGCGCCGTCATCAAGGTCAACCGGTTCGATCAGCAAAAAGTCCTCGGCTCCACCGAGAAGGCCCCACGCTGGGCCATTGCCTACAAATACGCCCCGGAACAGGCCGAGACCCGCTTGCACGCCGTTACCTTTCAGGTCGGCCGCACGGGAGTCATCACGCCAGTGGCAGAGCTGGAGCCGGTGCAACTCAGCGGCACCACGGTCTCCCGAGCCACCTTGCACAACTTCGAGGAAATCGCCCGCAAGGACATCCGAGTGGGAGACTGGGTGACGGTGGAAAAAGCCGGGGAAATCATCCCGGCGGTCATTTCCGTGAACCTGAAGAAGCGACCCAAAAACTCCCGTCCCATTCCGATCCCCACCCACTGCCCCGTTTGCCAGGGCCCCCTGGTCAAGGAGGAGGTTTTCCTCCGGTGCTGTTCCCGGGATTGCGTGGGTCAGCTCAAACGTCGCCTACAGCACTTTGCCCACCGCGGAGCCATGGATATCGAGGGCATGGGGGAGGCCATGGTCGGGCAGCTCATCGATGCGGGATTGGTGCAACACCTCGAACAGATCTACGACCTAACCCAGGTGGAGCTGGAAAAGCTCGAGCGAATGGGAGAAAAGTCCGCCGCCAATCTGGTGGAGGGAATCGCTGCCAGCAAGAAACGCACTTTGGGCCGGTTGATTTTCGCCCTCGGCATCCCCCAGGTGGGGGCCGTCCTGTCGGAGGCTCTGGCCCGCCACTTCCATTCCCTGGAAACTCTTTCCAAGGCAAACGTCGCCGACTTGGTCCAAGTAAAGGACGTGGGGGAAAAGGTGGCGGAAGAGATAGTGGCCTTTTTTGCAGAGGCCTCCACCAAGCGACTCCTCCAATCCTTGAAAAAGGCCGGCCTCAACTTCCATGCTCTCCCCGGGGAGCTGGAGGTCCGGGGCGGTGTCTTTTCGGGTAAGAAATTCGTCATCACCGGAACCCTGAGCCAGCCGCGGGAGGAATTTATCCGCCGAATCCAATCGCAGGGAGGTTCGGTGGCCGGATCCGTCAGCGCCAAGACGGATTTTGTTTTGGCGGGGGAAGAGGCCGGCTCCAAACTGGAGAAAGCCCGCGCCCTGGGAGTGCGAGTTATTTCCGAAAAAGAGTTCGAAAAGCTTGTCGGGTAGATTTCCCGGGGGCGATAATCCTTCTGTGCCCAAGCTTTCCCTTTCCCACCTTTTGCCGGCTCTCTGGCTGGCATTGCTCTCCCCACTTCCGGCGCAATCCGGCAATCCGGCCGCCGCCGAGGACGCGGAGATCGAGCGACGGAAAATCCTTAAGGCCGCTGATCAGGTGGAGCGGATGGATCAGGAGTTTGAAAAAATCCAAAGCCGGGTCTCCTCTCTGGAGCAGTTGTTGGAAGAAATCAAACAGCAGTCCCAGTCCCTGAAGGAAAGCCTGGCCAACGCTTCGGCCAAAGCTGCGCAGGACCGGTCCGCCCTTTTGGACGAAGTCTCCAAGATGCTGGCGGAGCGGAAGGAAAAGGAGAAAGCCAAAGAGAAGACTCCTGCGGCCTCCACCCCAAAAGCCACCGAGGGGTACGAACACGTCGTGGCCAAAGGCGATACCCTTAGCTCGATTGTTCAGGCCTATAACGAGGAGCATAAACTCAAGCTAACCGTCGACTCGGTCCGCAAAGCCAACCAGCTGGGCAAGGACTCGACCCTCAAAGTCGGGCAGAAGCTCATCATCCCTGCAAACTAACTTCCTGTGACCACTCCCGCCTCCCTCTACCGTTTGCAAAAACAGCAGACGGGCCGAATTTTGGGACCCATGGATCTGGATCATCTAAAAGCTTTGGGCAACCAGTCCCTCATCGCCCCGGATGATCTGATTCAGGTGGACGAGGGCCCTTGGGTCAAAGCTCCCGAGGTCGGGGCCTTGGAGATGATCTGGTGGGTGGAGCCGCTGGACGGGCCCCGATATGGACCGACGACAGCCGGAACGATTGCGGAGTTTTTACAAAGCGGCCAGCTGGGAGGCTCCGAATTGGTCACCCACAGCCGGACGAAAGAGACCTACACCGTCACCGAGTTTCTCGAGGAAATCAGCCGCCGCCGGGCCGCCCGCCTGAAGAGCCGAACCATCAAACTGGAGGAGGCCCCTGAGCAAACGGAAGCGACCGCCGAGAGCCCCGCCTTTGATGCCGCTTTGCGCTTGCGGATCAAACAGCTTGAGACCGATTTAGCCAATGCCGTGCAGCAGCTGGATCAGCAGTCCCACGAGCTGGCCCGGTTGCGTGGCCTCCTAGGCAAATCCGGCCTTTCGGTTTGACCCCTCATCCGGGTCTCCGCTACTCTTTCGTACTCAACAGCTTCCCTTATGCGACACACTATTTCCGTTGTTGTTCAGAACCGATTCGGGGTCCTTACCCGGATTGCCGGCCTCTTTAGTGGCCGGGGATTCAACATCGATACTCTCAACGTCGGCCCCACGCAGAACGACAAGATCTCCCGGATGACCATCGTGGTGGTGGGCAACGATCAGGTTCTCGAACAGGTCGTCAAACAACTCAACAAGCTCGTCGATGTCCTCGAAGTCCATGATTTCAAGGACGGCGACGTCATCGACCGAGAACTGATCCTGCTCAAGGTGAAGGCCTCTTCGGCCACCCGACCGGAGGTCATGCAGATCTGTGATATTTTCCGCGCGAAAATCGTGGACGTACAGTCCGCCAGCCTCTCCATCGAGGTGACCGGCGATGAGAGCAAGATCGACAAGTTCCTCCAACTCATGAAACCCTTCGGCATCCTGGAGCTGAGCCGAACCGGCCGAATCGCCCTCCCCCGCAAATAAGTTTCCCCCCCCCCAACCACCACCCCTAACGGAGAACCCCCCATGCCTGCCCGCATCTATCACGACAAAGACGCCAGTCTCAACCCACTACGCCGACGCAAAGTCGCCGTGATCGGCTTCGGCTCCCAAGGCCACGCCCACGCCCTCAATCTCAAAAACAGCGGAATCCGGGTGACCATCGGACTCTACAGAGGCAGCAAGTCGATCCCCGTGGCCAAAAAGCACGGATTCAAGGTTCTCCCCACGGCCGAGGCGGTGCGGGGAGCCGATGTGATTTTCGTCGCTGTGCCCGACTTGAAAATCCCCTCCGTCTACGAGAAGGACATCGCCCCGAACCTGCGCAAAGGGCAGTGCCTGCTGTTCAGCCACGGATTCGCCATCCACTACAAAACCGTCCGCCCGCCGAAGAATGTCGATGTCATCCTGGTGGCCCCCAAGGGCCCGGGTCATATCGTTCGTCGGCAGTACCAGGAAGGCCGGGGTGTTCCGGCTTTATTTGCCGTCCAACAGAATCCCTCCGGACAGGCACGGGCCATCGCCATGGCCTGGGCCCGGGGAATCGGGGCCACCCGCGCCGGCCTGCTCCAGACCACCTTCAAGGAAGAGACCGAAACGGATCTCTTCGGTGAACAGGCCGTGCTGTGCGGGGGAACCTCGGCTCTCATCCAAGCGGGCTTTGAAGTTCTCGTGAAAGCCGGGTACCAACCGGAAGTCGCCTATTTCGAGGTGCTGCACGAACTGAAACTGATCGTGGACTTGATCAACGAGTCCGGGATCGCCGGCATGCGTTTCTCCATCTCCGAAACCGCCAAGTACGGTGACGTCACCCGTGGCCCCCGCGTGGTGGATGGACGGACGAAAAAGGCCATGCAGTCGGTTCTGCAGGAGATCCGCAACGGGAAATTTGCCCGAGAATGGGTGAAGGAGAGCCGTACCGGCATGAAACGCTATCATAAGTTGCTCAAGCAGGGCGAAAAGCACCCCATCGAAAAAACGGGTGCCCGCCTCCGTGGTTTAATGCCCTGGATCCGCCGCCGGAACCTCAAGGGCGCTCAAGCCGCTTACTAAAGGGCAAGGGGACGACCTCCCCGACAGGGGTGCAACTTTCGCCTTTTCAGGCTAAGCTCTTCCCATGCCCAGTGACCGCATTCTGATTTTCGACACGACTCTCCGGGACGGAGAGCAGTGCCCCGGCGCGGCCATGACGCCCCGCCAAAAACTCGAGGTGGCCCGACAACTGGCCCGGTTGGGGGTGGATATTATCGAAGCAGGCTTCCCGATCGCCAGTCAGGGGGATTTTGATTCCGTTAAGGAGATCGCCCGGGTGGTTCGCGGTCCGGTCATTTGCGGTTTGGCCCGCTGTGTGCCGGCCGATATCGAGGCGGCCGGTGCGGCGGTAAAGCCCGCCGGAAAAAAGGGGCGAATCCATGTCTTTTTGGGCACGAGCAAGATTCACCGCGAGTTCAAACTGGGCAAGGCCCGGGATGAAATTCTCCGTCTGGCCGCGGACGGTGTGCGCCGGGCCTGCCGGTTCACCTCGAATGTGGAATTTTCTCCGGAGGATGCCTCCCGCACCGAGATCGATTTCCTGGTGGAAGTGGTCCAGACGGCTATCGAAGCCGGCGCTACCACCATCAATCTCCCCGACACCACCGGTTACGCCACCCCGGAGGAGTACGGCCGGATGTTTGCCGAGGTTATCGCCCGTGCACGCGGATCGGAGAATGTCGTTTTCAGCACTCATTGCCACAATGATTTGGGCCTGGCCGTGGCCAATTCGCTTTCCGGAGTCCAGTCCGGAGCCCGTCAGATCGAGTGCACCCTGAACGGCATCGGGGAACGCGCCGGGAACGCAGCCTTGGAGGAGGTCGTCATGGCCCTGCGCACGCGCCAGGATTTTTTCTCCCACCTGACCACCGGCATTCAAACCCGGGAGATTGTGCGTTCCTCCCGGCTCGTCTCCGCCGCCTGCAGTTTTCCTGTTCCCCGCAACAAGGCGATCGTCGGACTGAATGCGTTTGCGCACAGCTCCGGCATCCATCAGGACGGTATTCTCAAGAAACGGGAGACCTACGAGATCATGGATCCGGAGGAGGTCGGCTGGGGCAAAACCGAGCTCCCCCTGACGAAGCACAGCGGGCGGGCGGCGGTGGCCTCGCGCTTGAAGCATCTGGGATATTTACTCAAACCTGCCGAGTTACAGGCGGTATTCACCCGTTTCAAGGAGATCGGCGACCGAAAGAAATTTGTGTATGACGACGATCTGGTTTCGCTGGTGGGAGCCCAGATCCAGATCGCCCGAGAGACCTATGGCCTGGAAAGCCTCCATGTCGCATCCGGCACAGGGGACAAACCCGTCGCTAAAATCGTCCTCAAGCATGGACGCAAGCTGCTCACTGCCACGGGCTCCGGGGATGGCTCCGTCGATGCGGTGCTCAAAACAATCGATCGGATCACGGGCCTCAAGGGTCATCTCATGGATTACCAAGTCAGGGCCGTCACGGAGGGTAAAGATGCCGTGGGAGAAGTCAGTCTGAGCGTTCGTTTTGACGCCAAGGGTGAACCGGCGGCCGGCCGAGCCGCGGCCACGGATGTGATTGAATCAAGCGGCCGAGCTTATCTCGCCGCCACGAACCGCTGGATCGCCGAAGGCGGCCGGGCCTCGAAAAAGACCCGGCGCGCCTTGGGCCATCCTTAACCGATCAGTCGTAGCTCGGATTCCGGGGTCCGCTCTCGTAATCAAATTCCGAGGAGCGTTCCGGACGGTCTTCGCGGGGAGGCCGATCCTCCCGACGATCCCGCCGGGGTCCGCCATCCCTTTCCCCCACCGACTTGGCTCCGTTCACAATGAGCAAACGTCCCATGAAGTCCGTGTCGTGGAGTTTCTTGGCCGCATCCTGCGCGCCTTCGAGGGTCTGCATCTCGACGAAACCGAAACCTTTCGAGTTGGAGCCCTTGTCGCGCACGACCTCGACATTCTTCACCCCCGCCACCTTGGCGAAGTGATCAAAGATGTCGCTTTCGGAAGCGTCATAGGAGAGGTTGCCGACGTAGAGCCGCGGGGTGAGCACCTCCATTGGGGGTGCCGAGCGCGGGGGACGGGGAGCCCGTGGGGCCTCCGAGCGGCCGTTGCGGGGACGGTCAAACGAGGGGGCAGGCTTGGCAGATCCTCCTCCCAATCCGACCAATTTCTTCAAAAACCCCCAGAAACCACCGCCTCCCGATTTGGGTTCGCGACGGGGTCCGCCCCGATCGCCACCATAACGGTGGTGACGACGGCGACGGCGTTCGTGGGGCCCGCCTCCCTGGCGGGATCCGTATCTTGCATTGTGACTCATGTTTAACTGTGCGGCGGGAAGATAGGGCCCGAGCGGACCAATCGGGCGAACAGCGCCCGAGGGACGGAGGGGGTGGCCGGATCGGCCAATCCTTCAACTCCGTGAGGTTCTTATCGTTCTCTTTGGGTCTGCGAGAAGGGTGGGAGCGCTGAATGGGATCCGGGCAAGATCTCGGTCGATCACAACCCCCGAATCAGAGCGCTTTTTGCGCAACTTCCCGCCGTACTCCTTTCAAGAAGAAAAGCCTACTTACAAATAAACACCATTGCAAGGAAATTGCAAGATGCTGACCTGCAGCGACTTGTAAAGCAGAGGCCGGCTTAGGTGCTAGCTTTTGCTTCAAGCATGGGAGCAACGTTCACGTTCCCCCCGCTAAGATAAAAGCCTGCGCCCGCCTGCTGGGGCAGAAGCATCATGGCCAAGGCCTCTTTCCAGGTACCATCGACCCAATACGGGTTGCCCAGAAAATCACCCGTTTGCCCAAACTCCCCATAAAACCAGGTGTAGTTCTCGAGACCCTCGGCAAATCCGCCCTGCTGGGCCACCACGAGGGTTTTTCTCCCATCCACCCCGTCCTCCGCCTGACAGATCAGCTCTCCTCCGTCCTGCAAAGTCCAACGAACATCCCAGTAGGTGGTGTCGCCTTCGGTCCAAGTGGAGCCATAGGTCCGAACCATTTGACTGAGCGCCCGCGCAAAGCGATTCCAATCATCCACCGCCCATTCACTGGGCTGGAGAATCTGTTGCACCCGCTGCAGACGGGTCCGCCATTCCTGGGTGATACGACGAAGTTCAACGCGGCTGATCATGGGGCGCTTAGCGGCGACGGTCGCCCGAATCCCCTTCCAGATTGGAGAGCCGCTGCCGCAGGACTCCGATGTCCTTCTCCTGCCGGCTCAACTGCGACTTCGCTTGTTCGAGGAGGGATTGTTGTTTCGCCAGCTGCGCTCCAGCCGACTCCAAACCGCTGGCCAGCTCGGCATCACGAGCCTGGAGGGAGGCCAACTCCTTATTGATCCTCTGCTCCATCTGGTCCACGGTCACGCTCTGCCTCTGAATCTGTTTCCACAAAACGTACCCGCCGAAACAGGAAAGCGTCGCACATCCGACGATGATCAGGAGCAGAGCCAGCCCGACCCCGCTGAGAATGGAGCTGACCGCTTTCTGCTCTTTGCGTTGTCGATCGATGCTCCGTTTGACGTTCAGGGCACTCGGGGTGGATGGGTTCATAGCGGGTTCCTCAGGCTGGGTTTTGGACGATGCGGTGGAGGTTTGGTAGGTGGGGTAACTGGTGGGTCGTGGTGGCCCCTTAATGACCACCACATCCGGATCCTCTCCCTCCTGCTTGGGGGAAGAAGCGGCCGAACCGAAGGGTAATTCCGGCTCTCCGGCAGAAGATGTTTGGCTGAAGGTTTCCTTCATGCGTCCTTGCCCCACGGATCTCAGCATCCATCAGACGCTTGGCGAGCGATTCCTAATCCATTTTTTACTTAATAATAAATAAATTCTTGGTTTGTATTCCCTCATCGAAAAAATCTTCACCGAAAACAATTTTTCCCGGAAAAGAGAGCAGGTCGTTGAATCTAAGCTTTCGAGGATTTTTTTTTCTCCTCCCCCCAGCCCATCCCTCGTCGGATCAGGCTTTGGGCGTTCATTTGGAGCGCTTCGTCAGGTCGACGCCATATTTCCTCCAGGATCTGGCAAAGCGCCTCGTCATTCCCCTTGGCATGGTCGATCGCCAATCGAAGAAATTCAGCACGGGTCCGGACCGGATACAGCCCGGGACAAGATACGGCCCTTTCCTCGAGCTTCTCCAAAAGCTCCTCTTTCCTTCGGGCATGCTCCGCATCTTTTTTTCTCACAGGCTGGATTTGGGCAAAACCCATCGTCCCTGTCGAGCTCCCAGCAAAAAAAGTTTCCCTTCCGTTTTCTATCCGTGATTCCATCGCAAGCTTTTTTCCCATGGTTGCCCGCCCCACCCCCATGCAGGCAAACTGAACTTGGATGAACTTTTCCCGTAAATCAGCCTTGGCTGGCGTGGTCTTTGGCACCCTGACGGCCATCGGGCCATGGTTTCAAGGCCTCCCTTTTTCCTCGGCAGCTCTTTTCTCGGCCGGCCTCTTTCTGACTTACGCCTCGATCGGAGTTTTGGTGGGTTTGTTGCCTGCAGGAAGAAACCGATTTCTAACCGGCGGCCTGGCGGGATTTCTCTACAGCCTTCCTGGTGCCATTTTCACCGCCGTACCCTATCCTTTGGCGGTCGAGGCACCGGCTTACTATCGTGAATTCGTGGGCGGCGGAATACGGGCCGTTCTTCTTACCCTGCTTTTTGGCACCCTCGCCGGATTGTGGGCCGGGTGGTTCCGCGCGCCCCGGTCATGAGTTTTTTTCCGATTCTCACGCGGTTGAATGGACTCCTCTACCGCAGGGACCTCGCGCGCCTTAGTCCAAGGGACCGCACCCTTGCCCGTACCTGGATGATCCAGTTCATGAAGGCCAATCATCCCGAATGGGACGCCAAAAAGATCGACCAAGAATACGAGCGTCTGCTGGATTGCCGACCCATGGCCATCGATGAGTGGGAAAGGAGGATGCGCGGATGAGAAGAATTCTTTTCTGTCTGGCCCTTTCTTGGATCCTGGTTCCGTGCCGTGCGGAACCGCCACCTCAGCCAGTGGCTTTTCGAATTGGGCCGCTTCTCTTCGACCGACCGGAGGGATGGAACTGGGTCAAACCCGAAGGCTCGTTTCGTGTAGCTCAACTGGAAAAATCCGGGCCCAACAAGACCCCACTGGTTATGGCCTTTTCCCGCTTTCCCGCAGGTACCGGCGGCACAGTGCAGGCCAATATTGACCGTTGGATCCGGCAATTTTCCCAAACCGCTTCGCCTGCCGACGTGCGGCCGGTCTCCTCAAAATCCTGTCCCATCACCTTGGTGAAAATCCGCGGATCCCTCAAAGGAGGACTTCCCGGGGGCTCGGAAAAAGAAATTCCCGACGCCCTCCTGTTGGGCGCCATTTTGGAGGCTGAAGGCGAAATGATCGTGGTGAAAACGGCCGGCCCGGCCGGCGCCCTTTCCGGGGAAGAAAAAGTCTTTTCGGAGATGATCTCGGCCGCGGGAGAGAAACGCCCCTAATCGGGAAGGGTTTCCAGGGTCCCGTCCCCGGCGAGGTTCCACCGGCGGTAAAAGCAGCTTTTGGCTCCTGTATGGCAGGCGACACCCCCTGCGGGCAGACGAACGCGCAACAGCACACAGTCCTGGTCGCAATCCACCCGGATCTCCTCCACCTCCAAAAAATTTCCCGAGGTCTCGCCCTTGACCCAAAGTTGGTTGCGGGAACGGCTGAAGAAAGTCGCCTTGCGGTTATTTCGGGTGGCTTCCAAGGCCTCCCGGTTCATATGGGCCACCATGAGGATTTCCCCTGTGGAACTTTCGACCGCAATGGCCGTAACCAGCCCTTGGGCATCAAACTTGGGGGTGAACGGCTCTTGCCCGCCCTTGTTCGCGGCAGACTGACTCTTCATCCGGGGGCTCCCCGGGGCCTTATTTTTTGGCAGGGGCCGGCGCCGGAGCGGGGGCCGACACCGGAGGAGTGGTGGCCGTGACCGGGGCAGGAGCCGGAGGAGCAGGCAAAAGAATCTTCACCGCAGCCTCCTTACGCAAATCCTCAAGCAGAAGACGAGTGGCTTCCCCCTGTTTCAACCGCTTGAGATGCGCCATGATCTCATTTTTCACCTCGTCCAGCTTAAGGTTCTTGGCCGCTTCCTTGGCCTTCACTTTCAGGAAATGAAACCCGAAGGGAGTTTCAAAAACCTTGCTGATTTTTCCAGGAGCCGTGCTGAACGCCACTTCCTCAAACTTCGGGGTCATCTGACCCTTGCCAAAAGGTGGGAGTTCCCCCCCGCGAGCCTTGCTGCCGGGATCATCCGAAACTTCTTGGGCGACCTTCTCAAACGCCTCTCCTTTGTTCACCCGGGCAAGAGCGGCCTCGGCGGCTTTTTGCTTCTGCGCCTTGGTGGCGGCATCCGCACCCTGATCCACCTTCACCAAAACATGCTGGGCCTGCACCGTCTCTCCCCGCTGCCAGAGCTTGGGGTTGTCGGCGTAGAATTTCTGCACATCCGCGTCGGAGGGGGCCTGCAGGGAGGGCTCCACCCGCACGCGCATCAGGTTGTCCACCTCGATCTTCTGCTGGATTTCGCTCAACATCGCTTCTTCGGTGGTCTTGGCCTTGGCCAGTTGCTCCGCGAACGCCTTGGCATCGGGGAAATTCTTCTTCATCCGCTCGAGTTGCTCTTTGGCCAGGGTCACGGCGTTGGTCAGAGGGGATTTCCGCGCCTCAGCCAATGCGACCTGCCGATTGATCATCTGATTGAGAATGTTCAACTCCAGCGAACCCAGTTGGGCGGCGGGGACCTTGTCCCGGGAGAGATTAAAGTTGGTCAGGGCCCGGTTCACCTCGGCATCCAATTGGCCACGGGTGATCTTGATCCCCTTGCCTTCCGCCACGACGAAACGCGGATCTTTGGGATCTTTGACCGCGCATCCGGCGATCAAAACGGCTGCCATGAGGGTTAAAACCAGCGAGAAATGTTTTTGCATAGAACTGGTTAGGTAAGAGCAGAACGCCCGCCTTGGCAAGCCCCGGCAACGCCCATTCTTCCCCCTTGCCAGAGCCCCCGCGGGGGGGAATCGTCCCCTGATGACCGCCGGCCCCCTTTTTTACGCTTGGATCGGCCTTCTGGCAGGCCTGGCCTCAGGCTGTTTTGGGATCGGAGGGGGTGCCTTGATCGTCCCGGCCCTCACCCTTTTTTGCGGGGTGCCTTACCACGTCGCGGTGGGCACTTCCCTGGCCTTAATCATTCCCATTACTTTGGCGGGATCGGTCACCAGCTGGAAACTGAACACCATTGACTGGAAAATCGCCGCCGCCTGTGCCCTCACCGGCATGATCGGCGCCGTGGCTGGCTCCCTGCTGATTCAAAAGGTTCCCGAAATGTACGCCCGCAGGGCCTTCGCCGTTTTTCTGCTCTACGCGGCGTGGCGCCTATGGACCAAGTAATCCCTTGGTTTCGCTTTGCCCAAACTGAAACTCCAATCATCTCCCCCCTCTTGCCCGGTGGGCGCAAAGCCGATAGGGTTTGAGCGTTTGCCGCGTGGTGCAATTGGTAGCACACCACACTCTGGATGTGGGTGTTCTTGGTTCGAGTCCAAGCGCGGCAGCCAAATTCCATCCTCATCATGAAAGTTCATCCAACCCCACGCTTGAAACAATGAACCCCGGCCGCCTGATTGTCGTGGGAACGCCCATTGGAAACCTCTCCGACATTTCGCCCCGCGCCTGCCAAGCTCTGGCCACAGCGGACCTCATCGCGGCGGAGGACACCCGCCACACCGGTCTGCTTCTCCAACACCTCCAGCTAAAAAAGCCGCTCCTCAGCTACCAAAAATTCAATGAAGCCTCCCGCGAGTCGGAGATTCTTGACCGTTTGCGCCAAGGTCAGACCGTCGCCCTGGTGACGGATGGAGGCATGCCAGGCATTTCCGACCCCGGCGAACGCATCATTCGAGCCGTGCGGAGTCAGAATCTTGCCATAGAAGTTATCCCCGGTCCCTCAGCCGTCCTCCATGCCCTGGTGGCCAGTGGACTAGCCGCCATGCCCTTCTACTTTGGGGGATTTCTCCCTCCGAAGCCGGGCGCAAGGCAGAAAGAGCTGACCCGGGCCGCCGCCAGGGATCACACCTCGATTTATTTCGAATCTCCGCACCGGATCGGCCGGACCTTGCAGGAAATTCGCGAGATTTTTTCCCCGGAGTCACGCATTGCCTTGGCCCGTGAATTAACCAAAAAGTTCGAGGAGGTCTTTGTGGGCACCCCCGAGGAAGTGGCCGCCAAATTTGGGGAAAAGACGAAGGGCGAGATCACTCTGGTGATCTCGCCCTCCTAAAAACCCGCCCGGATGTTTGGCTTTAGGCGCCGCCGGATGTTCCCTTCACCTTCTTTTTGCTCTTACTGATGGAATCTCTCAAGGCGTCCGTGTCCTTGAGCATCTCCTGGGCTGCCGCCAAGGCCTTTTGCACCATGGGCTGCGAGGTCTTGATGGAGTCCGGACTGAAGGAGGAGGCATAGTACTTCTGCAAGTCCTGCAGCAGGGCTAATAAATCGTTTGCGTCTCCTCCCACTTCGCGCATCTGCTTGTCTAAGGTATCAAAATCCGCCTTGGCGGCGTCGATCTGGTCGTTGGTCATCTTCCGCATGTCCTTGTCGGTCATGCCCGAGACTTCCTTCGTCCAGGCGGCGATCCGCTGCCCCTGCAACTCCCGGACCCTCTCCGCACGATCCTTGATGTCTGAACGGATGCCGACCAGGTCATCCAAGTTCTCCTTAAACTTATCAAAGTTGTTGTTGGCATCGTTGTTGTCGGAAAGATCCCCGAGGTTGGTCATGATGTAGCTCAGCCTTTTCTGGGCCCGCCCCATGAGATCATCGAGTTTGTTCATGCTCGTCGCCTGATCGCCGGCGATGTTCAAAGAGTCCGAATTTTGAGCCCGACCCGACAGAGGCAGGGCCAGACATAGAGCCACAAGGGCAATTAGGTTCTTCATGATTTGATCTTCCTTTCTTATTTTATTTGAGAAGGTCGTACACGCGTGCCAGAGGGGCTTTTTTCGACTCCGGGACTTCCGCGATGTTGTTCAGGATATCTTTGGCCGAGACCAGGGGTCGGTCATAATAGTTGGCGTTAGCCTCGTTGTTGATGTTCACATCAAATCCCCCAAAGTTAACTCCCAGCTTTGCCCCCTTGTTCCAGATGTAGACGTTGAAATCACGGGTTTTCATGGTGGCATCCACCGCCGCCCCACCCTTGGGACCCATGACGGCAGAGGCCGAGGAGCTTCCAAAGTGCTCTCCCGCCGCCCATTTGCTGACCGCACCATTGGTCATTAGGAGGATGACGATGTCATTATCCGTTCCTCCCACATCGATTCCCAGCGTTCCCCCGTCGGTGGTGATCGCCACCGGTCCACTCCAGCCCTTTTCGGTTTTGGACATCAGGATTCCATCCCCCCCCGATCCACCGATACCGATCGAGAATCCCGTGACATTGAGAATCACGATGCCTTTAGCCTCTTTGACCAAATCCATGTTGATGATGTCTTCCCGTTTCATTCGTCCCAGAATTTCCGCACAGTCGGGAATCAATTTATCCAGCGATTCGGCCCGGAGACCGGTTCCAGGAAGCGCTAGGAGGGTGGCCAAAGCAACGCGAACAAGTGTTTTCATGATAATCCTTTGGGTTGGGGTTGAAAATCTACACTAGCGTTTCCGCCCCCCCGCTTGCCAAGGAGCAAATCAGTCGTCGGAGGATTGACTGCCGCTGCGCATGAAGGTCGGGGCCAGTTGGGCCGTAAACTGCCTGAGCATCTCCACAGTGTGCGTTTCATTTTTCCCGTTAGGCACAAACCCCTCCGTGACAATCGACATGACAATGACGTAGGCCCACCGGTGATTGATGTTCTTGGTGATGCGATCAAAGCTGGTCAGGAAGACCCGATTCCAGTGGTAGGGAGTGGTCACCCCGTTTCCGACAAACCAGTAAAAGTAGTCGGCATAGAGTTTACGCCGGTCTCCGGGGCCAATTTCGACATCCCGGGTGAGGCTCAAGTCCATCACCTTGAGATCTCGCCCGTCTGCCAAAGGAACCTCCTCCACCTTCCCTCCCCTCATGCTCCAGCCCTGCGCCGGCAGACATACCTCCGGCCGATGAATCGATCTCTTTTCCCCCCCGCTTAAAACAATCGAGGCCATGATCCGATCTCCCGCAAGGTTGCCATACTCCCGGCGGACAATCTGGGTGTCCGAGGGCAGGGTCGCGATCTCCCCCGGAGTGGCGGGAATGATCTTTCCGGTAAAACCGGCGATGCTTTCCGGAAGGTCCATGATCACCCCGGCTTTGGGTGGCGTATTAGGCGTGGGTAATAACAGACAAAGTGCGGCGGTGGCTCCACCCAAGCCAAGCAACGTAATGATTCTTAGGACACTACCTCGCCGAGGGGATGAAATATCCTCCACTCCTGCCTTGGTTTCCTCGCCACCCAGGCTCACGTGTTTTCCCCGGGAGCCGCATCGATGGGGGTGGTCCATCGGGCCCAAGTTTTCTTCCATCCTCCCTGCAGCAACCAGCTGATCACGGCCATTCCGCCCAACGCCACGATAAAAACAAAGAATCCGGCCGCCAAATGGTAGGTGGTCGGATTTTGCTCTGTCCCGATGGCGGTGGCGCTTCCCAAAATCATGGTGCCGAAGGTGAGCATCAGCATCCGGGCGAAATTTCCCGCGACCGCCAAAGCCGGAGACAACAGAAAAAGCACCCACTTCTGCCACGCTTTCTCCAGGGTCAGATGGGCATAAAGTGCACTGACCATCATCAGGGCAAAGAGGGAGCGTATCCCGCTGCACGGGTTGGCCACATCCAAGGCAAACCGTTCTCCCTGCTTGAATCCCCCGACGTAATCCGGGGCAGAAACCAAGGCTGTCCCCACCCGTAGGGTGTCCACGCCCACAAGATTGAGAAAACCCTGAGAAAGTTGGCACATCAGGCCCCGGAGCGGAAACGCCACGATGTTATCGAGGAAGTAGAAAGGATAGGCGAAAAGCAAAAAAGTGTAGGGGAAAAGGAGTTCCTTCATCATGGACCAACCAAGAAACCAAAGAAGAATTCCACCCACCATCAGTTGAAGAGAAAGGAAGCCCACGATGGTAATGTCGATTTTGTATCCCACCCAAAAGAGGGCCAACGCCACCAAGACCACCAGTATCCCAGCCGCGCAGGGCCGGATCGGTACTTTTTGCAGATCTTTCCAGCGATGAATGACCAGCCCCAGCGAAATCAATGGAACAATCATTCCATGATGCCAATCCGTGGTGGAGGGATCAGTCCAAAAGCGGTAAAGCATCTCCAGCACCGGCCGGGCCTTGCTCTCAAAGCCGAAATTGTAGGGAATCAAGCCGTACAGACCGATCAAAACCGCCAGCGCCGCCAATCCCTCCATCCACAATCCCCGCGAAAGCCACTGCGGATGGGTCTCGGTGACCGTTCCCTTTTCAGATTCTGAGGGCATGAAATGAATTTATGGCCGGGGAACGCCTACCGCAATCACGGCCTGTGCCCTACTCCATCGCCCGGCAATAGATGTCCGCCGTCTCCTCCGCCATCTTTTCCCAGGAAAAGGTTTCCGCCCTGGCCATCCCCTTGATCCGCAATTCCTCCTGTCGCGATGCGCTGTCGAGGATCAGGCCAATTTTGGCCGCCATCTGCTCCTCCGAGGTGGGATCAAAATATTCCGCGGCATCCCCGCAAACCTCCGGCAAAGAGCCGGCATCCGAACAGACCACCGGACAACCGCTGGCCATCGCTTCCACAGGGGGTAGGCCAAATCCCTCATAGAGGGAGGGATAAACCAAAAGAGTCGCCTCTTGATAGGCCTGCTTCAATTGCTCGTCCGTATGAGGCCCGAGCCATTTCGCCCCGCCGCCAGCCTCCGCTTCGCGCAGCGCCCTCAAATCGGACCCCGCCGACCAACCCGCCGGCCCAATCACGCGTAACCCCAGATCCGGAAAACGCACCTCCCTCAACCGTCGCCAGACCCGAATCAGTCGCTGCAGATTCTTTCGCGGGTGAATGGCGCTGACAAACAACAGGGAGGGAGCCCCTGCTTTTCTTTTTTTCCCGGGCCGGAACATTTTGCGGGCCGCCTCATGAGTCGTCTCCACCCGGTCGGCGGGAATCCCCCACCTTTCCATGATCTCATTGCGGCAAAATTCGGAGACGGTGATGACTTTGCGCGCCCTTTCCGCGGCTCTGCGGACCAGCGTGCGGTAAAACCAGGCTTCCCCGGGTCGAAACCACTCGGGATGCACCTCGAAGGAAATATCATGCACGGTCAGCACATACGGCCTCTTCTCCCATGGTCGCATCCAGTACACCCCGTGATAGAGATCCGCCTTCAACTCGCTGCATGCTTTCGGCAAATCGACCAAGTGCCTCCGGAAAAACCCGGCTTGACCATTCTGTAGGGCCGCGCTCCGCCGCGGCCAATCAACCGGACCTTGTGCACTAAATATCGGACATATCTCCACCCCCCCGGGCTTGGCTTCGCCCCATCCCTCCAACAAGCCGGTCAGATAGGTCTCGTTGCCCGTCTTTCCGCGGCCGATGGCCGTGGCATCCAAAGCCACCCGGATTCTTTTCTCTCCGCTCACCTCCACGAATCTGCCCCGCAAATCTCAATCCTCAATTCCCAATGCACTTCCTGTCCGGCTCAATCTTAAACTTCATCTTACGGCAAAATCCTTCATCATCATGCCGTGCCCGAGTCCGCCAAAATCGTTGCCCTCGTCGCCACCCGGTTTCGCTCTGATCTTCTTCTGCGCCTGCTCGAGTCCTTGCAGCGACAGGTTGTAAGCCCCTTCGCCGTGGTGGTCACCGATAACGGTCCTGACCCCGCCACCCTGGCTCTTGCCGGTAAGTCCTCCCTTCCGCTGGAGATTCTCTCCCCGAAAACGAATCTGGGATTCGGCGGGGGACTGGCCTTGGCCGGGCAGAGGGCCTTGGAAAAGTTTCCCGACCTGACCCACCTCCTCGTGATGGATGATGATGCCATCCTTTCTCCCCACGATGTGGAAGCCATGCTTCGTTCCATGGAGAGCCATCAGGCCGGGACCGTCGCCCCCTTCCTGATCGACCTCTCGGGAAAATTACAGGATGTGCCGGAGCCTGTTCTTTGGTCCCTCGCCCGCGCGATTCGCCCTGCCGCCCATGATCTCGAAAAGGCCCGCGCGCTTGCCCCCTCCGGATATCCCATGGCTTGGTGTATCGGCCCATGCCTGCTGATCCGTAAAGATACCTGGCTTCGCGCCGGCCCGCCCCGATCCGATATGTTGGCCTATGGAGATGATGTGGAGTTTTCCCTTCGCCTCTCCGCTGTGGCTCCCGCCTGGGCCGAACCCTCCGTCACCGTAACCCATGCCCCTCCTCCTTCCACCTCCCGCTTCCCGCCTTCTACGGTTTCCGACCACTACCGCAAATTCGGAATTCTTCTGCAGAATCTCGCCTTCACCTGTGTCAGCACCCCCCGTCCCCGCCATTTGCCCCTTTATCTACCCGGCAACGCCCGGCGCTTCCTAAAAACCTTTGGGTTTTCGGCCAAGAACGTCTTCGAGATCGCCCGACGCTATTTTCTCGGCTTCCTTGGCTTCCCCGCCGGGCATTCCGCTGGCTCATCTTAATCTTTCCACTCGAAACCTATCTTCCATACTAAATCCATGATCGAGGGTCTACGTATCTTGCCCCTAGTCCAGCACTGCGACGACCGCGGGCGGGTGATGGAAATTCTTCGCAAGGACGACCCTCATTTTCCGGGATTCGGACAGGCCTATTTCAGCTCCATTTACCCTGGAGTCGTCAAAGCCTGGCATGCTCACCAAAAACAAACGGATTGCATCTCGGTCATTCACGGCATGGCCAAAATTGCTTTTTTCGATGACCGCGCGGCCAGTCCAACCAAGGGGAAGACCCACAGCATTGTTGTGGGAGAACATCACCGGGTTCTGATTCAAATTCCCCCCGGCATTTTCCATGGTTTCAAGGCCATCTCCCCGGAGGAGGTTCTCCTGATCAACCTCCCCTCCGAACCTTACAACCGCAAGAATCCCGACGAAATTCGGCGACCCTGGAACGATCCCGCCATTGGCTTCCCGTGGGAAACTACGTTTCGCTGAACTTTTTCGGGCTCAACGTTTCCAAGATCTTTTCGTACTCGTCCGTGACCTTTTCCCAATTGTAATGGTTCCGGGCACGCTCCAAGGCTGCCGCTCTTAGTTTCTCTCTTTCCGCAGGCTGGGCGATCAACTCATTCAGTCGTGCGGCCAGGCTGCTTTCCGCATTCACAGGCCCAAAAGGCAATCCGGCTTTTCCAATGACCTCCCGGGTTGCGGCACAGTCGTGATAAACGATGGCACTGCCAAATCCCATCTGGTCGAGAAGCACCAAGCGCGTGGCCTCGACTGTGCCCGGCAGAACAAAAATTCCACATTTCGAACTCAACTCCCGGTACCCGTCCCCATAAATCGGCCCGGCCAAAAGGATCCGACTCTTGGCTATTTTTTGCAGCTCGTGGCCATACTCCGTCTCGTATCCCGCCCCTCCGACAATCACACAGGGCCAATCTCCCTCAACCTTTTGGTAGGCCCGAATCAACAGATCCGGCCGATTTTCCGGGGTTAATCGGCCGGCATAAAGGACATACCTGCCCTCCTGCAGTCCCAGTCGCCGAAGCGCATCCGTTCCCACCTTTTTGGGTTGGTCCGGAGCTCCGTAGGAAAGATAGGTCGTTTGGAATCCGTAATCCCTTTCATAGCGAGTCACCACGGTCCGATTGTCGGCAATGACCACATCACTCAACTTGGTCGCCCACTCCTCACTTTGCTTCAGCCACCAGCGGGCAAAGGGATGCCATTTCTGTCTGCGGAAATCATCCCCGTCCACGTTCACAATCACCCGGCTTCCCGCCAATTTGAGGATGCCGGCTAAAATAGAGTTCCCAACCCCGCAGAGGTAGACGACATCAAATTTCCGCACCGCCGCATGAATCACAGCCAACAGGGTGTGGGTGATCGTTTCCAAGCTTTTCGTCTGGATGCTGGGCAAATAGGCAATCCTCATCCCGCGGTAGGTGGCCGGTCGTTCCGGATAAAGATGTGAGCGATTATAGACCGTGACCGCATGCCCACGCAGAGCCAAACGCGCCCCCAGCTCCTCGACCAAGGTCTCAAAACCGGAATATCTGGCCGGCACACCCCGACACCCCAAAAAGGCCACCGTCTGTTTCCCCGGCATGGAAATCCCGGCGTCATCCCCCCTCACCCCAAAAAGTCGCTCCAAAGCGGTGTAATATAAAAAGAGAGAGTTGAACTTAAGGTATCGGGGGAGCAACCGCCTCGGCTCTTGCCAGAGTCGGTATAACCAGGTCAACCCCGCCTTCTGCATCCAGGCTGGGGCAAAAGCCCGCCGTCCCGCCAACAACTCGAATGCATCTCCCACCGCCAAAAAAACTCCCTTGGAATGACGTCCCAGATTTTTTGCAATCCATCGCTCCTGCCGATCCCCTCCCAGAGCCACCCAGATAAAGTCGGCGCCGGAATTTCGGATGATCTCGGCAAACTCAACCTCATCTTTTTCCGTCCACTTACGGAATGGGGGAGAGAAAGTGCCAACGATATCGACCTCGGGCTGAATCTGACGACACGCCTCGCTTAGCTGGCGCAAACAAGTTTCGGTTCCTCCGAAAAAGAAATGTTTCCACGGACGGGGAAACCCTCGGATCGCTTCTTGCATGAGATACGGGCCATAGACCCGGTCTTTCAAGTCTGCCCCCTTTCGCCGCATCGCCCACACCAACGGCATCCCGTCCGGCAACAAGACGTCGAACTTTTGCAAGACCGCCCGAAAATCCGGCTCCTGCCTCGCCAGCGCGATAATATGCGTGTTGCACGCCGCCACTGCCGTGGGCTGCCCGCTTCGGCTCAACTCTTCGAGTTTTCCCACTCCGTGCAGGTAGTCGGTTGAGGCCAAGGCAATTCCTAGAACTGGGGTGGTTTTTTTTGTGACGTTCATGGCAAGTATAGCCCCCTAGGCCGACACCCCAGCCCCCATTACCTTGAGGCCGCTGCCCCGATCGCCAGAGCCAGAAAGAGCAATATCCAACTCCCCCGATCCTTGAGGGCAAACAGAACCGGATCTTCCGGCATCTCCCCCCGCAAAGTTTTAAGCCATATCCGAATAACCCAATAAAAGAAAATCGGACAAAGCAACCATAGGAGCTGGGGTTGCGCATAAAGAATTCTGACATCCGGGCTGTTAACATAAAGGGCGGCCACCAGAACAGACACCACCCCGCTTGAAATTCCGATAGCGGAAATAGCCTCTAAATCTCCAACTCCGTAACCCCTCCCTTCCGCCCTAAGCTTTTTCTCCCCCTTCAAACGATGAAGTTCACTCACCCGCTTCACACAGGCGAGGCTTAGAAACAGAAAAATTGCATACCCCAGAAGCCAGGGACTGCAGACAATTTCCTCGGCAGCTCCACCGGCCAGAATCCGTAGGGTGTAGAATGAAGCAAGCCCGATCAAGTCCAGGCCAGCCTTGCTTTTCGCCCAGAAATTATAGGCCACCGCCACCACCAAATAAGCCAAGGCATAAAAAAAGAAAGCGGTGCCAAGCCACCAACCTGCCGCCAAGGCGAATACCAAAAGCAAGATGGCCAACAACAGGGCCTCCGGAATTTTTAGATCCCCATGCGCCAGGGGTCGCGTCCTTTTTTGGGGATGCCTCCGGTCTGCCTCGAGGTCGTGAAGATCATTGAGCAGATAGACTGCCGAGGATAAAAAACTGAAAGTCACCATGGCTTCGATGGCCAACCCCCACTTAGCTGGCTGATTCCACGCATGAGCTGAAAAAAGTGGTACCAGCAGGAGAAGGTTTTTGATCCATTGATGCGTCCGGAGTCCTTTCCAAGCGGACACCTGGAAAGAGGGAAGGGGGGAAATTACCTCTAGCTTAGGATTGGCTCGCAAAGCCCGGCGAACCATGCCGGGCCTGGCCCCTACCACGGCCCCCCGATCGGCTCCATGAAAAACAGCTAAGTCGGCTGCGCGATCACCAAAATAGTCATACCCCCGCATCCCAAATTTTTTTAAGAGAAAAGACTTTTTAGCCAAAGTAAGATTGGCTCCTGGAGAACTTCCCCCATGCCCCTCTTTATCCTGCAAACCCAAACGCCGGGCTGTTTGGTTGACCACGGTTTGGGGAGCGCCGGACACAAGATACACCGGACGTCCCTTCTTTTTTTCCCGGCGGATGATCTGCACCAGCTCCTCTCTCAGGGGAAGGCTTTCCACTTCGAGACCGGCCTCGGCCTGGAGCCAGCACTTCAGGTCAGCACGGCCCCGAAGCAGGTGCAGCATGAGTTCGGGAATCTTGGTTGGTTTTTGGAGGACAATCATCCGCAGATTCTCCCATGCCGTGTCCACTGGGAACAAAGTGCCGTCCAAATCCATCACGAGGGGCTTGCGCCTCATACTTCTCCAAGTTGCCAGACTTAAGTAAAAGGTCGAGGATTGGGCTCCTTGAGACTGAGAAGTGATCTTTTGCCTTGGGCCATGATTTCCTTATGGCTGTTTTCCGCACCTTTCTGGATCAAAAAGGAAAGCCTGTGGATTGACGAGGCAGGCAGTGCCGTGAAAACTTTGTCGGAATCCCCGCTCGGGGTGTGGGAGGAGCTTTGGGCGGAGAAAAATAGCAACCTACATCTCCCAGCATACCATTACTACCTTTGGGGATTTGCCCGCTTGTTCGGCCGGAGCGAATATGCACTCCGCCTTTCGAATCTCCCCTGGATGTTGACCGGTTTCGTTCTGCTGGTTTTGGGGTCCGCCCCAAGGAAACGCCCCGCACAGGCACGATGGTTGACCCTCTTTCTCATCACCAGCCCTTTCTTGTTCTATTACACCAATGAGGTCCGGCCATATGCCATGCAATTTGGGTTAGCTGTTTTGGCCTTCGTCGGAATGATCCGTGTTTTGTCTGATCCACGGCCATCTTTCTGGGCGTGGTTCATGGCGAGTGGAGCCGTGCTCCTTGCTTGGACCACCATCTATGGGCTCGCCTGGTGGTTGGTCATCCTGCCGTTTTGGTTGGGCAAAACCCCCAGTCAAAAAAAGGTTGAGCAGCAAAATGCCGTCACCGTTTTTCTGCTGGCGGGCGGTCTTAGCGCCCTGCTCTTCCACGCTTGGATTCTTTCCGCGGGGGCCAAAGCTTCACCGGTGGGGGAAACCGGGCTGACCTCCTTGGGCTACGCTTTTTGTGAATGGACCGGCGGAGCCGGTTTTCTTCCCGGAAGGTCACAGCTTCGTTCCGGCATCATGCCCCAGGCAAAGGAATTGGGTCTGGCCGGCTTATGCGCAGGTTTGACCTTTCTGCTTTTGGTTGTTGGCCTTGTCCAAAGCAGAAACATGCGTGGGGGGGGGCTTTTCCCATCTGCTTGGGTTTTTCCTTCGTTTGGTATTTTGGCCTCCGGTATTTTGCGTAAATTTCGGCTGGTCGGACGTCATTTCACTCCGGTGGCCCCATCTTTTTTCTGGTTTCTGTCCTTGGGCCCCCAAAGCCGCCCCCGATGGCACTGGACCCGAGTATCCGCGATTTCTCTTTTGGGCCTTTGGGTTTTCAGCGACTACCGCCTGGCCACCGAAGCTTCCTTTCGGAAGGACGATTACCGCGCGGCGGCCCATTATATCCTCGGGAATAGAGATGGGACGGAAGTAGTCTGGTGGGCCGCCGATAGTGCCGCCGCGCGATTTTATGGTGTCCAGCCTGTCTTACCACTGATGAGCTTGAGCGAGGCCTCTCTCAAAACCATGCCGCCACCCACCTGGGTTGTTTTGTCCAAGCCCGATATCTACGACGGAAATTCCTCCATCCGGAAATTCCTCCATGCCCAAGCTGCCGAAAAGGTGGCTTCTTATCAGGCTCTCGAAATTTTTCGATGCAGATCAAAAAGTTTTTGATTTCTGCCCCCCAACTTGTGTTGAAAATCCCTTCTCCCGGCTGGCGGAGATCACCATAATGCGCAGGGTGAAAGTTCTTATTGCGGGGATTTGTGGTTTTGTGGGGTCCACTTTGGCCCGGGACCTTGCCTCGACCACACCCCGGCCGGAAATTTGGGGATTGGTCATTTCTTCCACCCCTTCCATCGGTTAAATTCCCCTCTGCGATGAAGCTGGAACAAGCCACCGCCTGGAGCCTGACCCCTATTTTGCTTTTGACCATTTTGAGTCTGGTCACCGTCCCCATCTACTATCACTCCTTTGGCCCGGAAATGTATGCCCTTTGGTTTGCCGTTCAAACCATGACCGGATCCTTTGGCTTTATGGATTTGGGCATGGGGGTCGCCACCGGACGCTTTGTGGGAGTGGCCCTCGGCCGGGGAGATTTTGCCGCGGCCCGGGAATACTGGGCCTCTGGCAACGTGGTGAACCTTGCTTTTCTTGGCGCCATGGCACTCGTTTTCGGGCTCCTAGGATCGTTCGGCGGCGCCCAGTGGTTTCAGGCGGTGCAATTTGATCGTTCCGTTTTTCTGGGATGTGTTTGGGCTAGCGCCGCGGGACTTTTTGTTAACTACTACTCCCAAGGCTGGCAGATTTTGCTACAGGCTCACCTTGAGTTTCGCTGGTTAGCAATCAACCGCAGTTTCTTCTCCCTGATTACGGGCCTCGGCATGGCCGTCTTGGCTTGGCTGTTTCACAAGCCTTTTCCATCGATTCTATTTGGAGTGGGCATCGGGATTCTTCAAATGGCCTCTTTGATGGCGCGGGCTCATCAAAAGCATCAGATGGGTCCCTCTCTGCAATACGCGCGCTGGACCCGATTAAGGGAAATGTTTTCCTACACCGGAAAAACTTTTTTATCCCTGATAACCGGCTCGGTTTTGGGGTCGCTGGATCGTTGGGTTTTGGGGCGGGTGGCTGGAGCCGCCCCTTTTGTCTCCTACAACGTGGCCTCGAATTTGGCCTCACGCGCGCAGGGACTGAGTGTTGCGGTAATGGGCCCAATATTTCATGAGAGCAGCCGGGGAGTCGGTTGCCAAGACATGCCCCGTTTGGCTGATATTTATCGAAGGTCGCTCGCCCTGCTGGCCCCTATTTACATTCTCCCCTCCCTTTGGATCACATTTTGGCAGGCCCCATGGCTTGTTTTGTGGCTTGGGCCCGAATTGGGGGCCAAGGTTTCCGTGGTTCTTCCATATTTGATCTGGGCCGCCAGTCTTAGTGCTCTCGCCAACATCTCAGGCGCGCAGTTAGGTCCTCTCAATATGGTGGGCACGGGAACTATTATCCAATCCATCTCGTGGGCCTGCAGCGGCCTGCTAGTTTGGGCCGGTTGGCAGCTCTACGGATTGGAGGGGAGCGCCGCGGGCTTGTTAGCCGGCCGGGTCGTCCTTTTTTTTCAAGACGCTTTGGTGCGTAGAAGGATCCATGTCCATTTCCCGGCAACAAGCATGTTCAAGATGGTTGCAGCCTCCACCCTTGTCTGTTGGCTAACCCACTGGGGTGGTCTCTTTTGGGCCCCATCCACTATCTGGCCGCTTGTCATCAGCCTGATCTGTGGCGCTGGGCTTGGTTTGATTGGCTGGGTCACCAGACCGAATTTTCGATTTCATGATTCTGCCCCATGAAAATTGCGGTTTTTCTTAATCAACTGGGCATTGGCGGAACCGAAAAAGCGGCCTGCGAATGGGTTCGCGAACTCTCCCTTCTTGCCGACTGCCAGATCATGTCGGTGATCTCGCTGCAGGACGGTCCCAGAAAAAAGGATTTGGAAAAGGCGGGGATCACAGTTCAGATCCAATCGACTGCCTCAGGCATAGCCGAGGCTTTGGACGGTATCGACGTGGTTCATGCCCATGCGCCGGGTTTTCCTCACGACGGAGACGTCCTTGGGGATGCTCTAAAACTCTTGAGCAAGAAGATCCCCGTGGTGCAGACCAATATTTTCGGAAAGCTGGAAAATCCGCGCGAGAACGAATGGACAGACTTTCGTCTCTTTATCTCTTGGACTAGCTGTGTTCAGGCCGCCCGGAGATCTGGCCGTAAACTTGACCTTGATTTTTTCCGCCACCAGAGCGTGGCCTCCTACCCTGTTCCCCCCCTTTCGGAGACGGAGGAAGCACAAATCGAAAAACAGGCTTTGGCCTTTCGTAAAAGCATTGGCCTCCTTCCGAATCATGTTCTTTTCGGCCGCTTTTCCAGGCCGGAGCCCAACAAGTGGACCCCCATGATTCTTCCGGCTTTTTTGGATGCCCACCTCAAGAATACCAATCTCCGGCTTCTGCTGCGCGAACCTCCTGCTGAGGTCGCTTCCGACCTTCGATCGGCAAATCTTGCTTCCCTTGATCCAGCCTCTGCAAAATCCCACCCCATTCTGATTCTGCCAGCCACCTCTGACGCCCATGAATTAGCCGTCAGTCAAATGGCCTGCGATGTGATTCTGCACACCTCCAGTATTGGCGAGAGTTTTGGCTATGGTATCGCTGAACCCATGAACCTGGGCAAACCGGTGATCACCAATTCTGTGCCCTGGCATGACCAAGCTCAATTGGAACTCGTCCAGCATGGGGTTTGTGGTTGGGTGGCAAATTCTCGCTCCAATCTTCGTAAGGCGATTGATTCCTTGGCTCATGACCCAGCCCTCAGGGCAAGGTTTGGCCAATCAGGTCGCCAGCGCATCCAAAAGATCGCGGACCCAGAGAGATCCGCCCACAGACTCCGGTCAGCTTTATCCTGTGCGATGGAGGGCAGACCAAATCCGCATGTCACCGAGGATCTGGCCCACTCCGTTTTGGCGGCAAAGGAGTTGGATGATGCTCAGTGGGGCCATGGCTGGCGGGAAAAAAATGCGCTATCCGTGCATTCAACTTGGATCTCTTTTCTTCGATGGCAGAAAAAAATCCGCACCGTCGGATCTTTGCGCCGATAGACGCCGAAGGTCTAATAACCTACTTTTTCTTTATGCCCAAGATTTCTTTGGTCGTTTGTCTTCACCGAGAAAAAGATCTCTTAGAGAGGTTACTCCAGCATGCGCAGGGTTGTTACGACGAGATTGTGGTGGTGCATGATGGGGCAGAATCACCGGCCCCGTCATCCTCCCAGACACGACAACCCAGCCCTGAAATACTTTCTCTTTCCTTTCCCCAGGCCCCCCCCGCTCAAATGGCCCGCGAGTACGGGGAACTTTCGCGCGACTCTGTCCTGCCACCGGGTTATCGATTACGGAACGAGGCTGGAGCGACCGGGACCATCCAAAAGCTGGTCCAGCAATACAAGGGATACTTCTTTGAAGGTCCCCGGTGTTTTCAGCAGGAGCCCCACTGGCCTTTTGCCTGGTGGATTGCGAGCCATGACTGGATTCTGCGGCTTGATGCGGACGAGTATCCATCGGATACCCTGCGGAGTTGGATCCAAGACTTTCGCATGAACCCCAAGCCCAAAATTGACTCCTCGGGCTTTACCGCCATTTGGCCACTATGGAATGGTCGCCAACCCTGCACTCGTCGATGGCCTGCGGGACGCCTTTTTTTATTTAATAAACAAAAGGTTAGCTTTGTGGGGATGGTGGAACAAACTCCCGTCCCAGATACTTTTTTTCTTCCTACCGACCGGACCTTGATCCATGCCCCGAAAAGAAAGAGTTACGGCCTTCGGAACATAGTTTTTCGAAAGCAGGCCTATGTCTGGCGTTCCAATATTGCCCGCTCTCTGCAACTGAGCCCGCTTCTCTTGCCTCGCTGGCGGTTTTCTTTTTCAGATTGGCCCAGCCCATGGCGGGAAAAGCTTCTCCATCCCGTTCGCTCGGCACTCACCGCTCTTTTTTGGTATCCCCTATGCCAGGCCAGAGACATGCTCCGCTGGGAAAAGAAAGTCGACCTTTCTGCATGCCTGAATCCGGGGCTCCATCATTTTCTGATGCAAATTGAAATTATCCGCCAGAAATACCGCCCCTCCCAATGATTCGTTTTTTCAAGGATTTGCGGCACCAGCTGTTTTACCGTGCGATTACCCGACCGGTTCCCGGTCTTCTCACCCTTGGCGGGGAGTGCCCATGGACGATTTCACCCCATGGGTTGGGTCCCTCTTCCCGTGTCCTCTGCGCAGGCGCGGGGCACGATATTTCATTTGAGTTGGCGTTGTGGGAAAAGTTTTCTTGTCCCGTCTATCTGATGGACCCCTCTCCCACAGGAAAAAAAACATGGGCCAATTCCCGGCATTTCGCGGAAGGGATTACCTTTCTCCCTTTTGCCCTTTCCGATCGTGACGGCGATATTCCTCTGGGAGAACCCCTGGACCCCGTCGAGGGCTCCTATCGGACCCTCCCGGGAAATAATGACCTTCAACTCCGCGTCCCCGCAAGGGGGATCACCTCTCTTTTGGTGGAGTGGGGCTGGAGTCACATCGATCTTCTTAAACTCGATATTGAGGGGGGAGAGTTTTGTGTTTTGGATGCTTTGCTCAAGTCCAAAATACCGGTTCGCCAGATTTGTGTTGAGTTACACCATGGGAAAGGCTTTTCCACACAGGGCAAGGATAGCGTACGCTTGATCCTACAACTCCTCTCCCACGGTTTTCGTTTGGTCCATCGATTACACTGGGATCACACCTTCGTACACCGAGGCTTCCTGTGAAACTTCTTGTTGCCACTGATTTTCCTCCAGATGCGCCGGGTGGTGGGCCCGCCATAGTCCGCCAAATGCTCCGTGGTTTTGGGGCTCCGATTTATTGGTGGAGCTGTCGCCCTTCTTTGCGTCACTCTTTGTCTGATTTTGCCCCCCAGCTAGCAGGGTTTAAATGTGCTTCTCCGGGAAAACTTTTCCCTCAAAAGCGATGGACTCGATCGAAGGCTCTTGCCATGCGGGCCCTGTGGGCCCCATACGCCGCCCACAGTTTGGCCAGCTTCCTACGAAAAGTCTCACCAGATTGCGTGTGGGCCATCCCCCACGACTGGAGCATTCTGCCGCTTCACCAAGCCTTGCTGAAGTCCGTCTTCAAGTCTTGGCTCATGCACACGACCATTCAGGATTTTCCCGACATCCATCAGCATACTTCTCTGTGGGGCCCCCAGACTGTCTCTGCCCTCGTGCATCAACAAGAGGCTCTTTATGCCAACGCAGATTCTGCCGACGCCATTTCGCTTCCTATGTTGGACTGTCTGCGAAATCGCACAGGAAAAGACGGTACCCAAATACTCCATGCAGGTCTGGAGCCAGAAGATTTTCGTTTTTTGGAAACTCAGCCCGCAAGGCCGCCATCCACGGGGCCGATCAGAATCGCCTATGCCGGCACCATCCTTGTTGAAGCCGAGTTTTCTTTTTTTAGCCAGCTCTTGGAAAAAATCCGGACCATGGGTGTGGATCTTCGTTTGGAGTTTTGGAGCGCACACACTTATTCTACCCGCCCCTGGTTCCGCCACGAATGGATGAAAGAGCATGGTCATCTTTCCGACGCTGACCTGATGCTTCATTTGCGACAATGTTCCTGGGGATTTATCCCCATGTCCTTTTCCGATCAGGACCCTCGCTATAACCGCTTTAGTCTCCCGACCAAGTTCATCAGTTATCTCGCCGCCGGCCTACCCATTCTTTCTTTAGGACACCCGGAATCTAGCCTGATGAAGATGACGGCGGCCTATCAAGTCGGCCTGCAGCTTACAAAAGCCGACCCGTCCGGATCTTCCTCTTTACCCCTCCAAATAGCTCTCTCCGAATCCAAGGCCAAATATGCCCCGGAGATCCTTCGATGTGCGCGAGACCACTTTGATGCCCAAAAGATGAGGGCCAACCTCTGGCGCTGCTTTAACGCATCAAGACCTTCTCAAAATTCTTTCTGACTCTTGCCCCATAATCTTCCCAAGAAAAACCGCTTCTAGCACGGGCGGCGGCTTGCACCCCTTTCCCAAATGTTTTGTCTGGATTTTGCTTGGCCTGAATCAAGGCTTCACAGAGACCGTCTTGATCTCCCGGGCCGATCAACCACCCTTCGGGATTTCCCGCCGTGAAGAATTCCTCCACACCGGAGTTGGGTGTTGCCACTAAAGCCAAGCCGCTTGCCGCACCCTCAATCAGGACCCGGGCAAACCCCTCCTCAAACGAAGGAAGAACCAGAACATCACAAGAACGGTAGAGTGCCGCCAAATTCTCATGATTCATGTGTGAGTGCCACGTAATCCCTTGCGGCATGGGGCGGAATAAATGCGTAGTGTCGGGTCCTGGCCGACCCACCCAATGGAGTTCTGCGTCTTTCCACCCCAGCTTCTTCCACGCTTCGACCAAAATCCGGGCGCCTTTTCTTAAGTTGACTCCAGACGGACAAATCACCCGAAAAGTGTTTTTTCGGTCTGCCTCTGTACGCGGTGTAAAACGGTTAATATCCGTGCCATAGCTCGCCAATAGTAATTTGGATTCCGGAATCCCGTTTTCCAAATAGGTTTGGGCCACGAAGCGTGAGGGTATCTGAATCCAATCCGACTCCAGAAATTCCTCTCGGACACGCTTGCGGTAGCAGGCAGGGAACAAGGGCTGGCGAATTCCATTTTTTTGAAACTCCTCACCAACCACCCTGTGTTGCCAATCGGTGTGGGTTGATCCGCTGTCAACCACCACAGGTTTTCCGGTCATTTTACGATGCCGCCTCGCACTCCATAAACCACATCCGGACAGATAACATAGCACGTCCGTCTCCTCCCTCAACTGTGTCGCCAACCAGGCATCAAAACTACAGCATAGCCCGTAGTAGGTTCGATTTCCCCACCGAAGCCAAGGTATCATTTTGTAGATTTGCAGTAGATAATGCAGGGGGTATGCGTTGTGAACTTTTAATCCGGGATTCGGGGAGTTCTTTTTTAGGGACCAAGTTGTCCAGTAATCTGTGTCGAATTCTTGGCTTAACCCCCGTTGCAGTGGCGGAAAATGAAATGTGTCGAAACTTGCTAACTGGATCCGTGGCCGGATAGAGGAAGCCACTCTCATTTCACCCCACTCGCTTGGCCAAAATATTGAACTCCACCGGCAGCCAAGGATTTTTCGCACTAAACCAAGAGGGAATCACCTCGACAGCCATCAACCCCGCCCGGGCAAGCAAGTCCAGCATCCTGCCGAGCCGGTCAGGCGCGAGCGTATCGCCGCGCATGAGGGATACCTCAACGAGAACCGCCTGAGTTCGGGCCAGCACCTGTAGCCCCCCTTGAAGAACCTCAAATTCAAATCCTTCCACATCAATCTTTAACAAGTCGATTTTTTCCCTGGAGATCTTTGCCGCAAAGCTATCCAAGGGCCTCACTTCACATGAAATTTTTTCCGGCAAAGCGGGCGAACATGCGTTTTCTTGATGGGATCCCCCGAAGCCAACCAAGCTGCCAATGTCATCTCTTATGGGATCGATCCATAAATCTGTAATCGATGACTTTTCCCCCAAGGCACACTGATGCACCACCCAAGGCTTGGAATATCTCGCTGCTTTTTTCTTCAGTACCTCGGAAAGAAAGGGCAAGGGCTCAAAAAGCCAGATCTCTGCATGGGGGAAAAGGGTTCCGGCAGCCTCGGCAAAATCCCCATGATTAGCTCCCACGTCTAAGATCAGATGCGCCTGGCCAGGACACAGCTTTTTAAGCCAGACGATAAACTCGTTATAATGTTCCCGGTTGTGCGGGGCGGAGGAAATTAGGGCCTTTGGAATAGTCGGGCACCCCCGGATATTGATTCTTTTTAGGGCCACAACTGCCCGCCCATAAGCGACCAATTTCTGCAAAATCCGGCAATCAGGCTTCTTCAAGGGGCAGTAGCCTCAGGATGTCGAATCGCACAAAGGAGAACATGGGACGATGAAAACAGGGGGTGTGCCCATCGTGGACCGTCTGTTTTTTTGAGCGGAATGAAAAAGATCACATCCGCCCAAGACTGAAGCTGCCGGACAGAATCAAAAACACTATAAGAGTAAGAGACTCCGTCCCCCTCCGTAAAATTATAACCCCTTCCCTTGGTCATCAGCCAGAATCCCAAAGGGAATACCCCCGTTTTCCACCAAAAATATTTGATAAGCCTCCACGCTAGAGAGCCACGCCCAAACCGGTTTTCGTCGGATAAAAAAACGGCGTGCCGGGCAACCCGGATCATTTCTCGAACTGCGGGGGCAGGGTTCTTGATGTGATGTAAAACGGCAAATTCCATAACGGCGTCAAAACTATGGTCGGGAAAAGGAAGCGCTTCGGCGGCTCCAACCAGAATCTCGGATGAGGCCAACCCTCTCTTGGCTTTGCCGATTTGGACAAGGGCCTCCACTGGCTCAATCCCCTTGGCCTCCAGCCCGCTTTCTAACATGGATCGGAGGGCAACCCCGGTTCCACAACCGACATCAAGCACCCGCCGGAAGTGATACTGCCGGCAGAACCCCAGAATATATCTCAAGGCCAGAGCGTGTTCTCCCGTTTCCGCGTTGTGCATCTGATCATAGACGGAGGCTGTCTGGGCATAATATTGGCGTTGCCGCTCCATTTCCTGATCAGGGGGAACATGCATCAAAGGACAATCCCTAAGATTGTTTGTTTCCTCTTCCGGAGCAAGTAATTTGCCTTATGCCCATCGCTTCTCTCTTTCCGAAGATGGATTTGGTGGTGGAACGCCAATGGCATATCGGGATGCACGCACGTAGCTTGGCCGATCTCGGTTGTTTGGGCACGGTCTTTGGCGGTTTCCCAGCCAGCCGCTACCAATCCTTGGGGATCCCCCGAAAAAATATCAGAACTCACCCCCTTCCGGCTGTGGGGAATCACATTTTGGGAAAAGTTCTCCCTTTTGTTCCTTTTCGATGGGACGAGCCGCGGGCCCTTTCCCGCTGGGTAGCTCGGCAAAAAACACTCTCCCCCGTGATTGCCTGTTACGCGACTGCCCCCCGCCACCTTTTTCCCCTGTTATCCCAAAAAAGTTCCGTGCTCATTTTGGAAAGAGGCTCCACCCATCCGGAAAACTATTTTTGGGCCATCCAGAAGGCGCGCGCCGAAGCTGGTCTCCCAGTCGAAGAGAAATTGCCGTCAGAAGTGGTTGAAGAAATTACGGCCGGCCATCTGGCTCATTTTGTTGGGGCAGGTAGCCGAATGATTGCCGAGAGTTACGTGACCCGGGGCTATGCGCCGGAGAGAATTCTTCTCTCTCCTTGGTGTACAGATCCTGATTTTTTTAGTTTTTGCGACCGGAACAGAAGAACCTGTCGGGAGGTTCGCCTGCTGAGTGTTGGCGTGGTTGGACTCCGGAAGGGTTTAGGCAGAATTTTGACCATGGCGAGGTGGGCTGAACGCTCCCACCTTCCAACCCGGTTCCGTTTGGTCGGGCCGCTTGAGCCGGAAGCCCCAGCCATGCTTGCCCGAGCGCCAAGCAATGTGGAATGGGTTGGGGTGAAAAAGGGATTGAGACTGGTCAAGGAATACCATGAGTCTGATCTCTATGTTCTCCCTTCTTATGAGGAAGGCTTTGGCATCTCCATCCTAGAGGCTCTCAGCACCGGGCTTCCTGTTTTGGTTAGCAGTGAGACCGGCGGCAAACAGTCTGTCGTTCCCGGTGTAAATGGCTTTATTCTTGAGAACTTTTCCGATGAATCCCTGGAGGTTATTTTGGCCCCCCTTCTTCGCCACTCTTCCAAGCGTCTTTCTTTGGCAGCGGCCGCCCGCCGGATGGTCTTGGAAAATTACACCGAAGGGCATTACCGGAAAACCCTCCAGACGGAATACACCCGGATGTTTTCCATGATAGACAAAGCCGGCGACTCCTTGGAGGCGGCTTGGAACCTCTCCCGGCCATGAAAAAAATCCGGGTAGCCATGATTGTCATCGATGCCAACGAAGTGGCCGGTGATTTTTTGGCCCGCATTCATGCCGATAGTCCTTCGGTTCATCCGGTCATTTGGACTTTAGCCAAGGAACTTTCTCGACGCCAACAAGTGGATCTGGAAGTCCTTTATGGCTCCACCAAGGTCTCCTCGGTCACCCCGCATCTCCGGGATGGTGTGTCCTGTGTGGCCATCCCAGCGATCCTACGGCGCGGGACTATTATGGGAATGGGGATGTTGGGGCGGGGGTTGGGAATGCTTCGTTATCTGAATAATCACCCCTTTGATCTTGTTCACGGCCAAGGGACCGAAAGAGAAGCAGGCTGGGTAGCGGCCTTCTCACGTCGTCCTTCCTTGATCACCCTTCACGGCAATTTTTTGCAAATCCGCAAAGTTTTCGGCGGCCCCCCTTGGGGATACTACCCCATGGCCGCCCGCCTTGAGCGGTTGGCCCTAAGGCGGATTACCGGCATTGTTTGTATTTCCCGCTACGTCCAGGGGATCACCTCCTCATTTCGCAAACAACAGTTTTTGATCCCCAATGCCGTGGACGAAAAGTTTTTAACCGCTCGTCGAGCCGAGATGGCGGGGAAACCGCCACGGGTGGTTTATATGGGCACATTCGACCGGCGCAAACGGCCGGATGCTGTTTTAAGGATCTGCGAGATGGCCTGGAGCCAAGGTGCATATTTCACCCTCCATTTCTATGGTGGATCCGGATTCGGCCAAACCTATCAGTCTCAATTCAAATCCTCCTGCGAGTCCCATATCCACCAAGGACGCGTTTTCTTTGAGGGGTTTTCGCAGGAACCTTGGAAAGTCTGGGCGGAGGCCCGTGTGGGGATCAGTGCATCGATTGAGGAAAGCTTTGGAATGAATGTTCTCGAATCCATGGCGGCCGGAACCCCGGTGGTGGCCCCTGCGGTGGGCGGTATTCCTGACATCATCACAGATGGCACAGGTGGGTTTCTATACCCTCCTGAAGACCTCGCTTGCGCGGCTGGTTTTCTCTCCCGCCTGCTGGAATCTTCCACTCTTTGGGCCATCCAGTCAGAGGCGGCGCGGTTAAGGGCCCGGTCTTTTTCGCCCCAGAAAATTGCCACCCTGACAGAACAGATGTATAGAAAAGTCTCGAAGATTGCTGGCGCGTGAAATTATGAAAGATCTCACTGTTTTAAAAATTGTTCTTGGGCTGTTTGTCATCGTTTCTTTTCCCTTTTCCATTTGGATGAATGCGGAACTTTTGGGGGGCAACCCCCTTCCATTTTACGGGATGATCGCTGCCCTTGGTCTCCTTTTTTTTATTTTCGGCTTGAAAAGCCGTTGCTGGTTGGCCCTCCCTTTTTGCCTGGGAATGCAGGGGAATCTCAATTTTCTGCCCATCCGCTTTAGCATGCTTGAATTGGCAACCTTGGGGTGCTTGGGCTCAACCATTTTTTACTACATCATGGGGAATCGAAGAAAGCTTGTGTTGGGCCCCTTTTTGCAACGGATCCCCATTTTTATACTTTGTGGAATCGCCGCTTTTCATTGGCTGAAATCAGGGAACATTGGCCTACGCACCTTCGGGTCTGCCGAAATTGGCGCCCGTCCCATCTTCACCATCCTGATTGCCGGCTTGTCCTACTTTTTGATTCTTTATCTCGGCACGGGAGATCGTGCCGGCCTTTCTTTGGTTCCATGGCTTTATCTCGGCGGCACTTCGATTGATTTTTTTTGCCAGACTCTCACCTACGTCATTCCCACTTTGGCGGCTCCGATCTATCGCATTTATTCCAGCGTGAACACGGAGGCCTTTTTTTACATGATGGGGTCAGAAATGCAGGGCGGGATCGTTCGACTCGGTGCCATCAATCAGTTTGTGATTGCCTTGTCCATGGCGCTAATTTCCCGATTCCCCCCGTCAACTTGGCTTCGCCCATCACGGATTTGGGTTCCAGTGGCGCTGGCAGGCTGTCTCCTTGGCTCCCTATTCGGCGGATTCCGCTCCGGTGTCAGCACACTTGCCCTGCATGTCACGGCTGCCTGCTATGCCACCATGCGGTCGCTGGTTTTCATTGTTGTTTTTATGGGGGTGATTTTCTGCCTTAGTCTGGCTGGTCTCCAGGGCAGCCTGCTTGACCTGCCCCTGCCCATGCAGAGAGGTTTGTCCTTTCTGCCTGGAAAGTGGGATTCTAGGGTCGTTACCAGCGTCGAAGGTTCCAACGACTTTCGCACAAAGATTCTCAACCTTTATTGGAAAAACTATGCCATGGAAAACATGCTGTTGGGATCAGGCTGGGTTGTCCCAAGGGCTTTGGTGGAGGAATCCGAAATGTCCTTTTGGCAAAAGATTCCTGATGTCGACCCCGATGCCGAAAGCCGGCGTTTCATTGAGCTGCGCAATGAGCATTGGGGATGGGTGAATGCACACCATACGACCGGTTTGCCGGGCTTGCTTTCCGTGGCGGTGTTGATTCTGGGGTCCTTCGGATATGCCCTTCGGCGCCTCTATCTTACCCCGCGCAGCTTTATTTCTCCGGTCATGGTTTGGTCCTTCGCCTTAATTGCTTACCAGGCGGTGGTCTTCCTTTTCATGGGGTCACCGCTTAGGGATTGTTTCCCGATTATTTGTGTGGTTCTAGGAATTCTTAACCTTGCTTTCGATCCTCAGCATGTTCGAAAAATCAGTCCCCCGATGCCTCAGGGTTCTCCCCTTCGGCCCAAGGTCGCTTCCGTAACCCCGGAACCGGGGCCGGCAGCGATTTAATGCGAAGCCCAAAACCTACTTTCCTTTTTAACAAGACGATTTTTAACGCCACCAGATTCTTCCCGGCCAGGTCGCACGAAGGTTGGTGGCTTGAAATGCTTTCCTGCCCTCCTTTTTGACCAGATAAATGCTGTAGGCGACATCCTCAGACCGGTGGGCTCCCCCCAGAAAACGCCGGAGCCGATGCCAACCTACCCAAACAAACCAAAGCCGCCTGAAATGGAGGGGAGCCGAAGCATCCAGCCTCAACCTTTCCGAGATAGCTGAAGGAGTTAACCCGAGATTTTCCCCGCTCTCCATAAAGGTGGATGTGGTCCTGTGCAGGCATTGAATTTTCTTTCCGCTGCGCAGCAACCTCACAAACCACTCAGCATCCGCCACCACCCGGTAGCTGGTATCGAAGAGAATTCCCTCCTCAACCAGCTGATGACGGAAAAATATGCCTGCCGTCAAGGCGCCGAAATGGCAGGTCCAAGTGTGCGCCAGTCCTGGTCTGACCATTTTGCGAAAACAGATCGGAGATCCATCCAATCCGACTACGATCACATCGCCAAGAAAAACCTCGACGGCCGGATTTGCCTTAAATTTCAAAGAAACCTTGGCCAAGGCCCCGGGTAAATACTGCTCGTCGCAGTTCAGATAGGCGCAGATTTTACCTTGGGCATTCTTCAGGCCACGATTGATGGCATCATACATGCCTTGGTCTTTTTCGCTGATCATAATTCGCCGGTACCCCGGGCGGTCTGGCCACAGTTCAGACATCTTTTTGGAAAATGTATCGAACCCCGGGGTCCCGCCATCCTGCACCAGATGCTCTACCGTGATGCCTGCTTGATCGGCTACGGAGGCGATGCAACAGGCTAGATAGTCCAGCTGCTTAAAGCTGGGGGTCACAATCGTGAAATCCATCCCCGCACCTTATCGTAAGAGCCCCAGTTGCACCACCCGGACATTCTCTCGTTGTGACTTTCCACTTTTTGTTCCGCACTCTAAACTGTGAATCTTGAGGCGTCTTCGCATCCTGCAGATTTTTAGCCGCTATGCGCAGATAGGGGGGGAGGAAAATTCCGTCCTCCGGATCGGGGACACCCTCCAACAGGATCATGATGTGGAGTATTTTATCGGCTCTACCCAGGAACTTCTCGGCGGTGACACGCTGAATCGTATTTCCGCGCCCTTTCGGGCTTACGCTAATTTGCCCGCGCGACTCCGTCTTCTTAAATATCAAACTTTGGGACGGTTTGACCTTTGGTTGATCCACAATGTTTTGCCGGGCCTCTCCCCCACTGTGTATTCCACTGCCTTTTCGTCGAATGTGCCTGTGGTTCACTATCTTCACAACTACCGGATGGGTTGCGTGAACGGGTTTTTCTTGAACCATGGCCAACCGTGCGAAAGGTGCCTAGGAGGGAATTTTTGGCCCGCTTTCATAACCGGTTGCTGGCATGACAGCCGTTTAATAAGCGGATGGATGGGTCTGATCACGCGCCGAATTCGTCATTTGAATGTTTTTACCAAGGTGTCGGCTTGGATCGCCTTAAGCCAGGCTCAACGGTTGAAACACGAGCAAATCGGTTTGCCCTCCTCCCGCCTCCATGTCATCCCTCATTTTTTCGAGCCCAAGGACCCCCCACCCCCTCCATGCCCGAAGGGAAATATTCTTTTCTTGGGCCGATTATCGAAGGAAAAAGGCGTAGATCACCTTCTGCATGCCTGGCGGATGGTAAACCATCAGGGAAGAAAGCTGGTCATCGCTGGGGATGGCCCTGAAGCGGGGGCATTGAAGGCTTTATCGCACACTCTTCTTCTAGAGAACGTTGAATTTGTTGGTTTTCTGGGTAAGGACGCTCAGCGGGAAGCCTGGAGTCAGACCGCGTTCTCCGTCATCCCGTCTATTTGGAGCGAACCGTTTCCCTTGACCTTTTTAGAATCCTGGAGCCAGGCGCGCACCTTCGTCGCCAATCGTCTTGGGGCTATGGCTGAAGTGGTGAGAGAGGGAAAAGATGGTTTTCTTTCGGAACCCTTTGCAGAAAAATCTTTGGCCGACCGGATCCAGCTTCTGATCAACACCCCGGATGCATGCACAACCATGGGCCAAGCCGGTCACCAGAGAATCCTTACGGAATTTCACAAAGGTTTGTGGCTTAGAAAAATCAACGATGTCTTTCAAGAAGTGGTCCCTTCGCCGTAGAATCTTTCCTAAGCGATGAATCTCTTTAAACAACCGCCTTTTTTTCTATCTCTTGTCGGCATCTTGGCAGGAGTTGTTGCCATAGAGCAGGCGACAACCTTCACAGTGGGTGACCTTACTTTGGCCCCACCCCTTTCGATTATTGGCTTGGGTCTAATGGCTGTTTTTTTTAACTGGAAACAGGTTCTTTTCAGCACCCCCTTGTTTGTCATCACGAGTTACTATTTGATTCTCGGATCTGCGCATTTCCCGATCATTCGAGCTCTCAGTGTTCTCCTTGCAGGGATCTTGGCCGCTTGGGCAGCCCGGCAAAGACAGCAAATCGAAAATCACTCGAGAGAAATCAACCAGGTGTTGGAAGCCCTGTCGGTTCCCTGGATTCTAAGCGATTCGATTGGCAACATCACCCGTGTCAGCCAAGAAGCAGCCCTTCTTATTTCCCTTCCCGCTGACACCATCATCGGTACATCCTTTTTTTCCTTTTTCACCCCCACAAAGGGGAAGGGTGAATTTATCCGCATGTATCTAGATGCATTTGAAACTCCTGCACTTCCCGCTAAAGCGAGCCTCGCCATTTCGAGGGCCGATACCCAAAGCATTAAAGTTAATGCTAATTTTTCCCGCCTTGATTGTGCGGACGGGTTGCGTCTTTTGACCGTGTTAGAGCTTCAAAAGAGACAGGAGAACCCGTGAACCCCCGTGCACCTGATCCGGAATATCGCACAAGGCATTTGTATTCTTGTGAACCCAATTCGTTTGCTCGCTAGCGCTTGAGGAAATATGAAATTTGCAAAGCTCTTTTTATTGGGCTTTTTTTTTCTACCCACAGCTGTGAAGTCAAGCCCACCTGTGGTCGTCCCCGTTGAGCCTGACTATGGTGGCGACTACGCTATTTTCGGAGGGCAAAATTATTTAACATCGGATGACCACCTAATGCTCGATGCCATGACCGCGACGCATGGTATGGGTCTGATGAAAAGGGTGGAACAGGCTAAGGAACACTTGCAGGCCTTGCTCAATCCCATCGAATGGAACCATCTCAAGGCACCGATTGAAATGCAAAAGCAGCTTTTCCTGGTGCTTTATTGGATGGCCGAAGCAGATGACGCTGAGGCTGATGTGGAGGAAGTGGTCCAGGAAATTTGTCGACGGGGTCAAGCGCAACCCTCCGAGAGCGATGCCACACTTCATGAAGTCCTTCTCTATAACTTCCGCATGGCCCAGTCTTTGGGTGCTTTGGGTTTTGAGGGGCAGGTGAAGCTCGCACAAGGATTGACTCCCTTGATTACCAAAGGCCCTTGGGAAAATCGTCACGCTCATGCCATTCCCATACTCCCTCCCGACCTTTACCCCGCCACGGCCCACCAGCTTTTTAACTACGAACTTTTTGCCGGCCCCCTGCCCCGCAACGACCGTTCGGCGCTCGCCCCCAGCCAGATCGAGTTTGCTCAAAGACTCATTCAGCGGGGCCTGCTTCCGGCCGATGCTCTCAAAAACCGCTGACTCGGCGTTGTTCGCGTTGAACTTTCCCTTAACTTAGGTGGATGCCGTCTACTTCCGAGGCTTATCAAAATCTACGCTCCCGCGGGCGTGAACTTGCCCTTCTGGGGGCTACGGGAGGCCTCCTGGGCTGGGATCAGGAAACCCTCTTGCCCCCAAAGTCTCATGGCTTTCGTGCCGAACAGTCGGCCCAAATTTCCGGTATGGCCCACCGCCTCGCCACCGCCCCCGATGTCCACGAGTGGCTCTCCGTGTGCGAATCGGCCCAACCGGATCCAGCAACTGCGGACGGCGCCTGCCTGGCTCGCTGGCGGCACGATTACAACCGGGCCACGCGCATCCCGACTTCCTTAGTCGAGGAAAACGAACGTATCGCCGGCGTTGCCCGAGCCGCTTGGGTTGAAGCCCGCAAACACTCCGACTTTCCATCCTTCGCCCCGCATCTCGAAAAACTGGTATCCCTGTCACGACAAATGGCCGACCTGTGGGGTTATTCCCAAGAACCCTATGATGCCCTCCTCGAGGGATATGAGCCTGGATGGACCACCCGTGAAGTCTCCACCCTTTTTGGAGAACTCCAGCCCCGCTTGGTTTCCATCGCCGAGAAAGCCCTCGCCGCTCCCTCACGTCCTTCCCGCAAAAATCTTTCCGGTCACTACCCGCGAGCCCAACAGGAAAAGTTTCTGCAATCCCTTCTCCCGAAAATCGGCTTCGACACTGCCGCCGGCCGGCTAGACACCAGCACCCATCCCTTTTGTTCGGGACTTGGTCCGTATGACACTCGCATGACGACCCGCTACGACGAGACAGACTTTATGGTTTCGCTTTATGGGGTGCTGCACGAAGCCGGTCACGGGCTTTACGATCAGGGATTACCGGAAAAAGAACTCGGCACCCCCTTGAGTCAGGCAGCCTCTCTTGGCATCCATGAATCCCAGTCCCGGCTTTGGGAAAATCGGGTGGGTCGCAGTCGCTCTTTTTGGAAGTCCTGGTGGCCCGACCTCCTTCACTCCTTCCCTGATCTTGCCCGACACAGCTGGGAAACATGCTGGCAGGCCGCGAATGCCGTTGAGCGTTCTTTCATCCGAGTCGAAGCCGATGAGGTGACCTACGACCTCCATATCCTTCTCCGATTTCAGATTGAGACCCGCCTGATCTCGGGAGATCTCATGGTGGCCGATCTGCCCTCTGCCTGGAACGAGCTCTCCCTCAAATTGCTTGGCCTGAAAGTCCCCGACGACTCCAAGGGCTGCCTGCAGGACATCCACTGGTCCATGGGTGGGTTTGGATATTTTCCAACCTACACCTTGGGAAATCTGACCGGGTCCCAGCTTTGGAACGCCGCCCAGCACGACCTACCGAATCTTCACGCCTCGCTGGAGCAACGTGACTACCACCCCCTCTTGCAATGGCTCCGTCAAAAGATTCACACCCACGGCCGCCGTTACCTCGCCGGCGACCTTATCCGCCATGCCACGGGCAAACCACTTAGCCCCGAAGCTCATCTTTCAATTTTAGAAACCAAGGTGATGGAGTTGGGGGCTCGCTAGGAACCCATGATTTCACCCTCCCAAATCACCTTGGTGATCAGCACCTATAACCATCTTCGCCCTTTGGAACTCTGTCTCGGGGGATTCCGCAACCAAACTACCCCTCCCGGGGAGATCCTTGTCGCAGACGATGGTTCCGGACCAGAGACTCGTTCTATCCTAGAGAGGCTTCTTCCTTCGATGCCCTATCCCGCCCGACACCTGTGGCACGAAGACCGTGGGTTTCGCAAGAACGTCATTCTTAACCGATGCCTCGCGGAGGCCCGTGGCAGCTATTTGGTGCTCACGGATGCCGACTGCGTTCCCCACCCCCGTTTTGTCGAGGATCATGCATCCCTCGCGGAGCCGGGCTTTTGGGTTCAGGGCCGCCGCTCCTACCTCAACGAGACGGCTTCCACCCTCCTGACGCCTGGAGAAAGAGTCCCTGGGTTCCGTCTTTTTCTAAGTGGCAGGATGAGCGGGGCGGCGAAGGGATTTCGCTTCCCTTTCCCGATTCTTAAGCGGAACACCGGGCAGAGGGGCATCATCGGTTGCAATATGGCTGCGTGGAAAAGTGACCTTTTGGCCATTAATGGCTGGGACGAGGAGTATGAGGGTTGGGGACTAGGGGAAGATTCGGATCTTGGTTCCCGACTTTACCACCTCGGGCGTCCCCGTAAGTTTGTTTACGGACGAGGCATCCTTTATCACCTGCATCATCCCATTCTGAATCGTGACCATATTCCACTAAGCCAAACCCGTTTAAACGAAACCATTCACATGAGAAAAGTGCGCTGCACCAAAGGGGTCGATCAGTATTTGTGATGACAAGATTGGTTACGGAAGCGCGACCTAGGACGGCCCGGAGAGTCGTCCGTACCCAAAGCCGGACACATTTTCGCCCGCCGCCATCGCAGCACCCACAATGCCCGCTTCGTTGTACAATTTCGCCGGAACGACCTTGGCCCGAATTCCCTCAGAGGCTCGAGGAAGCCATTTTTCCGATCTCCGGCTCACCCCGCCCCCGACAATGATCAGGTCAGGATTCATCAGTTTTTCCACCAAATGCAGATATTCCCGCACCCTTTTTGACCATTTTTTCCACCCCCAGTCGTGTTTTTCCCTCGCCCTGGCACTGGCTGTTTTTTCCGCATCTTTCCCGTGCAGTGGTAGATGACCCAGCTCGGTGTTGGGGATTAGCACCCCACGAAAAAAAATGGCGCTTCCGATCCCCGTTCCCAAGGTGATCAAGACCACCGTCCCTTTTTCTTTTTTTCCGGCGCCATAACGCACTTCAGCCAAGCCTGCAGCATCGGCATCATTCAGGACGCGAAAGGGGAGTCCCGTCGCTTGTTTGAATATTTTTTCGGCGTTCTTGCCGACCCAGCTTGGAGATAGATTCACGGCCGTTCCCACCACCCCATCTCGCATGACCCCGGGGAATCCAACACCCACAGGACCTCGAAACTGAAAATGACTGATCATTTTTTGAACAGCCCTCGATACCGCTTGGGGCGTGGCAGGATGTGGCGTGGGTAAGTGCAAGTGCTCACTCAGGATCGCTCCTGAGGGAAGTTCAACGGGCGCACCTTTGATCCCTGTTCCTCCAATGTCGATTCCCAAGACCTTCATAATTCCACTTTATCCATTCGGCTTTAGAAGAGCGATACTGCGTAGCGCTGATTAGTTTCAGGTAACTTCCTTCAGCCACGTTCCCCTTTGTTATCACCCTACCTGAGATAAATTTTTGTGCGCCACAATGTCTCTCATTATGGCGTATTAATATTTAGTGGGTCTTTTTGTCTCTATTCTGCCCGTTTCTCTTGGTGTCTTGTGTTGTATGTCATGTGTTTATGACATTAAGTATTTTGGCAAGGTTTATGCGATTGAGATTTATTGTGGAACCAACAGAAAGGAGAACAAAAAAATGAATAAATGCTATGAAACAAATGCGCCGCTGGCGACCCGGACGGGAAACGGGGGCGATTTCGGGCTTCTCATCAACGAGCTCGATCGTCTTTTCGATTTTCCAGTCCGTTCGGTTTCCAGCCACGCCTGGAGTCCAATCTCCGCCCACGAGTCGGAGAATGGATACCGATATGACCTAGAGATTCCCGGCCTAAAGAAAGACGGCCTCGAGGTCACCCTGACCGATAGCGTTTTGGCCGTGAAGGGCCAAAAGCGAGTCTTCCGCGATGGGGCGGAAAGCTTGGTCGAGATCGAACGCTCCCTCCTCATTCCGGAGGATGTTGATCCCGACAAGATTCAGGCGCGGTACACCGACGGCATTCTCACGGTGGAGATCGCCAAGCCCGAACGGGTCAAACCCAAGACCATTCAGGTCAACGTCGAGTAAGATCATCCACTGCCAACTTGTCCCAGCCGGGTTGCGAACAATCCCCGGCTGGGACTTGTTTTCAGCCGGAGCAATGCAAATTTCGTCTAAGCCGATGGTCAACCACGCCAAATTGCAGGAAGAGCTCGAAGGCTACTGTGGCTTGGGCATGTATGATGAGGCCCTCCGGCTCATCTCCTCCCTCAAGACCAGAGGACAAGAAGATCTGGCCTTGTCCTTTCTTCGTACCCGCATCTTGCGGGCCGCAGGCCGCTTCGCCGAAATGCGCAAGACCGCCGAGAAGATCCGGGAACGCTGCCCAGATGAACCCGAAGCCTGGGTCTCGCTGGCGGATGCCATGCGACAAAGCGGTTCATTGCAGCAAGGTCGCCATGTCTTACAAGAGGCGGAAAAAAAGTTTCCTAAAAACCCGCATATCAAATTTCAGCTCGGCTGTTATCTCTGCCAATTACAGGACCTGGAACAGGCCCGCTCCTACGTCCAGGCCGCCATCCAACTCGATCGCGCCTGGGCGGATGCCGCCAAACAGGATGCGGATCTTGCTCCTCTTAGGGAAAAGATCTGACCTTGCGCCCGTCGCGGATCCTCGTACTCCGATCTCCGTTTCTTTTTTTCGGTACCCTTTTGATGGCTTTAGCGGGTTGCGGATGGTGGAACCAAAAACCTTCCCTCGAAACCCGCGAAGGGGATCCGGTGGAGATCCATTTGCCGGCCAATTTTTCCACGGGGTACCGCTGGGTTCTCGATCCTGCCTTGCAGGCCGGACAAGTTCTTGCAGAAAGCTACGGCACGGATTCGTCCGCCCCCAGAACCGGGGCACCAGGGACCCAAACATTTCGGGTCCTTTTTCCCCGAGACGGACGATTTAACCTGAAGTTCGCTTACCGCAGGCTTTGGGAGCCGTCCTCTGTCCCGCCGGCCCAAACGACCAATCTGGTGATTCTTGTTACCCCAAGAAAATCCCCGTCGACCATGATGGACGCCCTTTTCACCACCAACGCCACCAGCAACATTCCCCAACCGGAAGAGGACCAACCACAGACGACGGCACGTCCCGTGGAGCTGAGAAAAACTCGATAGGAGCTGGAGGATTGGTTGCGGAGAGGACCGCTTGGACCGCCCTAGTACAACGAAACTAAATGCTCCGTGCGAATCCACCCCACATCATGATTCGGCAGGCGGATCTTACTCCATCCCAAAAAGGTCTTTTCCAAGTGAGCAATTGAACCCGGAGGATAAGCCTTTTCGGCCTGCGGCTCCACTTCCGTAGGAACGGTGCGCAAAGGCTCCACATCCACAATCATCACCGCCGCCGAATCCGAAAGCTTTCCGTAAACGCCCAGGGCCGTACCGGCAAGGCCCGCCCCCATCGCTCCGACGAGAAGAATCGCCGAGCCAAGGCGCATCCAAAGCCTCCTTTTCTCCATTTGATAGCCGGAGGCCAAGAGCAAGGCACAACCCGCCGCCATCGTGAAAAATCCGAACACCAAACTAGCCTGCCAGGTAAAAACACCTCTCTTGGAGGTCAGCCACGAGGCAAATCCCTCCTCGATCAGCCGGCTAACGGCCGGATCCAGCTGGTTTGAGGAGGCAGTATAAATTCTCAGGTTCCAGGCAACCGTTTCTTTCCCGGGGGCTCGCAGATAGGCGGCCAGACCATGAGCCAAAGCTCTCTCCTTGTCTCCTGACTGAAAATAGCACAGGGCGAGATTGTTTCGGGCGATTACATCTCGAGGATTCGCAGCAACAGCTCGATCCCAGATTTTGGCTGCCTCGTCGAATTTCCCCAAACGATAAAGAGACACCGGATCTGCCTCCTTCTGTTCGGACTTATCCGCCGCCAGAACCGTGCCAGCCAACACTATGAACCCCATCAAGGTTGCGACCCACGGTAAAAGATTGCGAAGCCGAAATCCTTCCCACCAGCGAACCGGAGGCAGATCGATCCGCTCTGCCAGCAAGATGGCCCGTTCGCACCAATCGTTACTTAGCGATTTCTGTTTCCCATACAAAACCTCCTCCGACTCTTGCCAACATTTCCGAATCTCTTCCTGATCGCCTTCAGCGAACGAGGCTGCAGCCCGTAGAATTGCGGTGCAGGGCGGCGTGGCCCCATCAACCCCCAGCGTCACGGCAACCGCTTTTTGCCACCGCAACAAATCGCCATCTGTTGTTTCCCCGTTCGCCGCATGCTCGCGGAGGTTGAGGGCTTCGCTCTTCCATGCCGCCAGAGCCTCTTTTCTTATTCTTTCCCGATCCGTGAGGAAGGCTCTTCTGCGGGCCCAGACCCACCAACCGACCAGCAGTCCAACCCAAGGGAGCACACAAAGAGTCTTGAGCGAGCCGGGTGAAACTGGCCCGAAAGTGAGGATGGCTCGGCCCAAGATTGGTTCCTGCGGCAACCCAGGCGCACCGTACTGTAAGGGTCTGGTTGTCTTGCCCGGAGCCATGGCCGGGGATGGCACTTTTTCTTTGGCACCCCCAGTGGGATTCCCTGCCGATGAGGGTTGAGGGGGAGCCAGAGAAAGACCCCCAGCTCCCTTGGTCACAGTAATTTTGGGAGGCTTGGCCTCCGCCGTCTCATACGACTTTTTCTTCGGGTCGAAGAACACAAACTTTACGGAAGGCAATTCGTACTCTCCGCTTTGCGTGGGAATCATTACGAGGTCCTCCACTACAGCCCCCGTAAAGATGTCCGTCCCATTAAACTCCTTTCGAAGCTTGGGTTGAATGGTGCGGATTTGATTGGGGATGGTGCGGGCAGGGAGCTCCACGCTCATGGGCCAGTTGCCCGTTCCTTTGAGAGTCAGGGTCCAGGTCACCGGTTCTCCTTCGTTCACCTGCTCCGGCACCATTTTGGACTCCAAAGCAAATTGGCCCACCGCTCCCTTGAATCCGGCGGGCGCGCCACCAGGCAAAGGTTGAATTTGCAAAGCCACTGCATCCGTGGACACCTCCACCTCTTCGGACCCCGGGGCGGTGAAAAAGAAAGACCGCCCACCCAAAGCCGTATCCAGATCCAATTTTTGACGGATGGGCGGTAGATCGAACGTCCCCGGTTTCGGCACCATGGCCCGGGTGTGAAACTGCAGCCCCTGCGAACCCCCGGGCCCAATCTGTTGGCCCCGATCCCAAGCCTCGGCGGAAAAGTTCTGCACGTCCCAAAGGGGTGTGGTTTTCACCCTGCCGCTTCGGTTGCCGGTAATGAACACCCGGTAATTCACATCAAAAACCTCTCCCGCATAAGGGCGGTTGGGATCGGCCGTGGCTGTGGCCTGAACCGCACCTGCCGCGCTTCCTTGGTTGGCTGCGGGAGGAGGCGAGTTTTGGAAAAACCCTGGCGGGAAGGGAAAGTTCTGTTGCGGTGTAGGGGGCGGTCGCCGGGAGGCAGGTGGGGCCGTCGCAATGTCCAGCGCCAATCCGGGAACTGTTTTTTTTCCTTTGTCCGTGGACAGCTCAAAAGAGGGGATCTGAATCCTCCCTGCTTGGGTGGGAAGAACGGCATAACTCAGGGTGGTCGACGAGCTCGTCTGAAAGTTGATCATGGAAAAACTCGTCGCCCGGCCTGGCTGTCCCAAAATTTGTAGCCCGTTGACCTGTGGCAAATTGACCGAACCGGAGGGCTGGCAGTCCGTGAAGACCAACTCCAACTGACCTGCCTCATTGGGAGTCAGGGGGCCTGGGTTATTCCACGCGACAGATTGAGACCATCCACACGTCGTCCCCCAGGCAACCAATAAGAAAAAGTTGAGTGATTTTTTCACGATATCTACCAGGGCTTCCCGGTTACCCCGGGGGAGGGTTGCTGATCTTTCGGTTGGAGTCTTTGTTGCAACAGGGCAGGACTGTCGGACTGGCGAACTTGATCCAAGCGCGCGATCGCCTCCAAGCCGCTTGGCGTGTTGAAACCATCCTTCTCCTTTTTCCCCGTTCCTCCGCCCACCATTCTCATGCCCTCGGGCGCTTCTTTCTGTCTCTCTTTCTTTTCTGAAGCGGCAGAGGCCTGTGCTCCTTGATCAGGTTTTTTGTCCTGATCTTTTTTTTCTTTCCCCAAATCTCCAAAGCCTGCCCCCTTGTCCTGAATGGCATTTAAATCATCCTCCTTGGCGCGATTCCTCATCTTGCCCTCTCCCTCCTTGCTGGAGCTGAAATCCTTTACCCCGTTGGGGTCTTTGCCTTTTTCTTTGGCCTCCTTTTGTCCCCTTCCCTCTTTTTCGCCATCTTTCGGTTGGCCGCCCTCCTGATTTTCCGAGGAGCCTTCTCCTTCTTTGCCTTGCCCCCCCCTGCCCTGAGAGGGAGGGCTTTGAGAATTATCCTCCCCTTCTCCCTCCTCTTTTTGCCCGTCCTGTTTTTGCTGATCTCCTTTTCCCTGCTGTGAATCACTTTTCTCCTGGCCGGATTGCTTGTCTTTTTTCTGGTCGCCCTTGTCTTTTTTCTTTTTTTGTTCTGGCTGATTACTTGCTCCGGCAGGCGGTTTAAGTTTTTTTAGCTCATCACGCAAGCGCGGCCAGTCCGCTGCGCGTGAATCCTTTTTTTCTCCCTCATCCAAGACAGCAAAGGAGTCGTCGATAAATTTGTACCACTCACCAAGCCCTTCCTCTTTGTTTTTCGGGTTGGTCGAGGAGTAAAATCTATCCCCCGCATCAGGGCTTTGCCCAAATCGGATGGTTTTTTCCACAACGTTCGCGTAGTCCTTGGCGTTGGAGTTGCTGTTTTCGGCCAACTGTTGAACCCCCTCCTGCAGTTTTTTGGCCTCATCCGAAAACCCGCTCTTCTGGCCCTGGAAATTGGCTTCACCACTTGTGGTCGCAACCCAGCCGACGATAAATAACCCAAGCATTAAGGATTCTTTTTTCACTATGATTTTCCCATGGCGAGAGGGTTTGGTTTTTTGGCCACCAGCTTGGTTGTCTTTTTAAGCACCGGCGGAAAAGCCGAGTCTC
>CAZZMY010000001.1:57780-69478 GCA_964655385.1 uncultured Akkermansia sp.
TTTTTGGCCACCAGCTTGGTTGTCTTTTTAAGCACCGGCGGAAAAGCCGAGTCTCCCGTGGTGGTCGTTCCCATCGCCACCCGTCTTCGGGTCGGCAGGGACGGAATTTCCAACGCAAAGCTAACGAACAAAAAGAACAGGGCGGGCCCAAGAAACCATTGAAACCGCTCGGCCTGTCGCACTTCACGACTCTTCGAAAAATCCCCGGTTTTTCCTTGGTCCACCGTTTCCTTGATCAAGCCGGCTAGGTCGACCCAGTTGGAAGCCTCCCGATAAGATCCTCCCGTCTCACGGGCCAACTCTTCCAGGGTGGCTGGCTCGAGACGGCTTAACACCGCGGCCCCTCTTTCGTCCTTTAAAACGCCACCTTGCGGATCCGGCAACAAAGCCCCCCCTGCCGTTCCGATTCCTAGAGTGATGATTTTCACCTGCTTGCTCTTTAGCTCGGCCAACGCGGCTTTCCATCCCATGTCATGGGCTTCCCCGTCACTCAGAACGATGAGGAATCGATCTGCCGCCGCACTTTGTCCAAAAGCCTCATTTGCCACGTGCAGCATTCCCGCATAATCGGTTCCGGCCTGTGGCAGATAAGACGGATCCAGCCCTGGTAAAATATCCCGCAAAACCTCATAATCCGAACTTAAGGGGACTTGCAAAAACGATGTCCCCGCAAAAACCGCCAGCCCGACCCTCTCTCCCTGTAATTCATCCAGTAGATTCCCAATCAAAAGCTTGGCTCTAGCCAAACGGGTCGGTTTGACGTCGTCGGCCAACATGCTGGCGGAGAGATCCAAAGCGATGAGAACCTCCCTGGATTGATCAAAAACCGTTTCCTCCAGCGTCCCCCATTGGGGGCGGGCCAAGGCAAGCAGTGCCAAGGCCGATCCAACCCCGAGCCAAAAACCCCCGGATCCCCTGCTGGCCCGTGGCCGATCCACCACGGCCCTCGTCCCCGCCCAGCGACGAAGAATCTTGGGTAACCTCACGGAACCGCCTCCGACGATCTTTCCCCGAAAAATCGCCCAAGCCAAAACAGGTGCCACAGGAACCAACGCCAGAACCCACCCGTTTTCCCACTGCACTCCGAAAAGATGTGTCATACCGCCCTCCCCCATCTCCCCGGCCTGGCCAAGGCCAATCCGCCAAAGAACGAAAGCACGCCCGGCGCACCCAAGACCAAAAACCATTCATGCGCCTTAAGTTGCGCCTTGGCGTTAAATTCGATCCTTTGTCGCTTGTCGATGGCGGCAAACGCTGCCTCCGCAGTTCCCACGTCCATGGCCCGGAAAAACTTTCCCCCGGTCAGTTCCGCGATTTTCTGCAAGGTTTCCTCGTCGAGATCCGAAATCGCCTGTCGGTATCCCAGCTTTCTCCCGGCATTGTCGATCACGGGCATCGGGACTACGCCCGGTTGACCCGCTCCGATGGTGTAGACCGGAATCCCCTTGGCCCGAGCCAGTTCTGCCGCCTGCATCGGGGCTAGCACGCCGCTGTTATTGGACCCGTCTGTCATCAGAATGATGAAGGCTCCCTTTCGCTGCCCTCCATCCTCCCGCTCGCTTTGCTCCAACCGTGAAACGGCCAAACCCAACCCGTCTCCCACGGCGGTGGCATCCTCCACCAGTCCCACCTTCAGACGACGGATCTGCCGCGCCAACCACTCGTGATCGAAGGTCAGGGGGGAGAGGGTGTAGGCCCGGCCACCATAAATCACCACCCCGATTCGATCGGTCGGGCGCCGTGAAATAAAGGCTTCGATAATCGGCTGAATGGCCTGCAAGCGGTTGATCCTGCCGTGAGGCCCCTCGTAATCTTCCGCCAACATGCTGGGGGAAAGGTCGATCGCCAGCATGATGTCATATCCCTTCTGACGAACTTGTTTTTTTTCCTCCAACTGCTGGGGCCGCGCCATGGCCACAATCAGAAGAACCAACCCAACCCCCGCCAAAAGGGACGGAAATCTACCCAGCGAAACGGTGCGAGTTCCCGCCCATCGAGCGACCCTCGGAATCACCAGCACCGGCCGTGAGCGACGGCTCCTCCACCAGGCGGCCAGGGGAATCACCAATAGAAGGAGGAGCCAAACGGGATCGGCCAACGTCCAACCCCCGGGGAAAAGAGCTGCCTTCATTTTCTTGTGCCTTTCATGCGTCGACGGAAAAAGGCAACCATCGGATCCAGCAAATCCCCCTCCGTGCCGGCTTTCAGTCGATGCAGCGGACTGGGAAACCACTCCAACCAGGCTTTCTCCCTCTCCTCCACCCATTCAGCGTGCCTCTGTTGGCTTTCGCGAGTCCCGGTGTCAAAAGCCAGCACTTCCCCGGTCTCCGGATCGACCGACGGCAGGATTCCCATGGAAGGAAGGCTCACCTCCCAGGGGTCATCCACCCTCACCCCGATGATTTCATACCGCTTCTTCAAAGCGGCCCATCCCGCCCCCACAGGCCGGGGAGGGAAATCTCCCAACCACAGCACCACGCTGTGCTTGGGAAAGGCATGAAAAAAAAGTTTCCAGTCCAAGGAAGCCTCCGGTCCATCCTCCAGTCGCGGGATGGGTTGACCCAAGAGAGTCGCCGCCGTGCGCACAATGTTCACCCGCCCGCGCACCGGTTGACGCACCACATGTCCTGCCGGAGTCGCGTGCCAAAACCCCACCCGATCTCGATTCCCCGCTGCCGTGAGGGCAAAAAGTCCGGCCAGCTCCAAAAGGGCCTCCCGTTTGGTTCGCCTTCCGGAACCAAATTGCAGAGCCGGTGTATCCTCAAAAAGAAGAACCACGGTGAGCTCTCGCTCCTCAATGAACTTTTTCCGGTAGAGCTCCCCGAGCCGCGCCGAAACATTCCAGTCCACATCGCGGATGTCATCCCCGAACTCGTATTTGACCACTTGGTCAAACTCCCTCCCGCGCCCTCGAAAAGCCGACCGGTACTCCCCTCCAAGAAAGGAGTCCGCGGCCGTGCGCACGCGCCATTCCAGTTTGCGCAAAAGTGCCAGCGGTGCCTTGCGGGCCACTTCCCCGGGCGCCATCACGGTGCTCATCAGGTCAACCCCCTCCGCCCCTCCTTAATACCCGGCCGGAACGGGCACACGGGTCAGGACTCCACGAAGAATTTCATCGGTCGAGGTCTCCTCCGCCTCGGCCTCATACGTCAACCCGACCCGGTGCCGCAAGGCATCCAGAAAAACGTTTTGCACCACCTCCGGGGTGGCGTGATCCATCCCGTGTAACCAGGCCAACGCTCGGCTCGCCTGAACCAAGGCCAAAGAGGCGCGTGGGCTCGCCCCGTAGGAAAGAACCTTGGCACCACCGCCTTGGGCCAGGGCGGCCTCCCGCGTCGCGCGGACCAAAGCCAGCATGTAGGCCTGCAGCGGTGGACTGAGATGGACATCGTCGACCTTTTCCCGGAGGGATAAAAGTTCTTCCCCGGAAGATACCGCCTCCAGCTTGGGTTGGGTCGTCAGTTGCCCCCACCGCTCCATCATGGCCCGCTCTTCCTGCTCGGAGGGATAGTCCACCAGCAATTTAAAGAGGAATCGGTCGGTTTGGGCCTCCGGCAAGGGGTAGGTGCCTTCCTGCTCGAGCGGATTCTGGGTGGCCATGACCAAAAACGGTTTGGGCAAGTGGTGGGTCTCCCCCCCGATTGTCACTTGGCGTTCCTGCATGGCCTCCAACAAGGCGCTTTGCACCTTGGCCGGCGCACGGTTGATTTCATCGGCCAAGACCAGGTTGGCGAAGACCGGTCCGCGATGAACCCGGAAATTTCCCTCTTTGGGTTGAAACACCATGGTACCCACCACGTCGCTGGGCAAAAGGTCCGGCGTAAATTGGATTCTTTCAAAATCCAGCCCCATAGCAGCTCCCAAGCTTTTGATCAGCAGCGTCTTGGCTAAGCCGGGCAATCCCTCCAAGAGAACGTGCCCGTTGGACAACAAGGCCACTAAAAGCCGCTCAATCACCTCGTCCTGACCAATGATCGATTTCTGCACCTCGCCCTTGATTCGGGCCCCCCAATCTTTGCCGCTTTTCGCCATAATCCGTGAACCTCCTTGAATCCTAAATCATCGCAAGCCCGGGCCGAAATTCAACCCCCACCCCCTTCTTCAGGGAACCGAAAAGACGGCCCGCCCTTTTTCCAGGCGTTCGAGCCGGATTCCCTTGGGTGCAGAAAAAAATTCCGCCAGCTTGGCCACGTCCTCCATCCACTTTCCCCAAGAACGGAGCACCACCGCCGGAGGCAGGGGCATTTTGCCCAAAGACCCTTCGATCCGATAAACTTCCTCCCCTTTTTCGGTTCGGCGAAAACTCATCTCATGCCGCAAAACCATCGGCCGTCCAAGCAACCTCCCCACCCGCTCGAGCCGCAAGCCTCCCTCGACAAACTGGACCTTCCAGCTCTCGACTCCCACCACCAGAATTTCCAAAACGGATAAAGCACCAGGACGAAGTTTTTTCGACCACCACGAATTCAGGTCCTGATCCGCCACTTCCACCTCCCGGGGAAAAGGAATCTTCTGTCCCGTGGTGCTCCAAAGAAAATCTTCAAGCATCCTCATGTCCCCGACCGTTCCGCCATCCCACGGATCCGGCGTGGCCATCGCCAGCCCCGTCGTCCGCCCGATCAGCCCTACCACCAACAGGCCGCCGAAGAGCCATGCCACCCCCTTCCACCACGCTCGCCGCCTCATGATTTCCAGCACCCCGTGAAAGATAAAGCTGATGCCAAAAAACAGTCCCCCAGCCACGGCCGCCAGCGCGACCAGCACCGTCCCCTGCCCAATGAGCGCGGGCGCGACATCCGGCGGGTGGATGGTTTTCAGAAATGCCTCTTTGGCCGCAATCTCCCTGGCTCCCCGTTCTCGATCCCACTCTTCCGGCGAAAGCCACCGCCCTTCAAACTTTCTTTTTCCCTCTTTCATCGATCGCGCCTCAATCTCCCAAGGATCCATCAGTTGTTGGATTTCTGCCGTTCTCGCGGAGAACTCTTTTTTTAGTTTTTCCAACGCGCTGATCTGCTCTTCCAGTTGCTCCCCAGTGTAGCTCGCCATGGGGTCGTGGGCTTGGGGCATGGCCCGGGCCACCGCCCGGGCAAAGGCCTCCTCCGCTTTGGCCAACGCCTCCGGATCCTCGGCGCTGGGAATTTTATCGATCAATCCTTTCCACTGCTCCACCTGTTCCTGTAGCGGCCTCTCCAGGGACGGGGCCTTGTTTTTGGCCTCCAAAAGAAGATTGATGACCCGGACAGCTTCCTCCCGATCCGCTTTGGCCCCTTCCTCGGGATAGGCGGGAATCCGGACCAGAATCCTGCTCTCGTCCACTTCCTGACTTTTGCCCTCCGCTTCCTGGAAAAGGACCTTTCCTTTCGTCCCTCCGCCTTTTTGCTCTTTGACGATACGAATCAGCTCCGGCGCACCATCCGCTTTCTCATTTTCCAGAATGACCCAAGAGGGACCCGCCCAAAGTCCGGTGGCAAAAAAACCGGCGAGGGCCAGCAGGGCGGCGCGCAAGCCTCTGCACGCCCCCAGATTCAAGCCGCCAGTTTCCTGGCTGCCGCCGCGATATCTTTGGGCCCCATCCCATAATGCTCATAAAGCTCACGGGCGCTGTAAGCAGAGCGGCCAAACTCACCCTTCATGCCGATCGCGGCTGTTTTCAGGCTCGCCCCGGCCAAGCAGAGGGCATGCACCAGAATGGCCCCCATGCCTCCCACAATTTGATGATCCTCCACGGTAACCAGCCGGCCGCCGGCGGCTGTGACCAATGGTTGAATCGTGGCCAGATCCGGACGATTCACAAAAGGATTGTCCACCACCGCCGCCTGCTTGCCGTCCTTGGCCAGAATCTCGGCCGCTTCCAGCGCGAGCGGGACCATCGGCCCGCTCGCCACGATAACCACGTCTTTGCCCGGTCGCACCACCGTGGCTTTGCCCCAAGGATACCCACCCGGCCGATCCCCAACCTTGGCCGGAAAATCCTCACGCCCGGCAAAGAAGAGCGCGCTTTCGCCCTCTTTGCCTCCCTGCCGCTCTTTGGCCAACCGGCGAAACGCCTCCAGCATCAGCGCCTCTGCTTGCTCGGAGCAGCTGACGGCAATGGCCAGCGTCTGCGGAATGGAGCTGACGGCGGAAAAATAAGTCGTCGCCTCATGGGAAGCCCCATCCGCCGCATCTTGGAACCCGGCATGGGTGAATGCCGCCACCACCGGTCCCTGCGAAAGCGCGGACATGATCAGGGGAAGATTTCCCTTCGTGATGCCAAACTGGGAAAACGTGTCGGCCACCGGGAGAAATCCCGTTTTGGCCAAGCCAGTGCACGTGCTGATCATGTTGGCCTCCGCCACTCCAATATCGAAGGACCGGCCAGGAACCGCTTTTTGAAAAGCGGCCACTCCGGTCGATCCCGGCAAATCGGCGCTGATCGAAACCACCGGCAACCCCTCTTGGGCCGCCAAGGTCATAGCCCGCGCAAACCCGGCCTGGACCTTTTCTTTTTTGACGGTTGTAGCACCAGCTGCTGGCGCTGCTTTTTTTACGGCCTGTTTTTCCTCCCAGCTCTTGCGCAGGGATTCCGCCCAAGTTTTCAGTTCCGTCGGCGTTTTTCCGCCCGTGATTTCCTCAACGAAAGAAACAATTTTTTCGCCGTCCTTCAGCGGGAAGCCGTGCCCGCCCGAGGAGTTCTGCTCGGTCTCTTTGACGCCATAACCCTTGATTGTCTTGACCCAAAGACAAACGGCCCGACGCGGATCCCCCTTCGCTTCCGCGACCGCCTGCTCCACCGCCTGATACACTTTTTCCAAATTCTGTCCCTCAGTGACATGCCGGACGTTCCACCCCAGCGAGGCCAACGAGGCAAAGGTCGGTTCCATGGTGAAACTGTCCTTGGAAATTCTCCCGGAAAGCTTGGTGTCGTTGTCCGACACCACCAAGACAAAAGGGTTGATTTCATTTCGGCTGGCCAACCCGGGAATGGCGGCCATCGCCTCCTTGGCCTCTCCCTCCATGCACGCGCCGTCCGAGATCACGCAGAACGTCACCCGGTCCCGCTTCGCCAACTTGTCGCCCAACGCCAATCCTTGGGCCACCGGAATGCCCGAGCCGAGCGGGCCGTTGCTGATAAAAACTCCTTCGGGGTTGAGATGGCTTTCCCCGTGACCGGTCAACTTGCTTTGAATGGAACGGAATTTTTTCAAATCCTCAAACGTCATGCCGTCAAAACCGTATTGTGCCCGCAGGGCATACACCCCGTTTTCCGTGTGGCCAGCGTCATTGACAAAGTTGTAGGCCTCGTGCCAAGGTCGCCCTTTTTCGGCAAACATCACGCCGTGAATTGCCGCCATGATTTCAGCCAAGGCCGCCGGCCCTCCCCAATGACAGGCTGCCCCGCCAATCACCGCGTGGGTGTCCATCAAGGCCACCAAGGCCCGGGTCATGGCCGGATCGGCCAGCACCACTTCTTGGCCGGAGGCGTTGCGAACTTTGACCGGATATTTGGGCCCCTGTTTCGGGGTTCCTGCGAGACGGTTGGGGATGTTGAGGGGGCGCAGAGGGGGTGCCTCGACAGCTTTAACAGGTCCTACTTCAGTAGCCATGGTTGAACTCCTTGATCTTTTGTTGGTTGCAAAACGGACGAGGATCGTATCGGCAGGGCCGAGCCCTTGGCAAGACTCACGCCAAGACGGGCCGAACCGAGCCGGGGGAAATCTGAAGAATAACCCAAGAATCCCCCCCCTCATCGGGACGGTCATGAGCGGATGCGTATAAGACCTGAACCTCGGCTGGAACCTGGCGCCAAAAGGCCTCCCGCCGTTTCTCGTCGAGCTCCTTCAGGGCATCATCGACTAAAAAGATTGGTGTCCGCTTCCGCGTTTCCCGGATCAACTGAAGTTCTGCCAATCGCACCGCTAAGCAAGCCGAGCGGCGCTGCCCCTCGGAGCCGAACCGGGAAAGACTTCTGCCCCCCAAGCTGAAATCCCAGTCATCCCGCTGGGGTCCGACAAGGTTGAGCCCTCGCTCCCGCTCCCGGTTCCAAAGGGTTTCCCGCTCAGGGCCCACAGGCGGAAGCTCCGCCTCCGGCTGGTACGTCACTTTGAGCTTTTCAGCCCCCGCGGTGAGTTCCCGGTGGGCCAGTTCCAGGTGCGGTAAAAATCTTCGGGCCAACTCCTCGCGGGCGGGGCGGAGAACCTGCCCCAGCTCGGCCAGTTGTTGGGTCCAGGCTTCCCACTCTTGGCGCGAAGGATGCGGATGCCGCAACAAGGCCGCCCGCTGACGGGCCACCTCCTTCAATCGCCTCAAGGTGGGGAGCTGGCCGGGATCCACCTCGGCCAGTAAAAGATCAAAGCCCGCTCGCCGCTCCGCCGAGCCTCCCTCAAAGATGGAAAAATCCCCGCCCTGCGCCACCACCACCAAAGCCCTGCCCCAAAACTCCTCCGTGCTGACCCCCGCCCGCCCGTCGATCTCTAGTTCGCGTCCCTGCCCCCGCCAGATAACCCCCAACCGAACCGGTCCCGCCTCATCGGCCCAGGATCCCTCGACTCGCCACCCCTCCGCACCATGCCGCGTCAAATCCCGGAGCGTGCGGGTGCGGAACGAGCGAAGCCGGCCCAGCAAACTGATGGCCTCCAAGACGGTGGTTTTCCCCCGTCCATTGGCCCCGACCAACAGAACGCGGGACCCGAGATTTTCGAGATCGAGGGCCGAATGGCAACGGAAGGAAGTGAGGCGGAGACGGCGAAGCACGCCGCGCGGCTCAGGCCGTCCGCATCGGCATGATCACGTAAAGAAACGGCTTGCTGTAACGGATCACGCCGGGACTGAGTTCGTCGATGAAATCAAAATGCACTGTGTCGCTGTCGATGTTTTTCAGGGGATCGGCCAGAAACTCCGGGTTGAACGCCATGGCGAAATCCTTGCCCTTGTACTGCACGGGGATCGATTCCCGTGCCTCGCCGACGTCCGGGGTATTGGCCGCGATTTCCAGATTGTTTTTGGTAAAGGTCAGTTTGACCGAGTTGGATTTTTCGCTCGAAAGGAGAGCCACGCGGCGGACGGAATTCAAAAACAGCTCCCGTTCCAACGTGACGCGCTCCTTGGCCTGAGCCGGAATCACCTGACGGTAGTTGGGATAGTTGCCCTCGACCATCTTGGCCGAAATGAGCGTCGGTCCGAATTGGAACAGGATTTGGTTTTCCAAAATGGCAAAGGAAACCTCGTCCTTGTCCCCCAAAAGCCGCTGCAGTTCCAAGACCGCTTTGGCCGGCAAAATAAATTCCCGCTCCCCGGATTTTGGAAATTCCAGCTCCTGATCGGCCAAGGCCAACCGCCGTCCATCCGTGGCGACCAGAGTAAGCTTGGCCTCTTTCAGGCAGACCAGAAGGCCGTTCAGCACGTAACGCTTTTCGTCGGCAGACATGGCGTAGGAAACTCGCTTGATGAGTTCCTTTAACCCTTTTTGTTCGATCTTGTAGATCGGGTTTTTGTCCCCTGCTTTAGCCGGAAACTCAGGGATCGCGGGGAACTCCTCTTCAGGCATGCCCATGATGCGGAAAAAGGCCGCTCCACAGCGAATGGTCGCCCCAAATTTCGCGTCCACATCGAGAGTCAGTTCCTCCGAGGGCAGTTCACGAATAATGCTAAACAGCCGCCGGGCGGGCAACGTAACGGCCCCGGGCTTTTCGACCCCGGCTTCACAGCAGGTGCGAATACCAATGTCGAGGTCGGTGGCGGAAATTTGCAAATTGGCCCCGGAGGCCCGCAAAAGCAGGTTGTTCAAGATCCCGATCGGGGTACGGGTGCTGACCACATTCTGGACCGCGGAGAGAGCGCCGAGAAATTTTTGCTTTTGTAGGATGAGTTTCATGGAATGTCTGTGGTCAGGAGATTGGGATAGGTAAATATAGAATCAAGTACACCATAATCATAAGCAGGTGGATAACTCACGACAATACCAGTAAAGCACGAAAGGGCATGGAATTACAAAAAGAATAAGCGGTGGATAGATCGGGCCCACCCCCACGGTTATACCAAGCGCCATAGGTTTTCCACGCTGCACTGACGGTGTTTTTGGACCTATTCACAGCCGAATGGAATCCCTCTCTGTAGCGGTTAGTAAAGATGCATCAACCCGTGATTTCCACTGGAACAACGCAAAACAAGCTTCCAGCAGAAGGCTAAAAACATTTGGTACGGAGCGGTGCATTTTTAATAAAGGCATGCCGTGGGTCGAATGACGTGTGAACACACCCCAGCGGGGTGAAGATGGATTCACAAAATTGGGGCGGGCGATCCGCCGCTTAACGATCGGCGGGCTCTTCGAGTTTGTGGGTTAGCAGGCCAACCATTTGCTGCAATCGGTCATCACTCTGCATTTTCGAGGTAATGGTCTTACACGCATGCAGAACAGTGCCGTGATCGCGTCCCCCGAACGACTCGCCAATTTCCTGGAGGCTTTTCCCGGTCATCTTACGGCTCAGGTACATCGCCACCATGCGCGGTAGGGCGATATGAGCCGGGCGCCGCTTGCTGGTCATATCGGCCACACGCAGGTCGTAGCCCTCGGCCACACGGCGTTGAATCAGCTCGATCGTCACGATCGGCTTGGTCTCCTGCTGGATGAAGTCCTTGAGGAGTTCTTCCACTTGTGCGGGAGTGATGTGACGGTCGTGCAGTGCGGCCCAGGCGGCCACGCGGTTTAAGGCGCCTTCCAGACGACGCACGTTGGTCTTCACGCGCTCGGCGATGAAATGGAGGACGGATTCACCCAAACGGATCTGCATAGTCGAAGTCTTCTTGCGCAGAATGGCCATGCGAGTCTCGATATCGGGCGACTGCAGTTCGGCGCTCAACCCCCACTCAAATCGGGAGACCAACCGTTTCTGCAGGTTGGCCACGTCCCCGGGAGGACTGTCACTGGAAAGGACAATCTGGCGGTTGCCATCAAAGAGGGCGTTGAAGGTATGGAAAAACTCCTCTTGGGAGCGATCCTTGCCGGCAAAGAACTGGACGTCATCGATCAAGAGGCAGTCGGCCTGACGGAAGCGGCGGCGGAATTTGACCAATTCCCCGTGCTGAATCGCGGAGATAAACTCATTGGTGAACTGTTCGGAGGTCACATAGACAATCTTGGCCCCCTTCTTTTTCTGCATGATCCGGTGCCCGATGGCGTGCAGAAGGTGAGTCTTGCCCAAGCCGACCGACCCGTGAATGAAGAGGGGGTTGTACGTCCGAGCAGGGGCATCAGCCACGGCTGTGGCGGCCGCATGGGCAAACTGGCTATTCACGCCAGCAACAAAGGACTCGAAGGTGTAACGACTCACCAGCTCACTGGATAGGGGTTTGGACTTCTCTTTGCCCTCGGCCTGCAGGAGATGATCTTCGGCCGTGGGGGCGGGGCGATCCTTGGATCCGACGACATCAAAACTGATCTTCACCTCCCGGCCGACGGCCAGAGTGGCGCATTCCCGGAGTTGGTTGAGGTAGTTTTCTTCGATCCAGTACTGGTAAATGGCATTTTCCACCCCCAGGACCAGCCGGCCCGAGTCGTACGACAGCGGGATGATGGAGGAAAACCAGCGGTGGAGGGCATCGGGGGAGATGACTTTTTCGAGTTCGCGGCAAACTTTGACCCAGACTTCAGGAGGATTATTCATTCGTTTTTGTTTTCTTTCTTTTGGTTCGGGGGATGAATCATTATCAACGAAAGAAA
>CAZZMY010000002.1:0-21609 GCA_964655385.1 uncultured Akkermansia sp.
ATGCACCCCGATTCGATTTGTTTTCTGGCGGTCCACCTTTTGCCGGTCGATGTGCCGATTCCCTCGCTCCGCGAACGGGCGGTTAGTGTGGTGTATGGGGAGAACTTTACCCCCAATTGTGTTCATTGGTGGCTGGATCGTGGGGCGGCTGGAATCTGGGACCTGAAGGACAGTTTTGAGGATATTCAGAACGGACTTTCTTCCGTCACGGATGGCAAGCCAGTGCTAAGTCGTAGCATTGAAAAGGTGGTCAGCGGGAGCGATCTGAAGGTGGGTATGCACCGTTTATCAAAACGGGAACTCCAAGTGGCTAAAATGTTGGTTTTGGGTAACTCCACCCGAGAGGTGGCCAAACAACTGGGGGTCACGGAGGGAACGATCAAAAATCAGCGCAAATCAGTATATCGAAAATTGGGAATTGTGCGGTCCTCCCAACTCCCGCACGCCATGGGCAACGGATTTGCCCACTTGCAGAAATGATGAATCGTCAGGAGGATCCGGAACCTCGCAAGAAGCCGAGCAAACTTTTTCCCAGTGCGATGATTGCCTCCATTGGGGTAGGTGTAATTTTCTGGGTATCTTTGGCTCTGATCCTCTTTTGGGCCTTGAGGCATTAACCCGGTCCGGTCCTTGGTTGGGTTTCCTATCCTAGATTCTGGCGATTAAATCCCGGCACACTTTCTTGGCTTCAAAATGTTCTTTTGCCATTTGCAGGGCTGCCTTGGCGTGGGAAGTGTAATCGTGAGAAACACGTTTCAGCCCTTCGGCGGCCTCGTCCAGGGTTGTAAAAGGAACCGCCCCGAATCCTGACGGGAGATGTCGGCTCCATCCCGTTTCCTGAACCACGACCGGGCGACCAAGAGCCAGGTAGCAGGCGCTGCGGCAACTGAACCAGCCGGTCTCGGCGACGACGTAGCCGTGCTTGGCGACGCTCCATTCCCCGGCTGAATTTTGTAAAAACTTTCTATAGGCTAAATGATCGGGCACGACGTCTTGGGGTTCCACCAAGTCCCAACCGAGATTCTTTAATCTTTCGGCTGGCCGTTTCCCATTGACCCCCAGGCCCATGGCGATCCGGAGATGGGTTTCCACTTTTCCGGGCAACCCGGCAAACTTTTCAAACTCGAGGTCCTTTTGGCCGAACGGTTTTCCCTCCCAGATTTTGGGTTGGTAGCTGGCCCAGTTCATGACCGTGGTCCAAGGGGCCTGGGCCGATACGGGGACCTGGTTCCATTGTTCCAGAACGACCGGTTGGACCGTCGGCTTCCAGGCAATGCCGTCGGTGGGAACCGGACATCCGGGTTGGCCCACGGAGAGACCGAAGGTGAAATGACTGTCGTGGTCCCGTAAACGACCGGCGTAGAGAGGATCGGAGCCATCCAAAAGTCCGATCTGGCAGAACATGGGATCGCCATCGATGAACATTTTGTGTCCCACCCGGAGATCGTAGTCTCGGAGCCAGCCCGCGCTGGAGACGTTCACCAGCAAGTCGCCGTGGCGCAGCCATTCTCGGGCCACTTTCTCTCCGGCGCCGTGAAACTTTCCATCCGCCCCGTTGCGATAGACCCACGATTCTGCCAGATCAAAATCTCCGAAAATCTTTTTGAGGGATTTTAGGGCGAAGGAGCAGTCGTCCGTAATGGTTCCGGCCTCGGGGTCGTAAGGCCAGGCTCCTGAATCCTCCAGATAAAGCACTTCATGGCCCAAGGCCCGGAATCCGAGCAGATACTGGATGTAGTCCCAAATGACCCCTCCAAAGGGGTATTGGCCCACCAACCCGGTGATGATGATCCGCATGAGGGCACTCTAAAAGGGAGGGGCCCGGTTGGCCACCATCGGCATATGTGCGCAACGGGACTCATTCTATCCACAATTGCCCGGCTTGGGCATTGAGATGGGGGCGGGATGGAGGGAAAAAGGGAGGATGGCCGAGGCTTCCACCCCGATGATGCGGCAGTACCAAAAACTGCGTGGGCAGATTCCGTGCGATGCCCTGCTTCTGTTTCGGTTGGGGGACTTTTACGAGCTGTTTATGGGGGACGCGGAGGAGGGGGCCCGCTTGCTGAACCTCACCCTAACCAAAAGGAACGGCATCCCCATGTGTGGATTGCCCTTTCACGCGGCGGAGGGTTATGTGACGAAACTGTTGTCGGCGGGAAGACGGGTCGCTTTATGCGATCAGGTGGGGGAGGTGAAGCCGGGACAGATGGTCGAACGGGCGATCACGCGAATCCTCAGCCCCGGTTGTGCGGTGGGGGTGGAGCTTTCCGAGCCGAAACTTCCCCGTTGGCTGGCGGCTGTGCGACGGGGTGATGGAAAAAAGGTGAAGTGGGGTTTTGCCTTGTTGGATGCGACCACAGGGGAACTGCGGCTTGCCGAACCACCGGATGAAACGGCATGCCGCGAAGAGGTGAGACGCGCGAATCCCGCGGAGATTCTTTTGGCGGAAGAGGAAAAAGGAGCGGAGGAGTGGCTGGATCCGGGGGTTTCGGTCACCCGGATTCCGGAATGGACTCTGGAAGAGGAGACGGGACGCACCCTTCTCTGTGATCATTTTCGCGTCCAAAGTTTGGATGGGTTTGGTTGCCGTGGGTTGGGTCCGGCGGTGGCCACGGCCGGAGCTTTGGTTCGTTATTTGACGGAAACCCTGAAGAATGCGGCCCAGCATTTACAGGCCCCGCGGCCGTTCCGTTCCGAGGACTGCCTTCGTCTGGATTCAGCGACCCAGAGGAATTTGGAAATCCTACAACCAGCCATCCCCGGGGCAGACACCAGCCTGATTCGGGCAATCGACCAGACGGTCACGGCGATGGGGGGAAGGGAGTTGCGGGGATGGCTGATCCGGCCTTTGCGAAATCGGGGGGAGATCGAGGCCCGACACGAAGCCGTAGAAGGGTTTTTAGAGGATGCGGGCCGGTTGGATGACTTTCGTGAGACCCTGAAGGAAGTCAGGGATTTGGCACGTTTGACTGGTCGGATCGCCAGCGGAACAGGAAACGCCCGCGATCTGGCCGCTCTCCGATCGACCTTGGAGGCTTTACCCAAAGTCAAAGAGTGTGTTCGTGAGGTGAAAGGAGCCTTGGTCAAGGAGTGGGCGGCAAAGATTGAGTTGGAGGGGAAACTCATGGAGGAGTTGGCCCGAGGGGTAGCGGAAGAGCCGCCGGCCATCACGCGCGAGGGGGGAATGATTCGGGACGGCTACGATCCGGTATTGGACGACTATCGGCAGGCGATGAGGGAGGGTCGGAATTGGATTGCGGATCTGCAGGCCAAAGAAATCGAACGAACGGGGATCAAAAGCCTGAAAATCCGTTTCAATAACATCTCCGGTTATGGCATCGAGGTGACCAAGACCAACCTGGATCAGGTTCCCAAGGAGTATGAGCGTAAACAGACTCTGGCCGCGGCCGAGAGGTTCGTCACTCCGGAGTTAAAGAAGATGGAGGAGAAAATCCTGGGGGCGGAGGAGAAGGCAGTGGCCCGGGAGCTGGAGCTATTTGCCAAACTGCGTGAAGCGGTCTTGGCCCGGGCGGCTTCCTTACAGCAGACGTCGGAAGCTTTGGGTAGCTTGGATGCGTTGGCCGGGTTGGCGGCCACGGCAAGAAGGTGGGGTTATGTGCGTCCGCAAATGAGGAAGGACGGTAAAATCCATATTGTGGGCGGACGTCATCCGGTGGTGGAACAGCTTCTGGCCGGTGGAGCCGAGCCCTTTGTGCCCAATAATCTGAACTTGGGTGAGGATCAGGGGACTATGATCGTATTGACGGGGCCAAACATGGCGGGAAAAAGCACCTATCTTCGGCAGTCGGCTTTGATTTGTCTTCTGGCCCAAGCGGGTTCCTTTGTTCCGGCCAAGCACGCGGAGCTTCCGGTTTTGGATCGCATCTTTACGCGGATCGGAGCAGGGGATGATCTGGCCCGCGGGCAGAGCACCTTCCTCGTGGAGATGAATGAAACGGCGCTGATCCTGCATAACGCCACCGACGAAAGCCTGGTCATCCTTGATGAGATTGGGCGGGGAACAAGCACCCTGGATGGTTTGAGTATCGCTTGGGCTGTGGGTGAGCACCTGCATGACACGGTGAAAGCCAAGACCCTCTTCGCCACGCATTATCATGAGCTGGCGGAATTGGCGTTAACCCGGCCGGGAGTCCGAAACTTTCGGGTGGCCGTCCGGGAGGACAGGGATCGGGTTGTCTTTTTGCGGCAGATAGTGGAGGGGGAGGCCGATCGCAGTTATGGGATCCAGGTGGCGAGGTTGGCGGGCTTGCCCAACGAGGTGTTGAAACGGGCCGAGGAGATCTTGCAGGGGCTGGAGGAAAGGGAGACCGATGCCTCTGGGAAGCCGGCCAGGATCAAGCCGCGTGAGGGAAGGAGTCGGAAGGGGAGAGATACCGGGACGCCGGATCTATTTGGGTAGGGAAAATGGGCGATTTTGGGCTACGATATTCCGAGTGAAGCATCCCAAGAAAGTACTGATTCTTTCCACCAGTGCCGGCACGGGACATCTGCGCGCAGCGGCGGCCCTGGAAAAGGCCTGTCACGAGATTCCCGGAATCGCGGAAGTGGCCCATGTGGATGCCTTGGCTTTCACCAACAAACTTTTCCGGGATTTCTATTCCAAGCTGTATATTAAACTCGTCCAGGATGCCCCGACCCTTCTGGGCTGGTGGTACGAAAAAAGCGATGAACCTTGGAAGACGGACCGGATGCGTCTTTTGCTGGATCGTCTGAACACCCGGCCTTTGGTCCGTTTGTTGGCCAAAATGCAACCGGACATCACGGTGTGCACCCATTTCATGCCGGCTGAAATCATCTCCCACCTGATCACCAAGAAGGTCATTCAGGCAAAGCTCTCCATTGTGGTGACGGATTATGACTTTCACGCCATGTGGCTCTCCCGCGCCTTTCATCGCTACTTCGTGGCCTTGGATGAAACCAAGGCTTATCTGACCACGTTGGGACTTCCCGGGGAGAGAATCACGGTGAGCGGAATCCCGGTGGATCCGGACTTTGGGAAGAATCAGGACAAACCTTCGCTCCGTCGAAAGCTGGGGTTACGGTCCGATTGTCCGGTGATTTTGGTTTCGGCGGGTGCCTTGGGGGTAAACCCGGCTGAGCAGGTGGTCAAATCCCTAAGACAGATGTCCCAACGCGCCCAGGTGATTGTGATCAGCGGAAAAAACCCCGATGCCAAAGCCCGGGTGGAGGAGGAGCTGGCAAAAAACGTGGAGTCACCGGGCAAGGCGGAGTTCCGGGTGTTGGGTTATGTGGAAGATATGCCTTCCTGGATGGGGGCGGCGGATCTGCTGGTGAGCAAGCCGGGAGGAATGACCTCGGCGGAGGCGATGGCCTCCGGACTACCCATGGTCATTTATGACCCCATTCCCGGGCAGGAGGAGCGGAACAGTGATCAGCTTTTGGAGAAAGGGGCTGCGATCAAGTGCAACGAGATTTCCATCCTGGGGTATAAGGTCAGCAGGCTGTTGGCGGAACCTGGGAGGCTGGAGGCCATGCGACAAGCCGCACGCAAAATGGGGCAACCCCAGGCGGCCGTGAAGGTGGTGCAGACACTGATTGCCGAGCAGGAACATGAACCGATCGAGGTTCACCCCGATCAGCAGGAAGCCATGGCGGAAACGGCCCGCAAAAAGTGAAGTCCGGGGCCGGGAAGCAGAAGTTTCTTTGGGGGGTTTCCTGTAGCCCCTATCAACACGAGGGAGGGTACAACGGGGAGGGACAGCCGAGGAACAACTGGTATGATTGGGAGGTTACCGGGAAGGTGGAACGGTCCGGGCGGTCGGTCGATTTCTGGAACCGTTATGAAGAGGATTTCGATCGTGCGGAAATGATGGGTCTGTCCGCCTATCGCCTCGGCATCGAGTGGGCGCGGCTGCAACCGGAGAAGGCGAACGGGGAATTTTCGGGGGAAGTCTTGGCGCGCTATGTGGATATGATTGTCGCCCTGCGGTCGAGGGATCTGGAGCCGTTGATCACCCTGTCCCATTTTACCACCCCGCGCTGGCTGGGGCGGGATCCTTGGCTGAGCGAGGAGACCCCTGAACTCTTTTCCCATTATGCCTGTCACATGCTGGAGCAGCTCAACCGGAAACTGGCCGAGCGTGGAGTCGCTCCACCGAGATGGTTCATCACGCTCAACGAGCCGAACATGTTGGCCGCCTGCACCTACAACGTGGGGGCTTTTCCCGCGGGGGGTCGTTCCTGGTGGGCGGCGGGGCTGGTGGCCTTGCAGAATCAACTGGAAGCCCATATCAGGGTCAAGAGAGGGGTCCATGCGCTCTATCAGCGCCATCCGGAATGGGGGATCCCCATGCTTTCCTTTAACACCTTTGCCAGTGACCTGTACTGGATGGATAAGATGCTGGTGGATGTGCTTGAGGGAGCCCGTCAAACCCACGCGAATGAATCCATTTTCGCCTTCCTGCAGGATCGTTTTCGCGAGTTTACCCGGGCCTACCGGGGAATGGACTTTCCCCACCATGGGATCTTTTCCGAAATGGTCGGGGAGCTGATCAAGCAGATCCAGCACGCCTTAAGCCGAAGGTTTTTGCACGAGCGCACCTTTTCCCGCTTGGTGCCCTTGGTGCGCGAGCGAAGGGACGAGCCGGTGGTGGATTATATTTCTTTCGATTACTACGATCCTTTCGTCGGGAACGCCGTCCGTCTTCCTTCCTTGGCGGACCTGCAGTTGGGAAGGGTCGGTTTGCGGGAATGGTTGACCAAAGGGTTGGCCACCAAATGGTGGGATTGGAAGGCGCTGCCCCGTGGACTGCGGTTCTTTGTGGAGCGGTACGCCTCTGAATATCCGGATCTTCCGATCCTAATTGCGGAGAATGGAATGGCCGAGAGACGCTGTTCCCCGGACGAGGCCTGTCAACGAAGGGAAGACCAGCAAAGCCGAAGTTATTTTCTTCGTCAGCATGTACTGGAGGTGAAAAAACTCAGGGCCGAAGGATGGCCCTTGATCGGATACTTTCACTGGTCGCTGACGGACAATTACGAGTGGGGAACGTATGCTCCGCGGTTTGGGCTTTTTGGGGTGGATTTCCAATCCAAAGAGCTGGAGCGCACGCCCCGGGACACTGGTGGGGATGTGCCCTGGCAGACGTACGCCGAGCTGATCGCAGGAGAGAGTTAAACCGGAACCGGGGCGGCCGGCTGGCCGTCGGGATTCGGGGGTGGAATGCGGTAGGTGATCCGGCCTTTACTCAGGTCGTAGGGGGACATTTCCATCTTCACTTTGTCGCCGGTGTTGAGGCGGATGAAGTTCTTTCTCATTTTCCCGGAGATGTGGGCCAGAACGGCGTGACCGTTGATCAACTCCACGCGAAACAGGGTGCCCTTGAGCACCGCTTTGACGACTCCTTCCACTTCAACAACTTCGCCTGCCATAAGGGGTAAGACTAACTGAAGGGGCTTTGGAGAAAATCTTCTTTTTCGGGAAATCAGACCCGGTCGTGGATGCCGCACTCCCTTTTCCAGCCGAAATGGCGGAGTTGGGAGGGGTCCGAAACCTGGTCGAGGCGCTTCGTGGTGACCCGATCGCCGATGGAAACATAGCCTTGAGCCCAGAGGGGGTGGTAGGGGAGCGAGTGGGTTTGGAGGTATTGGCCGAGGTCACGATCCGACCAGTCGAGCAGGGGGAGGAATTTGAAGCGGGCGTCTTGGCGGGTAAGAAAGTCCATTTTTTGGCGTGATTCGGAGGAGGCTCGCCGCAGGCCGGCAATCCAAATTTCGGGATCCAAATCGCGAAGAGCCCGGCGGAGGGGTTCGACGCGGATGATTTCATGAAATTGTTCGAGTCCTTCGGGGCCCTTTTCCCATATCTGGCCGTAGCGTGACTCAATTTCGGCAGGGGATAGAATGGGACGGTAGGTATGGAGGTTTAGTTTAAGTCTCTTGGTTAATTCCTCGGCAAACGAGATGGTTTCAGGAAAGTGATAGCCGGTATCGATAAAAAGAACGGGCAGATCCGGTTGGATCTGAGCGGCTAAGTGGAGGAGGGCAGAGGACTGGGCTCCAAAAGAGGTGGTGAGTATGGCTTTTCGGGGAAATTTCTGAATGGCCCATTGAATACGCTCTTGAGCGGATTTTTTATCAAAATCCTCGTGAAAATCGTCACCACTCGTATGCGACTTCCTTTTGGCTGCTGCTGCCGGAATCATACTTGTAATTTAATTTAAAAACCGATAAAGTCTATCTTTTATGTCGTATTTGCAACATCTTGAGGATCAGAGCATTTACATATTTCGTGAGGCCTTCGCGAATTTTAAGAACATGGCTATGCCCTGGTCCATGGGCAAGGATTCCAACACATTGATTTGGTTAGCCAAAAAGGCTTTTGCCGGAAAAATCCCGTTTCCCTTGGTGCATATCGACACAACCTATGAATTTCCCGAGATGCTGGCCTTCCGAGAGTGGGCCAGAAAGCATTACGAGATTGATTTGATTGTCATGGTGAACGAGGAGGCCCGGAAACGCGGAATCGGATATGAAACGCACGACCCGGTCACGGTCACGCATGAGCTCAAGTCGTTGGCCCTCCAACAGGCCTTGGCAAAATACAAATGGGATGCCTTGGTGACCGGCATCCGTCGGGATGAGGATTCGACCCGGGCCAAGGAACGATATTTTTCCCCCCGCACTGCCGACAACGAATGGGAGTATCGCGACCAGCCGCCCGAATTCTGGGGGCAGTTCACCACGGCGGTAAAACCGGGGGAGCACGTGCGGGTTCAGCCCTTGTTGGATTGGACAGAGCTCGACGTGTGGGAGTACGTGCGTCGCGAAGGAATTCCGGTGCCCAAAATGTATTTTGCCGAAAACGGACGGCGATATCGGTCCCTGGGTTGCTGGCCGATCACGAAGTCGATTGAAAGCCAGGTGACCACGATCGATGGAATCGTGCAGGAGTTGAAAACCACCAAGACCGCCGAGCGGGCGGGTCGAGCCCAAGACCATCATGAACGCAATGCCATGCAGAAGCTGCGGGCGAAGGGGTTCATGTGAGCGGAGGGATCCAGATGCCACCAGCGCCTAAATCGGTGGCCCAAGACTATCAGCCCGCTTTTTTCCCAAAGCGTCAGGGCGGAGCCGGTGCCGCCGGGGGTCCGGAAGAGCCACGGACCCGTATTGTGGTCGTGGGACATGTGGATCACGGCAAGTCGACCCTCATTGGAAGGCTGCTGGCCGATACCCAATCCCTGCCCGATGGAAAGATTGAGTCGGTCGAGAAGGCGTGCCGCGAAGAGGGGATGCCTTTCGAGTACGCCTTCCTTCTTGATGCCTTGCTCGAAGAACAGGCCCAGAACATTACCATTGATACCACCCGGATTGGGTTCCGTTATGAGGGTCAGGGCTTTGAAATCATTGATGCGCCGGGTCACCGCGAGTTTATCAAGAACATGGTGACCGGTGCGGCGGCCGCCGAGGAGGCCATCCTGCTGATCGATGCGAAAGAGGGATTGAAGGAGCAGACCCGGAGGCACGGACTCCTGCTCTCCTTGTTGGGGGTTTCCAAAGTGATTGTGGCGGTCAACAAAATGGATTTGGTGGATTGGAAGGAGGATCGGTTCCGAACTCTGGAGAAGGAAATCCGGGAGTATCTGGGGGGTCTCAAGATTCCTCCTCGTGAGGTGGTGCCGATTTCCGCCCGTGAGGGGTCAAATGTGAAGTCCCAGGACCTGAAGCGACTGGGGTGGTGGAAAGGGCCGACCTTGCTCCAGGCCTTGCTTTCAGGCGTGGGTCGTAGCGATGTGCAAAAGGAGGGGCCGCTGAGGTTGGTCGTGCAGGATGTTTATCGTTTTGATGAGCGCAGGGTGATCGCCGGGAAGCTGGAGAGTGGGAAAATTCGGGTGGGAGATTCGGTGGTGTTTTTTCCAGACCGGAAATCCAGCAAGATCCGTTCGATTGAGGATTGGGGAAATCCGGACCCTGTCAAAGAGCTGGGCCCTGGGCGAAGTGTGGCCGTCACTTTGGAGGAGCAGATCTTTGTGGAGCGGGGGCATGTTGGCTCCCACGAACAGCATCCGCCTGTGGAGTCACGCGAACTCAAAGCCCGCATTTTCTGGCTCGATACGGAACCTCTCCGCCTCCAGGCCCCGGTGCAATTGCGCTTGGCCACCCAGTCTGTCGAGGCGCGGTTAGTGGCGATCGACCGGGTGGTGGATGCGGAAAAGTTAGAACAGAAGAACGATGCACGGGAGGAGGTGGGACGGTTTGAGGTGGCAGAGGTCCGGATTCGTTGCCGTCGCCCCCTGGTGTATGACGCCCACGAGCGGGTGGAGTCGTTGGGCAGATTTGCCCTGCAACAGGGAAGCCGGCTGGGCGGAGGGGGAATTGTTCTGGAGGCGGAATATCCCAGCTCTTTGGCCAAGGCGGTTACTGGGGAGCATCTAACATGGACGGAAGGGAGGATCTCCCAAGAGGCGAGGGCGGCGCATTTCGGTCACGAGGGGGCGGTCATCTGGTTGACGGGGCTATCAGGGTCCGGCAAATCCACCTTGGCGGTCGCTCTCGAGTCCCTGCTCTTCCGTCGGGGGATCGCCTCCATGATTTTGGATGGGGACAATCTGCGCCACGGATTATGCGCGGACCTTGGATTCAGCCTTGAGGATCGGGCGGAAAATATTCGTCGTGCAGGCGAGGTGGCCAAATTGATGGCGGAATCCGGTCTGGTGGTGGTCAGCTCGCTGATTTCGCCTTTGCAAAAAGAGCGGTCGGGCGTCCGGTCTGCCTGTCATGCCGCCGGGCTTGGATTTGCCGAGGTCTATGTGGATGCCTCCCTTGAGGAGTGTGAGAAGAGAGATCCACGCGGGCTTTATAAAAAGGCACGCCAAGGGGAGATCCGGGGTTTTACCGGCATTGACTCCCCCTACGAAAAGCCGGAGAAACCCGACCTCATCCTCGCGACTTCCAAAGAGTCGGTGGAGATGTCGGTGCAAAAACTCCTGCGGCACGTTCTGGCGTTGGTCCGGTTAAAGGATGAGGATCGGGAGAGCGGCGAAGGCCCTGGAGGACAGATCTAGGATTGATGTTTTCGGCGAAGGATCCAGGCGTCTCCTTCCCACTTTGCATTTCCCACACTGGCTCTTTGAATCCGATCTCTTAGGGCGGGAGCCAAAAGAGAGTCCGGAATGGGGTCGATCAAAATTGCCTTCCCATGAGCCGCATCTGCTTGCCGCAAGATCCTGTATAGGTTTTTCGCCGCGGTCTTGGAGTCCCCCAGGTCCGATAAAACAAACTGGTTGGGAAAGAGGGTTCCGCCAGGGGAGCGGTAATGAATGAAGAGTAGATCGTTTTGCAGGTGGGTAATGGGCTCCTGTGTCAGATAAAGGGGGGTTAGGGGTGCGTAATGGGACTCCAACATTCCTGGAGAAGCCATGGGTTGGTTTGGGGCGGCGGATTGTTTTCGATGGTGTGGGGGTCGACCAAGAACGCGGGCGATATCCTCGGGGGTGATCTTGCCAGGTCGAAGAATGATCGGTTCTGGAGGTATGAGGGAGAGAACGGTGGATTCCACCCCGGTGGAGCACTCCCCACCATCCAGAATCAAGGGAACCCTTCCGTCCAACTCCTCCATGACGGAAGCGGCGTCCGTGGGTGAAATACGGCCGAAACGGTTGGCGCTGGGCGCGGCGAGTGGGCACCCAAGGAGAGTGAGAAGTTGTTGCGCCACCGGGTGTGCCGGGTAGCGGACTGCCACCGTATCCAAACCCGAGGTGACTTCAGGCGGAACTTGAGGCCCACGGGGGAGTACCAAAGTCAAAGGACCCGGCCAAAATTCGGAGGCCAAGACAAAAGCCTCACTCGGAGTATGGTCGGCGATGATTCCTGAGTGGATGGCATGCTGAAGATCGGGGGAGGGAAGATGAAGGATCAGAGGGTCGGTAGAGGGACGTCCTTTGGCGATAAACACTTTCTTCACCGCGTCAGGGTTCAATCCAAGTGCGGCTAGTCCATAGACGGTCTCCGTGGGAATGGCCACGACCTCACCGGCATGGAGAAGTTCCGCCGCGTGGCGGAGGGATGCAGGTTCGGCTTTTCGGATGACCGTTTTCATTTGGGCATCTTAGGGGAAAAACAGCCTAGAGGAAGATCGGGACGTTTTCCTCGACTCCCACCCCCGGACGATTGCACGCTGATCAGGTGAAGGATCCAACCAAAGATTGGCAGGCGGTGGTGAGGGAGGCCGCTTCTCGGGCTGTAGGGGAAGATATGGGACCGTTGGATGTGACCAGTCGGGTCGCGATTCCAGGGGTTGTTTTGGCTCGTGGGCTTTTGGTCTGCAAGGAGGCTTGTGTTCTGGCAGGTATGGATGTGGCGGAAGCCGTCTTCCGCGAGGTGGATGGCTCCCTGCGCTGGACGCCCAAGGTCAAGGATGGGGAGAAGATCAAAGCGGGATCGATTGTCGCTGAGGTTGAGGGAAGCGCCCGAAGCATTCTTTCGGGGGAACGTTGTGCCCTAAACTTTCTTCAGCGCCTCTCCGGTATTGCGACCCAAACTGCGGTGTTTGTTGACGCGGTTCAGGGAACCAAAGCCAAAATTCTGGATACCCGAAAGACAACCCCCGGGCTTCGCGCCCTGGAGCGCCAGGCCGTCAGGGCCGGAGGCGGAGTCAATCATCGCACGGGTCTATACGATGGGATTCTCATCAAAGAGAACCATCTGGCGGTGATGCCCAAGGGACAGATCTCGGGAGTGATCCACAAGGCGCGCCAAGAGTTTCCCGATTATCCCTTGGTGGTGGAGGCGGATTCTGTTGCGTTAGCGGAGTCGCTTTTGAAAGAACCTGTGGATCGTCTCCTGCTGGACAATCTGAGTCCAGAGGATGTGGCAAAAGTTGTGGCCCTGAGGAACAGTCAAAATCCGAAAATGGAGCTTGAGGCCTCAGGAGGCGTGACGCCGGAAAGAGCGAAAGCACTGGCTCGAGCCGGGGTGGAGTGGATTAGCGTCGGGGCGTTAACCCACAGCGCAAAGGCGATCGACTTTAGTCTCGATATCCAGCCCCGCCCTGCCCGAGGTTAGGGGAGTTACTTTTTGGCCGGAGCTTGACCCGCCGCGGCATTCGGCTGGTTCATCTGGATATTGAACTGGGTGACAATCTCCTTGGCCTCATTGTTGTTGGCGCTGAGTTTCATCAGATCCTTGGCAATATTTTCAAGCTTGGTGGAGACCAACTGATAGCGGGCGATGGCCTGCTGCGCGTTTCCCGCCACCTGATTGACGCTGGAACGCTCTTGCACGATGGAGACCAGTTGCACCACGTTAACGACCAGGAGGGCGGCCAAAAGAGTGATCAGCGGCCAAGCGCAGGAGGGGCAGGATGAGGAGTAAGAATTATTTTCGTCGTTCATGATAGGTCCTTATTTGGCTTCCGTTGTGCCGTCGAGCTTCACATTAAGCTCATGTTTCTTGAGAATTTCCTTAAACGCGGGATCTTTTTCACCGGCCATGGCGATCCGGATACTGAGGTTCCGGAGGACCATTTCCAGTTGGCTGCCATTGGCGACCTGGGCTTGCACCATTTGGATCTGATTGACCGTTTTACGGGTGTTGAGACCGAGGAGGAGGTTGATAAGGAGGAGTAGACTGACGGCTCCAGAAAGTGACCAAAGGATGAGCTTTTGCATATCTTTCATAATCTCGTTTTTTGGTTTTGAGTCAAGGATGGTCATCTTGACTCCGTGAATAATCTTTTAACAGAACCGTGGAGAGATAGCGCAGATTAACTCCTCGACATGGTAGTGGGATGCTGGGAAACCAGACCCAATTCATGAGCCAAAAAAGTAAACTCACAGGACAGAAGCATTTACGTCAGGCTTTGGAGCGACTCCATCACAAGCATGGAAGTTGTCATGAGGGCCAGGTGGCCACTTATATTCCGGAGTTGGCCAAAGCAAATCCCGATCACTTCGGTGTTGCCGTGGCTGAGGTGGACGGGGAGGTGCATGAAGTCGGTGAGACTTCGGCGGAATTCACCATCCAGTCCATTTCCAAGGCGTTTCTATTCGGGTTGGCTGTGGAGACCCACGGTCGGGATGCGGTCCTAAAGCGCATTGGGGTCGAACCGAGCGGGGAAGCCTTTAATTCCCTCGAGCTCCGGTCCAGCCGCAAGCCCTTCAATCCCATGATCAATGCCGGGGCCATCACGGATACCGGTATGGTCACCGGAAAAGACTCCAAGGAGAAGATCGGGAAGATTTTGGCTTTGCTCAGTGGTGCGGCGGGTCGGGAGCTAAGGATTGATCAAGCAGTGTACCGATCGGAAAAAGAGACGGGGCATCGGAACCGGGCCATTGGTTATCTTCTTAAGAACGTGGATTTGATCGATGGGGAGGTGGAGGAAGTTTTGGATGTATACTTTCAGCAGTGCTCAGTCCTGGTGAACGCTCGCGACCTCGCCATCATGGGCGCAACCTTGGCCAATTTGGGGACGAATCCGGTGACCGGGAAAGAGGTTCTAAGTTTTGATTCCGTCCGGGATGTGTTGAGTGTGATGTTTACCTGCGGAATGTACGATTTTGCGGGCGAATGGGCATTTCGTGTGGGAATTCCTGCGAAAAGCGGTGTGGCCGGGGGTATTCTGGCGGTGATTAACCGTCAATTAGGTATCGGCTCGTATTCCCCCCGACTGGACAGCATGGGAAACAGCATGCGCGGGATCCGGGTTTGCACGGATTTGGCGGAAGAGATGGGATTGCACGTCTTCAACTTCACCAACGTGGGCTCCAGCTTTATTAAGGCCACGTTTGATTCAAAGAAATAAACGGTGCGGGGGGGATTCGAACCCCCGGTACGGTTTTACCCGTACAACGGTTTAGCAAACCGCCGCATTCGACCACTCTGCCACCGCACCCGTTGCCGAAAGAATATCCGTCCTGGGGCGGACGAGCCAACCGCAATTTAGAGGTTGGGAGATGCCGGCTTTTCCTTCACTCGCCAAGTCAGGAGAGAGGCAAGCAAAAGGCAGACTCCGCCAAAAATGACTGCGCTGAGACGGTTGAAGGAAGGAATGTTTTCCATGACGCGGCTCAGGATCAGGGCGATCAGGATCTGGGGAATGACGATGAAGAAGTTAAAAATCCCCATGTACACTCCCATGCGGTCGCCGGGAATGGCCCCGGATAACATGGCATACGGCATGGAGAGGATGCTGGCCCAAGCGACCCCCACGCCCGTGAACGAGAGAAGCAACAACTTGGGGTCGTGCAGCCAGCCCACGGAAAGAAGGCCGAGCCCTCCCAAGAGCAGGGAGAAGAAGTGAATCGTGCGGGCCGACATCTTTCTGCCCAGCCAAAGAAATCCCATGGCAGCGAGGAAGGCGACAAAGTTGTATTGAGCAAAGCAGTCATTGGCAATCTGCACCCCTTGTTTGTAAAGATCCGAAGAGGTGTCGCTGGCGCCGAGGACGTTCCGGGCCACAGCCACGGGAAAATAGATCCACATGCAAAACAAGGCCATCCAGGTAAAGAACTGCACGGCGGCGAGTTGTCGCATCGTGGCGGGCATCTCCTTCATAGCCTGCCAAATAGCGCCCATGCCCTCGTCTTTCTTTTGGGCGAAGGCGCGGGCATCCGTTGGAGGATTTTCGCGGGTAGTGAGAACGGTCCAAAGAACCGCCAGAAGAAACACACCTGCCCCGATGGTGAAGGCCCAGTGTACGGTTTCCGGGATGGGGTGGGCCGGTGTGGTGTCCCGGGCCACCCCCAAACGGTCGTGCAGGAATCCGGGGAGTTTGGAAGCCAAGACCGCACCGGCGCCGATCAAAACGCTCTGCATAGCAAAACCGACAGTCCTTTGGGATTCGGGAAGAAGGTCGGCCACGAAGGCGCGAAAAGGTTCCATACTGATGTTGACCGAGGCATCCAAGATCCAGAGAAGTCCGGCGGCCATCCAAAGGACGGAACTCTTGGGCATGGCAAACAGAGCGGCGGAGGCGAGTAGGGCTCCGACCAAAAAGTAAGGGCGGCGTCTCCCCCAGAAGGGATGCCAGGTGCGGTCACTCATGTGACCGATGATGGGTTGCACCAGCAGTCCGGTCAGCGGCGCGGCCAACCAAAGAAGGGGGAGGGTGCTTTCCGATGCGCCCAGGTATTCATAAATCGCGGACATGTTCCCCATTTGCAGGCCCCAACCGAACTGGATTCCGAAGAATCCAAAAGACATGTTCCAGATGGTGGCGAGCGTTTTTCGGGTAGGTTGGGAATTCATGGAATGATGTTCCCGCCACCTTGGGTCGAGACCAAGTCGCTTTTTTTGGTTTAGGGATTGCTGCTGGCGGTCGGGTTGGCGGTGGGGGCAGACGCTTCCGTGGCCTTGCTTTTGGCTTTGGTGGAAGGAAGCGGATCGTTTCCATGGGTGACCGGTTCGTCCAACCGGAGGGCAGCCAGGAGGTCCTGGAAAGGATTCTCATTGGAGACAGGGTTGCGCACTCCGGCTTGGGTCACGGAATAGGCATGAGCCGGACCATCCGTCTTGAGGTTGGTCACGGTTGGCATGGGGTTGAGGTGATTCGAATGATCCTCCCGCTCTTCCTGCGTTGCGCGGTGCTGGGCCACATAAATCTGATAGTCGGCCTCCGACATGGAGGAGAGGTTGAGTTCCTTGGCGATCTTTCCGCGGGCCAGGAGATCCCTTTGGCCTTTGGTTGTTTCTCCGTTGCGAGCCAAAGTGATTTCATCCGTCAATTCGTTTGGAGTGGGAATCGGTTCTGGTTCTTTTCGTAAGGGAATGGATTCCGGGTCAGGGAAGAGGGAGGCAGCCTCACGGGCAATATCCCGTTTTTTGTCATTCTCCCCAGAAATCAGGGTCGCCTGCAGATCCCGCCCCTCCTTGGAAGATATCTTTTGGGTCTGTTTGGCTTGGAGGGGATTGCGGCGGTAGTTATCGAAGTCAAAAGGGGTGTACGGCGTCTCCATCGGTGGTGCGGATTGAATTTGGGGAAGGAGAAAGAAGGATGCCCCAACCCATATCAACCAAAGAATTCGTAAGTTCACAGGTTCTTTATGGGTTTCGGGAGTCCGATCGCCAACGCATCTCGGGAGGCGAGTGGGATTAAGTTGCGAATAAAAAGAGACTTGTGACGCGAAGGAAACGTTTGATGATGCTTCCATGTTTGAAATTATCGGTGGGGATGGAAAAACTTATGGCCCGGTGACCTCGGATGAGTTGCGCCGATGGATCCGTGAGGGGCGGGCGGATTTCGCGACGAAAGTAAAACGTGAGGGGGAAGCGTCATGGATCCCCCTGGGGAGCTTGGAAGAATTCTTTCCTACCCAAGCCGACTCCCCACCCCTTCTCCGACCCATCCCGGGAATCAAGGATCTGAAAATCGCCAACCGACTTCGCGTGGGGGAGTGTTTGGGAAGGGCATGGTCGGCCTATCGCCAAGATCCATGGAAAATCACCGGGGTGATCATCCTGGTCCTTCTTTTGCAGTTTTTGATGAATAGTATTCCCTTGGTCGGTGCATTTTTAGCTTTCCTGCTTAATGGTCCCATCTTGGGCGGACTGTACTTCTTCTGTCGGCAGGCCCTGCATGGAAAACCGAGTGGGGTGACTGAAGTGACCTCGATCGTGAAGGAGAGGTTTCTACCTTGTTTCCTAGCCACCACGGTCTCGAGTTTACTGGCCTTTGGGCCCTTTCTACTGGGCGTGATTCCCGCAGCCGCACTATACGGTTCCTCAGGGGTAGCGATGGAAAAACTGGTGGAACATCCCGGCCTCTTGGTCGGAATCGGTGCCCCCATCTTTGCCGCCACGCTCGCCATGCTTTATCTACTCATCAACTGGTCGATGGCGGTGCCGTTGGCCGCCTGCACCTCCATGGATTTTTGGGAGTCGCTGAAAACGAGCTGGCGCGGAGTAGCTCCCAACTTCTGGTCCTACCTTGGCCTACTCCTCCTGCTTGGGGCACTCAACGTGCTGGGCATGCTTTGTCTTATTCTTGGACTGTTTATCACCGTTCCGCTGAGCTTGCTCGCCACCATGGCGGCCTATGAACAAATCTTCTTCTCTGGAACCTCCGATTCTCGCTGACCTGGAGAAGGCGCGAAACTGTTTTGGTTTAAACGCCACGGTTTTGCCCGGGCTGGGAACCTTTCGCATGGGACATCCGATTCGGGGAATTCTTGAAATGGCTGCGGCTTTAGTGGGGACGTTGACGTTTTGCGTGGCTTTGGTCCAAGGCGTCGGGAGTCGGTCGGAGGACATTTCCCTGATCCAGGCCATGAACCCTTACTGGAGTCGGATGGGGTTGGGTGTGATTCTGGTCGTGGGAAGCTGGGTTTCCGGGGTGCGTTTCGCCAAGGCGCTGTTTCGCCGATGAACTCTGATCTGCTGCGACACGGTCTGGCCGCCATGCTGGGGGGTGGAATCGCCTCCTTGTTGCGCTTTTCGGTAGGCGCCTGGGTGATTCACTTGTATCCGAACGAAAAAATTCCCTGGGCCACGTTGGCGGTCAATTGGTTGGGGTGCCTTTTGGTGGGCCTGATTTATGGGTGGGTTTCCGATCGATGGTTTATGGGCCTCCACCTGAAATATCTGCTGATCACGGGATTCTTGGGCGGATTCACCACTTTTTCGGCTTTCAGTGTGGAGACGATTCTTTTGTTCCGAAGAGGGGAAACACTTTTGGCTTGGGGTTATGTTTTGGCGAGTGTGGCGGGCGGCTTAGTTCTTGCCTGGATGGGGGAGAGAGTCTCCGCCGCCCTCTCCGCCTGATCGCTTTTTCCTCAGCCAGAGGTCGTGACCTCTTAAAATCGCACTTTTACCGAAACGCCGCCGCACCACGTCAGAAGCCTCAGCCAGTTGCAACCGTTCGGTAGCGCTTTTTTGCGGGAGGCCGGTCAGAGCCAGTTCCGGTTCCGGCAGGGCGCTGTGGAGATTGGAAAGACGGACTCCCGCCAGGCGCAAACTTTCTGATCGGGTCCAAGTCCGTTTGAGTAGTGTTGCAAGAAGTGGGTAGAAGTCATTTTCCAGGGGCGAGGGATCGTCCAGGGAGTCGGAGCGAACCATGTCTTCCATGTCACGGTAACGGATCCGAACTGAGAGGGTTCGGGCGGCCAATCCTTCATCCCGCAGTCTCCGACAAAGTCTGTCGGTCATGGTTCGGAGGACGGCGAGAATGAATCCTTCATCCCGGGTATCGGCAGTGAACGTTTCCTGTTCGCCTACTGACTTGGGGGCAGGGGATGCGGGAATGACCGGGCGTGGATCCAGTCCCCGGGCGAAGGCCTGCAGGGAGTGGGCGGAGGTGCCGACGAGCCGCTCCAGCTCGTGGATCGGCATCTCCGCCACCTGAGAGATTCGCTGCAAACCTGCCTGAAGAAAAAGGGGTTCGGTCCGGGTTCCAACGCCTGGCAGCCAGCGAGTCGGCAAAGGGGAGAGAAAGTTGAGTTCGGATCCTGATGGAACTTCCAGGAAATGGTCCGGCTTTTTCAGTTTCGAGGCCACGGCCGAACAGAATTTGGTGGTGGCGAGACCTTGAGAAATGGTGATTTTCAGGTTTTCCCGAATCAGCCTTGCAAGTTGGATAGCTGACTCTCGCGGACTGCCCTGGAGCGCGCCGGTTAGGTCGAGGTAGCCCTCGTCGATCGAGCAGATTTCGACCTGCGGAGTCAGATCGTAGGCGTAGGCGAACATCAGTTGGGAAAACCGTTCGTATTTCTCGAAGTCGCCAGGGACGAGGATGAGCCCCGGGCAGAGCTTCTTCGCCCGGGTGGTCGGCATGGCGGTGCGAACACCTTGGGCCCGGGCTTCGTAACTTGCGGAGGAGACCACTCCCCGTTGGGCTCCGCCCACCGCAATGGCTTTGCCGCGGAGACGCGAATCGGCGGCCTGCTCTACCGAGGCGTAGAAAGCATCGGCATCCAAATGGAGGATGGAACGATCCTGGGTCACATGGTACGGACGAGGCAGGAGACCACTCCCTGCAACACCGCATCGGTGGTTGGGATCGGTTGGGTAGGTGAGGGAGGGGCAAAGCGGGGAGACGGCAGATGGTGATAGCGGGTGAGAAGGGATTGCCCGTGGTGTAAGATCAAGGCGAGATCCTGGTCTTTAAGGGAGCGAAATTCCAGCAGGAGGCAGTCGTTTTTCTGAATTCCGAGTTCTTTCCACTGTTGGGATTCGACCCTGTGGAGAAAGGTTCGCCCGGGGTGATGGGGGATGTCCTCAAGAATGGGAAGCAAGGGATGGGTTCGGATGGAGTCCATGGGTTACTCCTCTGAATCAAGAACGGGAAAGGTCAATACGCCTTTCTCGGACATTATCCCACATTCCTAGGAATGTGGGATCCTGGGATCATGACTAAGAAGCGCGGTCGTGACCGGGGAAGCGGCGCTTGTTTTTCCAGCTGCGACGAAGTCGCCAGGGCATGGTATCGCGTCGAGGGCGGTAAGGGGCCGGAGGGGGGGCCGAAGGGTCCCGCGGAGCCGCCGTATTAGTGGGCTCGGTGAATCCCTCGACCTTCCTCCGTAAAATACCCCGACGGAGAAACCGTTCGAGAGTGCGGAGGTGGGAATGGTCATCGGGGGCCAGAAAGCTGATGGCTTCTCCTACGGCTTGGGCCCGACCCGTCCGACCGATCCGATGGACATAATCTTCCGGATGGCGCGGGAAGTCGTAGTTGATGACGTGCGAGATTCCCTCCACATCGATGCCCCGGGCTGCGATATCCGTGGCGACCAGCACGCGGACCCGGCCATTTTTAAAATCCTGCAGGGCGCGGAGCCTCTGATTCTGGGAGCGGTTGGCGTGCAGGGTGGCACAGGGAATTCTGGCTGACTCCAGACGACGGGCAATTCGGTCGGCACCATGTTTGGTGCGGGAAAAAACCAAAACGGTTTTCAGGGCCTCGTTCTTGAGAAGATGGGATAGGAGAGACATCTTGGCGTGGTGGGAAATCTCATAAAGGTATTGAGTCACGGTTTCGGCCGGGTTGGAACGACGACCGATCTCCACCATCTTCGGGTGGTGCATGAATTCGCGGCTGAGTTGCTCAATTTCCCGCGAAAGGGTGGCTGAGAAAAGAAGGGTGAGGCGCTGGCGAGGGAGGAGGCGGACAATCTGGCGGATCGGATGAATGAAGCCCATATCGAGCATGCGATCCGCCTCGTCGAGCACGAGGAATTCAAGGGAACGGAGGCTGGGCTCGCGGCCGCGGATGACATCCAGCAAGCGACCCGGTGTGGCGACAATGAGATCCGCACCCTGTTGCAGTGCGCGGATTTGGGGTCTTTCACTGACCCCTCCAAAGATCGTGGCCACTCTCAGCGGGAGATGTCGGGCATAAGTCCGGATGTTCTCCTCCACTTGAACCACCAACTCTCGCGTGGGAACCATGATCAGGCCGCGGATTCCCCGATGCTGGGGAGGGTTGGAAGCCATGAGGGACAGGAGCGGAAGCACGAAGGCGGCGGTTTTTCCTGTGCCGGTCTGGGCGATGCCCATGAGGTCATGCCGCTGGAGAATGACTGGAATGGCGGCATTTTGGATGGGGGTAGGCTCCGTGTAGCCCGCGTCTTTGACCGATTGAATGACTTGAGGGGCAAGTCCGAGTTGTTGAAAGGGCATCTCTAAGGGTGC
>CAZZMY010000002.1:21709-23557 GCA_964655385.1 uncultured Akkermansia sp.
CCTGTTTCTTTTTGCCAATCATGCAAGGCTTTCAAGAGGAGATTCGTTTTTTCTGTGTTGATCCTTGCCAAATCCTTGCCTTCCGACGGATCAGAGGAGAGGTCGTAGAGCTCCGGTTTTCCAGTTTCAAAGAACTCGATCAATTTCCAGTCTCCCTGCCGAATGGCGCTACTGGGTTTGGCGTTACCGGTGTAACACGGAAAATGCCAGAAGAGGTCAGAGCGTTCCAAGGGCTTGCCCTCATTGCATGCAATTAGACTGCATCCATCAATGGGTTGCTGGTCCGGATTGGGAATTTTAGCGAGCTCTAGCATGGTGGGCAGGAAATCAATGGTGGAGATCGGCTCCTTGCAAATCGAACCGGCTCGGACTCCGGGTCCGGTCCAGAAAGCCGGCACCCGAATTCCACCCTCATACAACGACCCTTTGCCATCACGCAGGGGGGCATTGAACTGCCTCGTCCCTCCATTATCGGAGGTGAAAAAGATATGGGTCGAACCACTGAGCCCTAGCTTATCCAAAGCGTCGACGAGGCGGCCTATATTTAGGTCCAAGCATTCGATGGTGGCGGAGTACTCTGCAGCCTGTTTGGTTTTTTTATCGGCATATTTGGCGAGAAGTTGAGGTTTTGGCTCAAAGGGGGCGTGAACGGCATGGGGTGCGAAATATAAAAAGAAGGGGCCTGATGGATGATCCTTGATCCATTGGATCGCGGCGTCGGTCATCACATCCGTTAGTTCGGCACCATCCGACCGAAGATAGGCGTCTTTGTCGAAGCCGAGAGTTTTAGGTTCGGTAAAGTACTCGAAGCCTCTTCCCAAGGGGCTGGCGGGGCCGATCTTTCCCCGACCCAAGTTCCACATCCCGACCATTCCTGTGGAGTAGCCGTTGGACAGAAGGAGATTGGCGATCGTTTGGGTTTGCGGGGGCAGCTCGGATTTGCTCTCTGCCGCCATGATTTTCTGTTGAGGGGAGCCCGGGGTGTGTCGTTCATCGATCACGGTGTAGATTCCGTGGCGGGGCGGGTATTGGCCGGTCATCAAGCAGGCACGGGTGGGAGCGCAGTTCGGGGCGCTGGAGTAAGCCTGCTTGAAAATCAGGCCCTTTTTCGCCAAGGCATCGATATTTGGAGTGGGCGCCAGTTCGCTTCCGGCAAAACCCACATCCCGCCAGCCCAGGTCATCGACCAGAATGAGGATAAAATTGGGACGCTCCTCCGCCCAAAGAATGGAACATGCACCCAAGATCAGACATGGGATCAGACTGCCCAGGCGGATGAAGCGGTGACGATTACTTGGCAAAGCTGGTGGGAGCATCGGCCGCAACGGCCGCCTCATAGTTGGCCTGGGCACGGAAGTAATCGGCTTGGGCATCCACCCCCAACACTTCGGCATCAAAAGTGAATTGCTCGCGAATTTGCAGATTCAGCAGGTCGGTGGCGCCGAGTTTCAGTCGTTCCTGCTCCGCGGATTGCAATTGCCGGGCCAGATCGACATTGCGCTGAGTCTTCTTAAGGGCGTGGTAGGCGGCATCCACGGAAACATAGGCATCGCGGACATCCGCGACGATGCGGTCCCGCGTAAACTGTTTTTCCAAATTCAAACGTTCGATCGCCGAATTGGCCACATCAACCCGACCCTGCGCCTCCCGCTGCTGTAAGGGCATCCTCACCTGCACCAACCCTTCCAGCTCCGTTTGTCCATAAAAAGCGGGTTGGGCGGCCAAGAGGCCGATGTCGAGATTGGGTAAGATGCTGTTTTGGGCGAGGCGCTGGTCGATATCCGTTTTCTTGAGGAGCAGTTCGATCCTTCGCATTTCCGGCCGCTGGAAAACCGCCTTGGCCAGATC
>CAZZMY010000002.1:23657-57308 GCA_964655385.1 uncultured Akkermansia sp.
TGGCGCAAGATAACCGGGTCGGCCAATTCCTGGTCAATCTTAGCCTGCCAAAGCTTGGCTCGCCGCTCGTCAATGATTCCGTCCTTCAGCAGGGGAATGCGTAGGCCTACCAACCCCACCCCCTCGCTATTACCCAGGGAATTGTTTTTGTTGTAATTAGGGAGGTATCCGCTGCTCAATAGGTAATAGTCCGCATAACTCGTGTAACCGCCGTATACGTTCCCTCCCCAAAAGGGAAAGGGTTGGTCCAGAATAGCGTAACCGGCCGCACCATCGTTGGGCCCAGCCAGGCTTTTGGCCCCTCCGCCAGTCAAATTCAGATCGAAGGATCCCAGGGCTTGGCGGATTCGTCCCTTGGCGATGTCCTGGTCGATTAGGGCAGCTAGAAAGGGGGGGTACTGCTTTTTGACGCTGGCGAGAACTTCCGGCAACAGAAGAGGTTTTTCCGTCGAACCGAAGGTAACCAAAGAGAAGCCCATCCAGAGGAGCAGGAGTGCACAGGTTCGGTGCCAGGTGGGAACCATGGTTCGAGGGCTCATGATTTTGTTGGATCGAGTTTTCCGTCTTGATCGCTGACCACCGGGGGAAACCCGTTAATTTGCCGCCAGATTTCAAACCACAGAGGAACTTGCCGGAGCATGATCCAGGCGTTGACGCGAGTGCCTTGGCGAAGCCAGCGATCTTTTTCAGGCCAACCCACCTTTACGGGTCCCTTGCCGTTGCCACGGTTCACGGTGTCCTCCGATGGCGCAATCACGACCCGGAATTTTCCGGTTCCGTCGTCCGTGGCATCCACAAAGACGACCTCGCCCCCAAAGGTTCCGATCGCGAGTTGGGGCCAGCCAATCATTTGCACGGCAGGCCATCCCTCAAAAGCCAGTCGCACCGGGCTACCCGGTTGGCCTTCCTTGCGTGAGTGAAGCAAGGGCATGTCGTTGCCATCGACCATAATTTCCGCAAATCGACTGTCGGTCTCGGGGATGATGACGCAGATCAGGGAGCCAGGGCGTAGAAAGGTTCCATCGGTGGCGGCCACATTGAGCACGATCCCGTTGCGGGGAGAGAGAATAATCTGCCGTTCGTTTTGGCTAATCTGAACATCGAGGACGGAGAGATCCCGTTCCGCTGCCGCCACCTCGGTTAAAGCGCTTCCTTTCGAAGCATGAGTAGCGGCGATGGAAGCATCCATATCATTGGCAGTGCGCTTGAGGGCGGCAGCCGCAGATTTCCACTCCGCACTGGTGGAGTCACGCGAGAGGGTGGCGAGTTCCAGGTTGCGTTGGGATTCAAGTTGCTTGGAGTACAGCTCCTGGGTCCGGGTGAAATTTAACTGGGCCGTCTCAAAAGCGATCTTGGCTTGGGCCAATCGCTGTTCGGCGCCCTCAATGGCCTGGCGTTTGGCCAACTCTTGTTGGGTGATCTGGGCAATCAAGGATTCCACCCGCCCTAAGGCGAAGTCACGACGACTTTCGATCGCCTCCCGCTGGGCCTTGAGGTTATTCAGTAGATTGGGGTCGTTGTCCTGAATCTCAATAATCAAGTCGCCCATTTTGACTCTTTGGCCCTCGGTGACGTGCAGATGCTTTACCCGACCTGAAAGCTGAGACTCTATATTGATCCGGCGCTCCAAAGGATCGAAGGCAATCACCCTGCCGGTTCCGGCGATGAATTGTCGCCAAGGCAAGAAGCAAAGGGCGAAGAGCAGCAGGACAAATCCAAGGAGCAGCAGACGTGCGGCAATCAGGGTGAAACGGGCCGAGGCGGCCAAGGACAAGGCGGGGAGGGTGGGATTGGGGGTGCGAGGGGTCATTTATTTGAAGGGGAAGTTCCCTGGCTTTGCTGGGAGGGTCCAAGGTGGAGGATTTGATCGCACTTTTCGGTTACCTCGTGATCCCGACTGGTCAGGACCACAGTCCATTCTTGCGACTTTCCTAAAATGGCATCGGAGAGCTGACGGAGGGACTCTGGGTCCAGTCCGTCGAAAAGTTCGTCGATGAGCAAAAGACTAGGGCGCTGAACCAAGGCACGGGCCAGAAGAAGACGGGTCCGCTGATTTCCGCTGAGCGGGGCACCCCCGATCTTCAGCCGGAGATTCAGGCCTTCCGGTTGATGGAGCACCTCATCCAGCAATCCTACTTGGGCCAGGGCGGACCGAATTTCATCCATCCCGATGTCGGCACGACCCAGGCGGAGATTTTCCATGATGGTCGCGTCCACAATCTCGTCACGCCGCAGGAGCATGACTTTCTCCCGCAGGGCTTCCAAATACCAGTTACGGAGATCGAGGCCGTCGATCGTGACAAAGCCAGCCGTGGGTTGGCGAAGGCCAAAAAGAATATCCAGCATGGTGCTGGCTCCGGATCCATGGGGACCGACGATGGCGGTGCGGGTCCCAGGGGGGATGTTGAATTTACGGTCGGAAAACAGTGGGACACTGTCGTACCCGAAGGTGAGTCCATCGGCCTGGACGTGGGCTCCGGCTTTTCGTTCGGCCGACCGTTCCCCATCTTCCCTTTCAATCTCGAGATCGAAGATGTGGCCGAGCTTGTCCATCGCCGCCATGGCGTCATACCAAGCCTCCAGTTTCTTTCCCATCTTGGCCAGCGCCCCAACGATGGAGCCCATGATCAGCTCGCTGGCCACCAACTGTCCCAGGGTAATCTGTTGGCTGATGACCAAATATCCGCCGACGGCGAGCAGGGAGGCGGCGGCAAATACCTGGAGGGTCAACAGCCCGGCAATTTGGCGCATGAGGATTTGGAAATGTCTTGCGCGTGCGTGGACATATTCGGTCGCCAGCTGATTGGCTCGTTCATGAGCTAATCCATAACCTCCCGGACCTTTGAAAAGGAAGGGGAAATGGGCAATTTCCTCAAACCAGTTCACCAGGTCGTATTTCATTCTCGATTCCTTGATGCTGCTCTCCACTGCTCCGTGTCCCAGGAGCCAGATGGCCAACACAATCAAAATGAGAAGGACCGCCACAAACAGGAGAAGGATGGGGTGGTAAAGGGATAACAGCACCATCCCGATGACGGTGCTAAAGGCGAGATTGATGCCATCCAAAAGCAGCAGGGAGGTGCTTTTTTGAATGGTGACGATATCGAGAAAGCGATTGACCAACTCCGGGGCGTGGACCCCTTCCAATGATTCGGCTTTCACCCGGGGTAGCCGATAGGCCAGATCCGAGGCCGTGCGGACAAAAACACGTCTCTGGATGATGTCTGAGGTGTAATACTGGAAAGCTGTGACCAAGGCTTGGAGAGCCATGCAGGAGAAAAGGGCGAGTGAGAGAACGACCAATGCCTGAATATAGGGTTGTGATTGGCCGCCAAAGGCCAGATTGCTTACCACTGCATCGACGGCCAGGGGGGCCGCCAAGTAGAGAATACCCGCGAAAAGGGAGAAAATAAGCAAAGTGCGGATATCATGTTTTTCCGCACGGAGCAGGGCAAAGAATCGCTTCGCCGGATTCATTCGTGGGCCGCCGTGCGCATGGGTGCTCATCGCGTGGGCTGGCCGCTCCGGCTGCACCACGGCGGCTTCGACCATATCCTCGGGACCGTTTAAGCCGAGACGGCGAACAAACTCCTTGCGCGAAAGGGTTGTGCGATGCGTGGGATGTTCGCCGTCAGCTACCCGGAGGGTGAAAAAGCCCGCGTAAGTGATCACCATCCAGCGGGACTCTTGCGCATGCCATATGACCACCGGCGTGTCGTGGTGGGCCTGCCAAACAGCTTCCGCCAGCTTCATCCGAATAGGGGAAACATGCATGGAGACCTCTGCCGCCGCGCTGACCAGCTGGCCGATCGGATCGTCTCCAGCCTGCGCCGCATTTTGCACCGCCACGCAAGCACGATCGTACTGCAATTCGGTTCCGGTGATGGCGGCAAGCTGAGCCAAAAGTTGCGGGGTAACGTGCCCTGAGAAAGCCGGGTTGGGGGAATCAGGCATCGGGGTTATTTAGCGCAATTCAAGGGAAAGTCATGTACTACTGGCATTTTCCGTTGGTCTAGGATTTGGTTCACATGTGCTTGAAATTTAGGTATTAACATGAAACGTCGGGATTTTTAAAGCCTAGGCTCTTTGCGCTCTCCGTAGAGAGGAGGGGTTCAGCGTCAGGTGTCTGCTCAAGCGGAGTTTCCCACCCCCACTTTGGACCAAGACGACAAGGGGGACTGTGTTAGGGCTGGGGGCCGAGCATGTCCTGAGGCCGGACCCACTTGTCGAACTCGTCCGACTTGAGGTAGCCAAGGGAGAGGCAGGCTTCCTTCAGGGTGGTGCCCTCCTTGTGGGCTTTCTTGGCGACTTCAGCGGACTTGTCGTAGCCGATCTTGGGGGAGAGTGCTGTCACCAGCATAAGAGAGCGATTGGTATAGTCCTTGAGTTTGGCTGCATCCGCTTGAATCCCTTCCACACAGAATTCCCGGAAGCAACGGCAGGCATCGGAGAGGAGCTGCACGGAGTGCAGAAAATTATGGATGATCACCGGCTTGAAGACGTTGAGTTCGAAGTTGCCCTGCGATCCGGCAAAGCCGATGGCGGCGTCGTTGCCGTGAACCTGGGTGCAGACCATGGTCATGGCCTCGGATTGGGTGGGATTGACCTTCCCCGGCATGATGGAGGAGCCGGGTTCGTTTTCCGGAAGGTGGAGTTCGGCCAAACCTGCACGAGGACCCGATCCCAGCCATCGGATGTCGTTGGCGATTTTCATCAAAGCCACCGACAGGGTGCGCAAGGCTCCGCTGGCTGCAACCAACGGATCGTGGGTGGCGAGGGCGTAAAACTTGTTTTTTGCGGAGACAAAGGGCTGTCCAGTCAGTTTGGCCAAATGCGCCGCGGCCTTCGTGGGGAAATCTTTATGGGTGTTGAGTCCTGTGCCCACGGCCGTCCCCCCCAAGGCCAATTCAAGAAGTTCCGGGAGGCTGGCCTTGATGCGGGCCACTCCGGCGTCGATCTGGGCGACATAGCCGGAGAACTCCTGTCCCAAGGTCATGGGAACGGCATCCATGAGGTGGGTGCGGCCGATCTTGATGAGGTCTTTGAACTCGGACGACTTTTTGGCCAAGGCGTCACGGAGTTTTTGCACGGAGGGCAAAAGTTCCGACTGGATCTGGGCCACGGCCGCCAGATGCATGGCCGTCGGGAACGTGTCATTTGAGGACTGCGACATATTGACGTCGTCATTCGGGTGCACAGGCTTTTTGCTTCCGAGTGTTCCTCCCGCCAATTCGATGGCCCGGTTGGAGATCACCTCGTTGACATTCATGTTGGTCTGGGTGCCGCTTCCGGTTTGCCAGACCCGCAACGGGAAATGGTCGTCCAGTTTTCCCTCTGCAACTTCAGTGGCGGCCCGGACGATGAGGTCGGCCTTTTCCTTGGTCAAGAGACCGAGCTCTTGGTTGGCCAGGGCACAGGCTTTTTTGAGATGGCCAAACGCGTGAATCAACGGTGCGGGCATTTTGTCGTGAGCAATGTGGAAGTGGTGGAGGGATCGTTCGGTTTGGGCCCCGTAATAACGGTCGGACGGAACCTCCACCGTTCCCATCGAGTCACTTTCCTTGCGGGTGGTTCCAGGTTTGGATCCGGTGGGCGTCATGCAGATCAACTTATGGACGAACCACATCGGGGCGAGCAAGAAAGGATATTTACCATGAATAGAGGATTAAGAATGTATTCACACAACATCTTGGATTTTCTTGCGTGGAAAGTCGTGGTGCGTAGGCATGAGAGGCAATGAAGTTAAAGCGGTTGGAGATGGAAGGGTTTAAGTCCTTTTGCGATCGGACCGTGCTGGAGTTTCACCAGGGTATCACCGCCATCGTGGGTCCAAACGGAACAGGAAAGAGTAATATTCTCGATTCCATCCGCTGGGTTTTGGGAGAACAGTCCGCCAAGGCCTTGCGTGGCCAGGAGATGGCGGATGTGATTTTCCATGGGGCGGCTGGTCGGAGGGCGAGCGGCATGGCGGAGGTTTCCCTGACGTTCACCGATTGTGAAACGGTTTTGGGGACGGATTATCATGAGGTGCAAATCACCCGGCGCGTGTTCCGTGACGGGTTGAGTGAATACGCGCTCAATGGTGCCAACTGCCGCCTGAAAGACATTCAGCGTCTCTTTCTCGATACGGGAATCGGCCGGGCCGCTTACTCCATTATGGAGCAGGGGAAGATTGACCAGATCCTTTCTTCCCGCCCGGAAGACCGGCGAGCCATTTTCGAAGAGGCCGCCGGGGTGATGCGCTTCAAGGTGCAGAAGCGCGAGGCGGAAAGAAAACTGGAAGGAACCGAGGCCAATCTTTTGCGTCTGGCAGATATTCTTCGGGAAGTACGGCGTCAAATGGGATCCTTGCAGAGGCAGGCCGGCAAGGCGCGGCGTCATCGGGAAATTTTTGACAAACTTAAGCGTTTGGATCTGGCTCTCTCCGCCCGGGAACGCGATCAGCTCTTGCTGAAGATCGATGAGCTATCGAACACCGAAGCCAAGACCAAAGGAGACTTGGATCGGGCTCATGCCGCTGAGGCCACTTGCGAGCTAGGGGTTCGCTCCCAGAGGACCAAGTTGGAGGAGGCGGATCGGGTTTGGCGGGAGGCCGAGCGTGAGGTGGTGGCCGCTCGGGCCGAGGAAGTGCGCTGCGGGGAGAGAGCCAGCATGCAGTCCCAACGGGCGGATGAGTTGGGGGCGACGATTGAAAGGGCGCGGGGAGAAATCGCCTTGGCCGAGCGCCAAGCCTCTACCCAGGAGGACCTGATCCGCTCCCTGACCGCGGAGATGGAGAAAGTTTCGGCTGATTTCCAGCACGCCGAGCAAATCTGTCAGGAGGCGCAAGAGCAGGTGGCCGTTGCCCGGCGGTCTCGGGAAGAGGCGGTTTCCCATATGGAATCCATCCGGGCACGGCGGGAATCGGCGCGGCGGGAGGCCGAGGGAGCCAGGGCAAGGGCCCATGCGGAGGAGGTTACCGTCCGCCAGCGCAGTGAGGTGCTGGAACGGGTTCGTCAGGAGCTTTTGGAAAAGGAGTCCGAGGAGTCCCGGGAAAGAACAGGATTGGAGGAGCTGGCGAGACGTTATCAGGAGACGGAGGCCTTAGTACCCCAAGCGCGGGAGAGAGTGCAAAGGGCGGAGGAGGAGCTTCGTCGGGCGGAATCTGATTTGGTCGCGGCGGAAAAGAGGCTTGCCGAGGCCGAGGCTGAAAGAACTCTGGCGCGATCCAGAGAGGAGGCGATTCGCGAACGATCCACCGGCGAGGCGGACGTATGTCTAAAGGTTTGGATGGAAAAGGGGCAAAGCGGGGCCGAGGCGATCTGGCCCTCTTTAAAAATTCGCCCTGGTTACGAGGCGGCACTCGCTTTGGCTTTGGGACCTGTTTTGGACGGGGTGTTGGTTGATGATTTGGACCGGATGGCGGAGGCCTTGGAAGCGGGAGAGGCTGGTCCTTCCGGCGTTTTAATATCCCGACACTATTCCTCTTGCTCCCTTCCTGAATGGACCGAGGGAGCGTGGAATTTCGTTGAAAGCTCACCGGGTTGGGAACTGATCCTGCCCCGTCTCCTGGCCGGGATCTGCATCGTGGATACATGGGAGGAGGCAAGGAATCTTCATCAGCTTCGCCCGGAGGCGACGGTGATTTGTCGCGATGGACGCATGATCAGTCCGCGTGGTTGGCAGCGTCGCGGTCGCAATCGTCCCTCCCGTCCGGGACGGCTGGAGCTAGAAACTGCGCACGCCGTTTTAGAGCGTGCGGGGGCATCCGTGCAAGAGGCTTTGGGGATCGTGGGTCAGGCCAAGGAACGGATTCAGGAAGCCCGCCCTGAGTTGGACCGGGCAAGGTCCAGCGAGCAATCGACCGCTCAGTCGCGGGACGAAGCCCGGCGGGAGCATGACCGACGGGATGCCTTGCTGCGTGGTCTTTCTTCCGAGACGGCAAGGAGGAGAGCGGAGATCGCCCGACTTGAGCAGGAAATTGTGGTTCATCAAAGAACCGCGGCAGAGAAAAGTTCGGAGGCGGAGAAACACCTCTCCGTGGAGCAAGGTCTCGAAGGGGAGGCCGCCCAAGCCGAAGACAGGCGGCGGCAGGCGGAGGCGGAAGAGGCCAGACTTAACGATCTCCTGACGGAGCGTCGGGTGGAGCGTTCGGCCCAGCAGCAAAGACGGGATTTGTGTGCCTCGCAGTTACAACCCGCAGAAATTCGTCGCAAAGAGTTGGCCGACCTGGTGATCAAGCGGAGGGAGGAGATCACCGCCGACAGCGTTCGAATGGAGAGTGCCAGAGCAGAGGCCCAGTCCTCCACCGAGGCCCAACTGGCTGCCGGACAAAAAGCCAGAGACATTGAGGCTTCCACCTCGGGCCTCAAAGAGGCGCGGGATCATGAGGCTATACTTTTGACCCAGAAGGAAGAGGAGGTGGTGACCTGGCGACAGGAGGGGGAAAAGTCGAAAGATCTCTTGGCCTCTTTGGCGCTGAAAAAATCCCAACTCGACCATCAGAGGCAGAATTTGGCGGATCGGCTGCAAAGAGAGTACGCCACGGGTCTGATGGATGCGAAGATCGAGGGAGAGGATATGCCGCAGACCGACGAGGATTGGACGAAGCTCCAAGAGGAGGCCAAAGGGTTGCGGGAAAAGATGGAGGACATGGGACCGGTGAATACCGAGGCCATTTCAGAGTATGAGGAGTTGGAGGGTCGTCTCACGTTCCTTGAAACGGAGGAAAAGGATCTGACGACCGCAAAAGCGCAACTTGAGGAGGCGATTAAGAAAATCAACCAAACCACCCGGCTGTTGTTCGAGGAGACGTTCGATAAAGTGCGCGTTAGCTTCGGGACGCTGTTTGCCGAGTTGTTCGGTGGTGGTCGCGCGACGGTAAAAATGACGGAAGGGGATGACTCCCTGGAGAGTGGAATCGATATCGAGGCGCAACCCCCGGGGAAGCAGCCGAAGAATATTTCCCAGCTTTCAGGAGGAGAGAAGGCGATGACTGCGTTGGCCCTCCTGCTCGCTATCTATTCCGTTAAACCGAGTCCCTTCTGTGTGTTGGACGAGATGGATGCACCCTTGGATGAGTCCAACACCGTTCGCTTTGTGCAGATCATTGAGCGATTTGTGGAGAAGTCGCAGTTTCTGGTCATCACCCACAACAAGCGGACCATGTCGGCTGCGGACCTGTTGTACGGCGTGACCGCGGCGGAGCCGGGTGTTTCCCGCATGATGTCGGTGAAATTGACCCGCGAGGACGATACGCCGCTCTTTGCCCAGGCGGCGGCCTGACTCCTGCTGTGAAGCACTCCCCGGAGTCGCTCCGTTCCACCGCGGAGCGGGTGGCCCGCAATGCAGGAGCCGTTTTGCGTAAGGCGAAGGAAGAGTCGCTTCAGGTGGACGTGGCCGAGCAACATGACATCAAGCTGGAGCTGGATCGGCGGATTCAGGAGCAGATTCGCAAAGAGATTCTGCGGGTCTTTTCCGATCACGGCTTTCTTGGGGAGGAAGGGGGCGAGAGCGCACAGCCGGGACAATATGAATGGGTGGTCGATCCCATCGACGGAACGGTGAATCTATTTTACGGGATCCCCCATTATGCGGTCTCGATTGCCTGCCGACTGGACGGTCGGACCTTGGCGGGGGCGATTTATGATCCCAACCGGGATGAGATGTTTATGACCCATGCGGGGGGAGGCTCTTTTTGTAACGGGAAGCCGATACGGGTGGCACAAAGAACCAAGTTGGATGAGGCCATTTTGGCCCTGGGGTTTTCCAAAGGAAAAACCACGATCCAGAAGTGTCTCGAGCTATACCATCACTACGGTGAAAAAGTTCGCAAGTTGAGGGCGATGGGCTCGGCAGCTTTGGATTTGGCTTATGTCGCCTCCGGGAGATTGGATGCTTACATCGAGCAAGGAGTGAGTATTTGGGATGTGGCGGCGGGGGCCCTGTTGGTGGAGGAAGCTGGTGGACAGGTCCGGATCAGTCCGGGGGATCCTGCGGGCAAGATCCACTTGGTGGCCAGTAACGGGCGCATTCCTTTGGACATGGTTTAAGTTCGACGCTTCCGCGATTGAAGAAGGGGCGGGATTTGGGCAGAACTAGTAGATGAGCAAGGTTCGCGTCCGTTTTGCCCCATCCCCCACAGGTCTCTTGCATATCGGGGGAGCCCGGACCGCACTCTTTAACTGGCTCTATGCCAGGCATACGGGTGGCACATTTGTTTTAAGGGTGGAGGATACGGATCAGTCCCGGAACACCCAGGAGGCGGTGGATGTCATTTTTCGCGGCATGCGATGGTTGGGACTCGATTGGGATGAGGGGCCGGACGGCAAGGGAGGGGTTCAAGGAGACAAGGGACCTTATTTCCAGAGCCAGAGATCGGCGATTTACGCGACGCATCTGGAACGATTGCAGGCCAGTGGCAAGACGTACGAGGACGGTGGAGCGCTGAAATTCCGCATGCCAAAAACCCCGGGGGTGGTGAAGGATCTGGTCTGCGGGGAAGTGACGTTTGACCGAACGATGGAGCCGGACCTGGTCATTCGGAGGAAAGACGGCAGCCCGGTGTTTCATTTTGTGAATGTGGTGGACGATTTGGAGATGGGGATTACCCACGTGATCCGGGGGGAAGATCATCTGACCAACACCCACAAGCATATCGCCTTGTATGAGGCCTTGGGCGCGACGCCGCCCCAGTTCGCTCACATCCCCCTCATTCTGAACAAGGGTGGATCCAAGATGAGCAAAAGGGATGAGGGGGCCGCCTTGGGGTTCTATGAGGAGGCCGGCTACCTGCCCGCTGCCGTCCGAAATTATCTTTGCCTCCTGGGTTGGTCCCCCGGAGCCAATGAGGAGATTTTGCCGGTGGAAGAGCTCATCAAGCGCTTTGAACTGACGAAGATCAATCGGAGCAACGCGCGGTTTGATGGTGACAAACTGTTTTGGATGAATGGGGAGTACTGGCGCTCCATGAGTGACGGGGATTTTGGCAAGTTCACCGAGGAGTTTCTGCAGCGCGCGCGCCCGGCAGCTTCGCGGATGAACGTGAAGATGAGGGACGGCCTGTTAAAGATTATGCGGGAGAAAGTCCGCACCGGACGAGAGTTGGCGGACTGGATGGATCCTTATCTGACCGAGGAGTATGAGTACTCTGAGGAGAGTCGGAAAAAACAGTTCTCCCATCCCGATGCGGCCAAGCTGCTCGGCATGCTGGAGGCGGGCTTTGCTTCTTTGGGTGGAGGTATGGATGAAGCGAGTGCCGAGGCGGTCTGCAAGAAGATCGCTGAGGAAGCCGCTTTACCCAAGCCCGCCAAGGTGATTCACCTTTTGCGGGCGGCAGTTTCAGGTCGAACCGTGGGTCCGTCCTTGTTTGCCTTGCTGGTGGTCTTGGGGATCGACCGTGTGAAAGCCCGGTTGGCGCGGACAAAAAAACTTTTGGAGGCGGGTCAACTGGGGATTACCACGTGACCTTCGCCACCAGCATCACTTTATTGCGGATCCTGCTGGTGCCGCTTTTTGCCGGGGCGCTGTTGTATCATCAGGAATCCCATTCGGAAGGATACACGGGGAACGGTTGGTACTATGCGGCGGTCCTCCTTTTTGCTTTGGCGGCTTTTTCGGACGGCATTGATGGATGGATTGCCCGCCACTTCAACCAGCGGAGCACTTTGGGGCGGATTCTGGATCCCGTGGCCGATAAGCTTCTGTTGGTTACCGGGGTGGTCTTGCTCGGGACGATTGGCGTTGCGGGCAAGGGGCGTCTACCTCTTTGGTTTCCGCTTTTGGTGGTGAGTCGTGATTTGATTTTGGTGGCCGGGACCCTGTTGGTCGGAACTTTGGTCCATCATTACCATTTTATCCGGCCTCATTGGACAGGGAAGGTTTCCACCTTCTTTCAGATTGCCGTTGTTTTGTTGGGGCTCCTTTTCCCGGGGGAATTCTGGACCCGACCGGTCATCTGGTTGGCGGGAGGAGTGACCTTGGTGTCCCTGGGAGTTTACGTCCTGCAGGGTTGGCAACTTTTACACACGAGTACCTATGGCGAACCCGGCAAAGGATGAATCCTCCCGGCCTGTGGTGGCCATTGTGGGAAGGCCAAACGTCGGGAAGAGCGCCCTCTTTAATCGGATTTGTGGGAGGAGAATTGCCCTGGTCTTTGACCGTCCCGGGGTGACCCGCGACCGGTTGGTCGCCGATGCCGAATGGGAGGGAAGACCCTTTGTTTTGATTGATACCGGCGGCCTGGGTCTGGAGGACGGCAGTGGGTTGCAGGAAGCGGTGGAGCGTGAGGCGGACTTGGCGATTGCGTCAGCCCAACGAGTCCTTCTCGTGGTCGACGGGAGAGAGGGCTTGAATGTTTTGGATACCGAGGTGGCAAAACGTCTTCGTCGGGCAGGGCAAAAGGTCACGCTGGTGATCAACAAAATGGACCCGGGAACCCAAGGGGGAAGAAGTCTGGAGTTTCAGCGTTTGGGGTTTGGACAGGGGATGCCGGTCTCCGCCGAACATGGGCTGGGAATCGGGGATCTGATGGAACACGTCGGAGAGGCCTGGGCCAAAAAGGATCGGGTGAGGGATGATCGAACCCGGATTGCCGTGGTGGGCCGTCCGAACGCGGGCAAATCATCGCTGGTCAATGCCTGGGTAGGGATCGATCGGACCATGGTGGCTCCCTTGGCCGGAACAACCCGGGATGCGGTGGATGTGCCGGCTCGGATCGGGGATCACGACGTTCTCTTTATTGATACCGCAGGTTTGAGACAAAAACGGAGAGTCGAGGATCCCCTGGAGAAAATCATGGGAGGTCGAACCGCGCACGCCATTGATCGATGTCATTTGGCGGTCCTGGCGGTGGATGCGGTCCAGGGGGTCGGCTTGGTCGAAAAGAAAATCGCCGGGCTGATTCAGAAGGCCCAACGGCCTTGCGTCGTGGCCGTGACCAAGTGGGATTTGGCGGCCCAAGGTGGGGAGAAGACTCGTGGAGCCCATTTCAAAAAAGAGTATGAGGAGGCTTTGCGGCAGGGGCTGTTTTTTCTCCCGGATGTTCCGGTGGTTTTTCTTAGTTCGGTCAAGAAAACCGGTCTTGAAAGTCTGGGCGAGGCGGTCACGCAGATGCTGAAGGCCCGTTCCTTAAAAATTGGCACCGGGGAGCTGAATCGGGTCCTGCTCCGGGCCACCGAAGCCAGGAGCACTCCGGTGAAATCGGGAAAAAAACTAAGAGTTTATTATGCCACCCAGGTGGAGGGCCCTCTTCCCACCCTGATGGGATTCGTGAACAGTCCGGCTCTGATGTCCGAGTCTTATGAACGCTATTTGAGCAACCGGGTGCGGGATCACTTTCAGCTCGGGGGATGCCCCTTGCGGTGGAAATGGCGAGGCCGAGACAAGAAGTGAGGTTGCCTGTCCACCTAACGGAGCAAGAATGCTGATCCGATGATTTCCCGGGATCCCATGTTTCAGAAAGTGGCGGGAGGGTTGGCCATTGGTTTGCTGGCCCTTGCCTGCGTCAACATCTTGCGTCCCTTTTTTGGGCCCTTACTTTGGGCGGTAATCCTGACGGTGGCGACCTGGCCGGTCTTTCTTTGGATTTTGTCGAGGGTGGGAGGTCGGCGGGTATTGGCCTCCGTGCTGGCCAGTGTTTTGGTGGCGGTGTTTTGTCTCTTACCGGTGACGTACGGGGTGGCGGTGACGGCGCAATCCTTGCGGCCGGTCTCCCAAAAGTTGATGGAGTTTTCCAAGGAGGAAGTACCGCCCGCCCCTGAGTGGCTGAAGGAATATCCTTTTGGGAAAATCGTGTTTCAGCAGTGGAACAATCTGTCGAAGGACCGGGAAAAGTTTTTCCGCGACATCGACCCCTTGATCCGCCAGATCGCCACCCGGTTGGGAAGTGCCGCGGGCCGAATCGGCGTAGGTCTGCTGGAGTTTTCCTTTGCGCTGATCATCTGTGGTTTCCTTTTTCATGGAGGGGAGGGACTGACCCGTGTGGCCGATACCAGTTTGCGAAAGTTGTTTGGTCCAGAGGGAGGGGAGCTGCTCGACTTGGCCGCACGGACGATTCGGAGCGTGATGCTTGGTGTTCTGGGAACCGCGGCCTTGCAGGCGGGGCTGATGGGGATGGGGTTTTATTTGGCCGGAGTGCCTCAGGTGATTCTTCTGGGATTTGCCGGCTTTTTCTTTGCGAGCCTTCAACTTTCCACGGCCATTGTCTGGCTACCGGTGGTTCTTTGGCTTTTTAGCGAGGGGAAGACCGGTTGGGCGGTGTTTAACCTGATCTGGGGGGTGGGAGTGGTTGGTTTGGTGGATAATTTTACCAAGCCCTATCTGATCAGCCGCGGAACCAATCTGCCTTTTGGCATCATTTTTATGGGGGTGATTGGAGGATTCCTGGCTTATGGATTTTTGGGCATTTTCTTTGGGGCAACCCTCATGGCGGTGGCCTACCGGCTCCTGCTTGAGTGGCTGGATGTTGCTCCTGCATAAACCTCTAAAAAAATCCGTAAGTAACTTTCAACCATTTACTTATAAATAAGTAAAAAGTAATTTTTCGGTTGTCGTAGGAGCGCATTTCGATACCTTCGATCGATGGCAGCCAAGGAGAAAGAGGTCGTAACATCCAAGTACGACGCTTCGAAAATCGACAAGCTGGAGGGGTTGGACGCGGTTCGGAAACGGCCGGGAATGTACATCGGAGACCCGGATGAGCGTGGGCTGCATCACTGTGTTTTCGAGGTATTGGATAATTCCGTCGACGAGCATCTGGCGGGGCATTGCGAGCATATCGAAGTCACGATCCACGTGGACGGATCGATCAGTATTTCGGACGACGGCCGAGGTATCCCCGTCGACATGCACCCAAAATTCAAGATTCCGGCGGTGGAGTTGGTGCTCACCAACCTGCATGCGGGTGGCAAGTTTGACCAAGGTGCCTACAAGTATTCCGGCGGGTTGCACGGGGTCGGCGCCAAATGCGTCAATGCGCTGTCGGAATGGTTTGAAGTGGAGATTTCCCGGGACGGGAAGCTCTACCACATGGAGTTTGCCCAAGGGAAAACCACCTCCAAGCTGAGCGTCACGGGCAAATCCAAGAAAACCGGCACCAAGATCACCTTCAAGCCGGACGCCGAGATCTTCAAGGACACCACCAAGTTCAAATTTGACCTGTTGGCCAAGCGCATGCGCGAGCTGGCATTTCTCAATCCCGGTTTGTCCATCACCCTGACCGACGAAAATAAAAACGGAAAGACCGAGACCTTTTTCTACAAGGACGGCATCGAGGAGTTTGTGAAGCAGATGGTGAAGGCCAAGTCGCCTATCCATCCCAAACCCATCGTGGTGGAAAAGAAGAAGGACGAGGTCTTTGTCGATTGCGTCATTCAATATCATGACGGCTATGACGAGACCCTGCTGCCTTTCGCCAATTCCATTCCCAATCCGGACGGCGGGACCCACGTTTCGGGTTTCCGCTCGGCTTTGACCCGAGCCATCAATCAGTACGCTTCGGGCAAAAATCTTTCGAAGGATAAAGATCCAAAAATTACCGGCGAGGACGTGCGGGAGGGCTTGATTTGCGTGCTGAGCGTCAAGCTGCCTAACCCTCGCTTCAATGCGCAGACCAAGGTCAAGTTGGTGAATGCGGAGATTGAGGGAATCGTCGGCAGCTGCGTTTATGAGGGCCTGCTATCGTTCTTTGAGGAAAATCCGGGGGTAGGAAAAAAGGTTTTTGAAAAAGCCCTCACGGCCGCGCGGGCACGGGAAGCCGCCCGCAAAGCGAAGGAAACGATTCGTAAGGGTGCTTTCAGTGGTGGGGGCTTACCCGGAAAGCTGGCCGATTGCTCGGAGCGCGATCCGAAGCAATGTGAGTTGTATATTGTCGAGGGGGATTCGGCCGGTGGTTCGGCCAAGCAGGGACGGGATCGTCGCACCCAGGCCATCCTTCCGATCCGTGGAAAATTGATCAACGTGGAGAAAGCCTCCATCGACAAGGTTTTAAACAACAACGAGATCAGGACCATCATCACCGCCGTGGGGACGGGAATTGGCACGACCACCGAGAAGAAGGAAGAGGAGACAGGTAGCGGCTTTGATATGGAGAAGCTCCGTTACCACAAAATCATCCTCATGACCGACGCCGACGTGGACGGTTCCCACATTCGCACGCTTCTCCTGACTTTCTTTTATCGGAAAATGCCGGAGCTGGTGGCTCAGGGGTTTATTTACGTTGCACAACCTCCGCTCTTCCTGATCAAACGAAAAAAACGCGAGGAGTACGTTCAGGACACTGAAACCCTCGACAAGATCCTGATCGAGTTGGGTACGGAAGAAGTTTCCTTGGTCCGGCTTTCCGACAAGAAGGCCTATAATAAGAGCCAGTTGCTGGACATCTTGGTGTCCCTGCAGGAGCTGGAGCGGCTTTCCCGGGCCGTCACCCGGCGGGGAGCCAGATTTGAGGATTATCTCGAGGCTCAGAATCCCAAGAGCGGGGAACTGCCAAAATATATCGCCAAGATTCGCGAGCAGACGGAGGAGAAGTTTGAGTTCCTCAAGGATGACAAGGAAGTTGCCAAGTTTCGGGAAAAGATGGGGATCGAGGATGATGATGAGGATGAGGAGTCGGAAAAGGAGTCCGACAGCAAGGAAGCGAAGGGTCGTCCGAAGGCCCATATCTACGAAATTTATGAGGCCGCCAGCATTACCAAGACCTTGCAAGGCTTGGCCAAAAAAGGGTTGGCCATGGACCACTATTCGGCCCAAGACAAACCGCTCTTTGAGTTGGTGGAGGGGGAGGGTGACAAGCCGACCAAAACCCCGATCTTCTCCATTGCCGAGATTCTGACCTCCGTCAAAAACGTGGGTAAAAAAGGCGTGCAGATCACCCGGTTTAAGGGGTTGGGGGAAATGGATGCCAAAGAACTTTTCTCGACCACGATGGATCCAGAGAAACGTCAGTTACTCAAGGTGGACTTGGTGGATGCCGCCAAGGCGGACGAGATTTTCACCACTCTCATGGGCGATGAGGTGGAGCCACGCCGGATCTTTATCGAGGAAAATGCCCTCAATGTGCGGAATTTGGATGTGTAATCCCCGGAAACGACAACCATGGCCCTGATGAAAGAAAATATTGTCCCGATCAACGTCGCCGACGAGATGCAGAAGTCGTTTCTCGACTACTCCATGTCGGTCATCATTTCCCGTGCATTGCCGGACGCCCGTGACGGGCTGAAGCCTTCCCAGCGCCGAATTCTTTACGCCATGGACGGGCTCGGGGTGCAGCCCAACCGCAAGCCCGTGAAGTGCGCCAAGATCGTCGGTGAAACCATGGGTAATTTCCACCCGCACGGCGATATGGCGATTTATCCCACCTTGGTGGGGATGGGGCAGTGGTGGGGGACGCGGCATCTGTTGATTGAGGGACGAGGGAACTTTGGTTCCATCGACGGTGATCCACCCGCCTCCATGCGTTATACCGAGGCCCGCCTGCATCATCTCGGCGCCGCCCTGATGAATGACATGGATCGGGACACGGTGGACTTCGTCCCGACCTATGACGAACGGCTGACCGAGCCTGTGGTGTTGCCGGCCGCCTTCCCGAATCTGATCGTCAACGGTGGTACCGGAATCGCGGTTGGCATGGCGACCAATATTCCGCCGCACAATCTGGGCGAGACGATCGATGCCATCGTGGCCTTGATCGAGAATCCGAAACTTACCGCAGAGCAAATTCTCAAGATCATGCCGGGACCGGATTTTCCGACGGGGGCTCTCATTTGCGGCAAAGAGTCGATCGCCGCCTATTACAAAACCGGCCGGGGATCCCTCAAGCTTCGCGGCAAGGTGTCCGTGGAGGATGGTCGCTCGGGCAAGTCCCAGCTGGTGATCACCGAGGTGCCTTACAACGTCAATCCGGAGGAGCTGATCAAGCGGGTGGCGGAGTTGGTCGAAGAAAAGAAACTGGATGGCATCAGCGACGCCCGCAATGAATCGGATGAATCCATTCGCATCGTTCTCGAACTCAAGCGGGACGCGATTCCCAAGGTGGTCATCAACAACCTTTATAAACACACGGCACTGGAGAGCAGTTTCGGGGTCATCATGCTGGCCCTCGATGGGCGCCGACCCAAGCTCCTGCCGATGCGCGAGATGTTGCTTTGTTATCTCGAGCACCGCCGGGAAGTGGTCATTCGCCGGACCAAATTTGATCTTAAGGTGGCGGAAGATCGGGCCCATATCCTTGAGGGTTACAAAAAGGCCCTCGATCACCTCGATGACTTCGTCAAAATCATCCGGGCCGCCAAGGATCGCCAGGGCGCCAAGGAAAAGCTGGTTGCGAAGTATAAACTGAGCGATCGTCAGGCCGACGCCATCCTCGAACTGCGCCTCTACCAGCTCACTGGGTTGGAGCGGGAGAAGATCGAAGAGGAGTACCTTGCGGTCATCCAAAAAATCGAGGAACTCCGCAGTATCTTGGCCAGCGAGAAGAAGGTTTACGCCATCATTAAGAAAGAGCTCCTCGAAATTAAGGAGAAGTACGCGGATAAGCGACGTACCCAGATCGTCAAGGACGAGGGCGAGATCGATGTGGAGGACTTGATTGCCAAGGAAGGCACACTGATCACCCTCTCGCACGCCGGTTACATCAAGCGCACCTCGGCGGACAGTTACCGGGCACAGAAGCGAGGTGGCAAAGGCGTGATTGGGATGAAGTCCAAGGAGGAAAAGGGTGAGGAAGCGGATACGGACTTCGTGGAGCATCTCTTTTCCGCCACCACGCACGACTACCTCATGTTCTTCACGAGCACCGGACGGGTGTATGTGGAGAAGGTCTATGAAATTCCCGAAATGGGCAGGACCGCACGCGGAAAATCCATCGCCAACATCCTGGCGCTACAGCCCGGCGAAAAAATCGCCGCCTTGATTTGTGTGCAGGAGTTCACGGACAAACAGCATTTGGTCATGGCCACGTCCTCGGGCATCGTGAAAAAGACCAACCTGTCGGACTACGCCAACTTCCGTAAGGGGGGAATTATCGGCATCAAGGTCGAGCAAGGGGACGAATTGATCGGCTGCGCCCTGACCAATGGAAAGCAGGAGATCGTGCTGGTGACCGCCGAGGGTATGAGCCTTCGTTTCCATGAAGATCAACTAAGGGATCAGGGAAGGGCGACGGTTGGGGTCTATGGCATTCGTCCGGAGAAGAAGGATAAGGTCGTGGGGGCGGCTGTTGTGGATCCCAAGGCGACTTTGTTGGTGGTGGGAGACAATGGGGTCGGGAAGAGGACCTCTTTTGATGACTACCGAAGTCAGACCCGTGGTGGAAAAGGCATCATCACCATGAAGACCACGGACAAGACCGGCTTGGTGGCCGGGGCTATTTCAGTGAAAGATGACGATGAGATCATGCTCATCACGGTCAAAGGTCAGATGGTGCGGACCAAGGTGAAAGATATTCGGGAGTCGGGACGGAACACGCAGGGGGTCTATCTGGTCAGACTCCAGAAAGGGGATCGACTGCAGGGGGTGGCCCGGGTGGTGGAGCCCGAGGAAGATGACGGACAGCTTGAATTAGGGACGTGAGGTTCTGGGTTGGTTTAGTCCTTGTTGGAGTTGTTGCCAGTTATGGTCTGAGTGCTGCCACGTCCGAGGTCGCGTTGGAACGGATTGGTTTCGGATCCTGTTACAAACCTGAAAAGCAGACCCCCTTGTGGACGGAGGTAAAGAAATTGAATCCTCAGCTTTGGATTTGGTTGGGAGATAACTTTTACAACGACTGGGTCGAGGGAAAATACGTTCGTTTCAATGATGATCCCGAGGCCTTTGCCAAGGGCTATGAAAAACTGAAAAAGAGCGAGGGGATGGCCGCTTTGCAGCCACTGATGCCCGACCAAGTCATGGCCACCTGGGACGACCATGATTTCGGCAAGAACGACGCAGGCAAAGATTATGCGAGGAAGGAAGAGGCTCGGAGGGCGTTTGTTGCGTTCTGGGGTGTTCCGGATCGTCCGGATGGGGTGTATTCGTCGAAGGATTGGGGGCCCGCGGGAAAATGTGTCCGGGTGATCATGCTGGATCTGAGATACAACCGGGATCCGCTTCCCAAGAAAAAGGAGGTCAACCTTGAGGGGGACATGTTGGGGGAGTCGCAGTGGGCTTGGCTCAAGGGGGAGCTTTCCCGGCCGGGCGCCGACTTGGTGGTCATCGGATCGAGTACCCAGTTTGTGGCGGAAAAACACCCTTATGAGCGGTGGGCGAACTTTCCAAAATCCAAAGCGAGACTATTGCAGTTGATTGCCGATTGCGGGACCAAGGGTGTCGTTTTTCTGAGTGGCGATCGCCACAACGGGGAAATCTCCTGCCAGAAAAAAACCATTGTGGGCTACCCAGTTTATGACATCACCTCCAGCGGGCTGACGGAGGTTTCTTCCATCAAACAGGAGTTGAATCCCGACCGGGTAGGGAATTTGGTAAATGGTCAGAATTTCGGGGTGATCCTTTTGGATTGGAAGGGAGCGGATCCCAAGATCACCTTGGAGCTCCATTTGGCGGACGGGAGTGTGGCGGAGAGCACATCTTTCCCCTTGTCCCAACTTGCCCCGCACAAACCCTGAACTAGTTTCGGAACGATGTCTCTGGTACTACCGCGCCCTGAACTGAGTCTTTGGGAGAGGCTTTATCTGCCCTCCATCCTGGGTGGTTTGTGGATCACTCTGAAACATATGGTGGGCACGATCGTGGGTCGTCTTTTCCCCAGAAAGGTGAACTCGCCGCGGACCTTGATGGATATGAGTGCCACTGGGCTTGTGACCATGCAGTACCCGGAGGAAAAATGGCCAATGCCGGATGGTTATCGCGGGGCCCCCGTGTTGGTGATGGACGAGGAGGGGCGGGAGAAATGTGTTTCCTGCCAACTTTGTGAGTTTGTTTGTCCGCCCCGGGCCATTCGCATTACCCCCGGCTCGATTGGCGGGTCGGAGGCCCACGCCAACGTGGAAAAGCGGCCCCAGGACTTTGTCATCGACATGCTCCGATGCATTTACTGCGGAATGTGCGAGGAAGTTTGCCCGGAAGAGGCCATTTTTCTCCGGAAAGAGCATCCGATTTTTGTCGGTACCACCCGTCAGTCCATGATTCGGCACAAAGAGGAGCTGTATCGTCTGGGGGGAGTGCTGCCAAGACCCATCAAGAAGTGGGAAAATAAGTAGAATTTCGCCGGTGAGGGTGGGGGCGGGATGAGTTTTCAACATGCGGCAAGGGTTGGCGGTTGACCGCTGTTGAGGGTTATTTAACCTCACGCAACCCCCGAAAGATCACAAGGATGGAACAAATTTTCTTCTGGAGCCTGGCCGTCGGGTTGCTGACCGCCGCCACGGCTGTGGTTGTCCTTCGTAACCCGGTTAGCAATGCTGTCTGTCTGGTGGTGGGGTTGGTTTTTCAGGCGGCCCTCTTTGTGACCTTGGAGGCGAATTTTTTGGCCGCCGTGCAGGTCATCGTCTACGCCGGGGCGGTGATGGTTCTCTTTCTCTTTGTCATCATGCTTTTGGATGTGAAGGAAGAGGCCAGGCGCCCGATGGTTTGGTCCAAAGTGGTTGGGGTAATCGTCGGTGTGATTGTGGCGGTCTTGGGCATTCCCCGGTTGGTTGCCTCATTTCCGGCGGCGCAAAAAACATTGGTTTGGGGTGAAGGTAAGAACTCCGGCGCGGCCCAGGATCTGGGGACTCTGCTCTTTACCTCTTATGCGCCTCTTTTTCTGGCCACGGGTGTGCTTCTGCTGGTCGCAACCATTGGGGTGGTCGTCCTTTGCCGAAGGGATCCCGGCACATGATTCTTGGTGACATTACCCTGGGTCACTACCTGGCCTTGAGCGGGTTTCTCTTTATTATCGGATTGGCCGGTGTGTTGCTTCGCCGAAGCCTTCTGATTGTCATGATGTCCCTCGAGTTGCTCTTAAACGCCGCCAACCTGGCCTTGGTGGCGGTGGGAAGATTCCAAGGACTACCCGACACTCAGGTGGCGGTGTTTTTTGTCATCACCGTCGCGGCAGCGGAGGTCGCGCTCGGATTGGCTATTCTGGTGGCGATCTTCCGCGTCAAGAAAACCACGGCCATCGACAGCATGGCCAACCTCCGCTTCTAAATGATCGCCTACGCCCCATACCTGATCCTTTTGCTGCCATTGTTGTCGGCGGTCCTCACGCGTCTCTTTTTGCACCCTTTTCCGCGGGTGGCGGTCACCAGCTCGGTGACAGCTTGTCTTTTGAGTTTTGTGGGGTCTCTCTTCCTGTTGAGTGCGGGAACCCCCTCCGGGGGAATGGCGGCCCCGATGGTTCCTTGGATCGAATTTGCCGGACTCAAGGCCAACTTTGGCCTCGTGGCCGATCCCTTGGCTAGGCTGATGGCCGTCTTGGTCACCGGGGTCGCCTTACTGGTTCACATCTACTCCATTGGTTATTTGACGAAAGACCCCTCCCGCAGCCGTTTTTTTGGCGAGCTCTCCCTCTTTGTCTTTTCGATGCTCGGCATCGTCTTTGCCGACAACCTGGTCACGATGTTCATTTTCTGGGAGTTGGTGGGGCTGAGCTCCTACTTGCTCATCGGTTTCTGGTTTGACCGGCCGGCCGCCGGGGCTGCCGCCAACAAGGCGTTTCTGGTAAACCGAATCGGGGATTTCGGTTTTATTTTGGGAATTCTCGGCACGTGGTCCCTCTTTGGCACCATCGGCTTTGCCGACCTTCCCAGCCGTGCCTCCGCCGGTGCAGCCGGGTGGGCGGTTACCGCCGTTGGGTTAGGCCTCTTCTGTGGTTGCCTCGGTAAGTCAGCGCAGTTCCCGTTTCACGTCTGGTTGCCTGACTCCATGGAAGGCCCGACACCCGTATCCTCGTTGTTGCATGCGGCCACCATGGTCGTGGCCGGGGTTTATATGTTGATCCGGGTTCTGCCCGTGCTGGAACTCAGCCAGATCACCATGACGACCATCGCCTGGGTTGGGGGAATCATGACTCTTTTACCCGCGTTGATTGCGTGCCAGCAGAACGACATCAAAAGGATTCTGGCCTATTCCACTCTCTCGGAAATTGCCTACATGGTGATGGCTGTGGGACTGGGTGTGACCGGACCGGCCATGTACCACCTGATGACCCATGCCTTCTTTAAATGTCTCCTCTTTTTGGCCTCCGGTTCGGTGATTCACGGATGCCATGAGGAGCAGGACATTTGGAAGATGGGGGGACTCAACAAGAGAATGCCGTTTACCTACATGGTGACCTGGATCGGGACGATCGCCCTGTGTGGTATTCCTCCGGTTTCCGGATTCTGGAGTAAGGATGAAATCTTTACCGCCACCGCTTCGCATCCCGGGCTGGCTGTGGTTTCCATGCTCGCGGGTTTTTTCACGTCCTTTTTCATGCTGCGCATGATCCTTGTGGCCTTCGGGGGGAACCCGCGTGGGGAAGGGGCCAAGCATGCCCACGAAGGACCACCGGTGATGGTGGTGCCCATGTTGATCCTCGCGGTCCTTTCGATTTTCAGCGGTTTATTTCCCGTGCAGGCGTTTTTGGGCGGCGGTCATGAGGGGCATCATGCCTCTTGGACCCTGTGGGTCTCTCTGGTGGTGGCGCTCGCAGGTTTTGTCCCCGCTTATCAGTTGTACGCCGGGGCGAATCAGGACCCCCTGTCCATTCCCTTGTTGCGAGGGAAGTTTTACATCGATGAATTTTATCAAAGGGTGTTGGTGGCGGGGCAAGATGGACTGGCCCGGTTAGCCGATGCCTTTGAGGGATGGGTGGTGCGCGGCTTTATTGTACGTGGTTCCGGGGTGATGGCTCGGGCGGCAGGGCAGGGGCTTCGTTTGGTCCAATGTGGCCAGGTTCAGATTTACGCGGCAGTTTTCATCGTGGGAGCGCTGCTCTTGGTGGGGTGGCTCCTGCGTAGCGGGGCTTGGAAGTGAACACCGCGCTTCTTTTGCCGGCGCTTTTGCTGATCCCGCTGATCGGGGTGGTCCTCATTGCCTTGGGAGCTGCTCCCAAGAAAACGGCCCTAGGGGTCTCTCTCCTTAACTTGATCCCGGGTTTTCTTTTGTCAGGAACGGTTTTACGTTCCGGCGAAGTATTATTCGGGCCGGAAGCTACCCCGGCGCGTGAACTTTTCCCCGTGAAGTTCCTCTTGGGGATGGACGGATTCAGCCTCCCGCTGGTCTGGCTGACTTTGGTGGTGACCTTGGCGGCCATGGGGGTCGCACAGGAGGGGATCAAAAGGGAGAAAGAGTATTTCATTTGTCTGCTCCTGGTGGGCTTGGGTGCGTTGGGAGCCTTTCTCTCCATCGACCTCTTTTATTTCTTCTCCTTCCATGAGGTGGCCCTAATTCCGACGTTTTTATTGATCGGAATTTGGGGGCATGGCGATCGCTCCGGTGCCGCTTGGCGCATGACCCTCTATTTGATGTTGGGGAGTCTGGTGTTGCTGGTGGGTCTAATTGGATTGGTCATCTCGGTGCCGGAAGCCGCGCGGACTTTGGACTGGCGAGTCTTGACTGAGACTCTTCGCAGCAATCCCTTGGGCTCCTCGACCCAAACTTTGGTGGCGGCCCTCCTGTTGGTGGGGTTCGGCACCCTGGTCTCCTTGGTGCCTTTTCACAGTTGGGCGCCCGGAGGTTACGCTTCCGCGCCCGCCCCGGCCGCCATGTTGCATGCCGGTGTTTTGAAAAAATTCGGCCTTTACGGTTTGTTGCGTCTGGCTCTTCCGTTGACCCCGCTGGGTTGGAAGGAGATTGGATGGGTGGTTGGACTCATGCTGGCAGGAAATATTCTTTATCTCGGTCTGGCTTCCTTGCAGCAGCGAGATTTCCGCTGGCTTCTTGGTTTTTCCAGTGCGATGCACATGGGGACGGTTTTTCTGGGGTTGATTGGCGGAACCGTGTTGGGGCTTGGAGGTGCTTTGGCTCTCATGGTTGGGCACGGCTTCAGTGCGGCCCTTGGTTTCGCCGTGGCGGGGGAGGTGGGTCGAAAGACAGGTACCACCTGGATGCAGGACCTTGGGGGCTTGGCTAAGCGAGCTCCGAATCTCTGGTTTTTTCTCATGGTGGCGGCCATGGCTTCCATCGGGTTGCCCGGCTTGGCTAATTTCGCCGGGGAAATCATGATATTTTTTGGTTCTTGGTCTGCCCACCCAATCTTGGTGGTGGTGGCGGCCTGGGGTGTGGTCCTGTCTGCGGTTGCCATGTTGCGGGCCGTGCGGGCCATTGCCTTTGGGCCTGTTTCCAAGAGCGTGGAAAACGCGGAGACGCCCGATCTGGTCGGCCTGGGCCAGATTTGGCCTTATGCCCTCCTGACCGCATTTCTCTTTTTAATCGGATTGGTTCCCTTGGTCATTTTGGGGCCGGCCAGACCCGTTCTTGAAAGGTTGGTGAGCCCATGAGTCTCTGGCTTTGTCCCGAAGTGCTCTTCGTGCTGGCAGGGGTGGGATTGATCCTGGTGGATTGTCTGGCCCCCCATCTCGGGAAGCGGTTGATTGGTCCTTTGGCCGTGGGGATTTCGATGCTTCTTTTTGTTTGGGTGACCTTGAGTTCGGGGCGTCCGATGCCGGCATCTTGGGCCAACCTATTGGTGACCGATGGCCTTTCGACTCTCTTTAAGCCCTTTTTCGCCCTCTGTCTTGTCGCGGTTACCTTGATGTCGGCCCGAACCCGTTTGGGCCCGGATGAAACGGTGAAGGGGGAATTGTTGGCCTTGCCCTTCTTTCCCACGGCCGGCTTATGTCTTTTGGCATCTGCCCGGGATTTTCTGGCGGTTTTTGTGGCTCTCGAGCTTGTCTCCATCTCCCTGTACCTCCTGACCGCTTTTCACCGGGCCAAGCCCGCCAGCCTCGAGGCCGGGATCAAACTCTTGGTGATGGGTGGGCTTTCCACCGGCTTTCTCATCATGGGCATCGCCTGGCTCTATGCTGCAGCCGGCACGACGGAGTTTTCCCGGCTTTTGCTCGAGCAGGCCGGCAAGCCGGCCAGTCCCGCGTTGCTGGCTGCCGCCGGACTCATCTTGACCGGATTGGCTTTCAAGGTGGCGGCGGTACCGTTCCACGCTTGGGCGCCGGATGTCTATGAAGGTGCGCCCACCCCGATCACCGCATTTTTAGCCGTGGCCTCCAAGGCAGCTGGATTTGTCCTGCTCTTGAGGATCTTCGGCTTTGGGGCCTTTGCCCTGGAATCCATTGGGCAGGTTTTCCGCCCGGTGATCCTGACCCTGGGAATCGCCACGGTAACGTTGGGTACTTTGGCCGCTCTTCCACAAAGGGATCTCAAGCGTCTCTTGGCTTATTCCGGCATCGCCCATGCCGGCTATATGTTGCTGGCCTTGGGTACCCTCGGTGAAGCCGGATTGGGAACGGTCGTGGCCTATTTGTGGGCCTATCTTTTGGCAACCCTTCCGACCTTAATTTTCCTCAATGAGCTGGAACGCATTCACGGAAACACGGATATGCGTCATCTGGATGGATTAGCACGTCGTGATCCGGGGCCTTCGTTGGGGTTGACTCTCTGTTTTCTTTCCATGGCCGGATTACCGCCCTTAGTGGGTTTTTCGGTCAAACTGGCAGTCTTGTCCACTTTGTGGAGTGCCGGAGAAGTTCCAGCCTTGATCATAGCTTTGGTCATGGCGGTGGCGGCCTTGGGATTTTATCTCTCCCCGATCAAGGCGATGTACTGGGAAAGGGAAGCCGACAGTATTCCCGCCAAACGATTCCCGATCTACCTCGTCTGGGTCCTTCTTTTGGCGGGCGCTGCGAATCTGGCGCTCGGTCTGTATCCTCAACCCCTGGTACGATTGGCGGAAAGGAGTTTGGCGCCGCATCCCGTTTCCTTTTCCATCCCACAAAAGTGACCGATGCTGGTCGGGTCTCCTGAAGTCGGGTAGCATGAAGAACGATGAGTAGTTCTACTACCCCGGTTTCCTCGGGACCCAAGATTGGGTCGGAAAAACTGGTGCGCCTATCGGAGGCTGCCGGCCGGCATCTTTCGGATCTTTTGCAGAAAAAAGGATATCAGGATGGCGCCTTAAAGGTCTCGGTGGTCGGAGGTGGTTGTAGTGGACTGCAGTACCAAATGGAGTTGGTGGCGGGTGCGGGACCCAAAGACATTCTCATTTTAAGCCATGGCGTCCACATTTCGGTGGATCCCAAAAGCGCGGTCTTTCTCAGCGGATCAGAAATCGATTTCAGCACCGATCTGCAAAAAGGTGGCTTTCGTGTCACCAATCCCAATGCCCGTGCCACCTGTTCGTGCGGGGATAGTTTCAGCACGTGAGAAAAAAAAACCGATCCAAGGCTCCCAAGATCCGCATGGGGAAGGCCAAGCTTTCCTATAAGGAACGTCTTAAGCGGGGGTTTGCCAGAGTGGAACGGGACCTTTCCTGGATGATGAACGGCTTTCGCGAATTGATGCAGGAGATCGGGGAGGACGAAGTACTCCAGGCTTTGCCTTGGGTTCCGGGACAAAAGGAACCCTTACCCGCAATCCAGTCGGCCAAGGTTACACGTGCTTACTCGATCACGTTTGGGCTTCTAAATCTGGCGGAGGAGGTGGCGGCCAATGCCATGCGTCAATTAAACGAGAAAATCAACGGGCCCCAACATGAGCCCGGATCCTGGGCCCAGGCGCTACGGAAAATCAAGGGATCCGGATCTGATGCGGAGACCCTGGCTCAAGCCCTACCCACCCTCCGTGTGGAGCCCGTCTTGACTGCGCATCCCACCGAAGCGCGTCGGCGGTCCGTCTTGGCCTGCATGCAGGCGATTCATGAGATTCTGAACGAGGGAGCGGGATCGGAGATGAAGGATTTGGCCGAGAGTCAAAGACGGGAGCGACTTAAGGTGGTGCTGGAGCGGTGGTGGAGAACCGAAGAGGTAAGAACCCAGCGTCCAACGGTGGATATGGAAAGGGAGGGGGTGATCCACTGTTTGGCTGGGTCCATGGCCAAATCGATCGTGGAGACAGACCGACGACTCCGTGAAGCTTGGCAGATCGCCTCCTTGGGTCCCGGTGGACCTGCGCATCCTGCGGTTCGGCCTCAACTAAGCTTTGGCACCTGGGTGGGTGGGGATCGCGACGGACATCCCTTGGTCACTCCCGAAACCACGGAGGTCAGTCTGCGTCTCTACCGTTCGGCGGCGTTGCAGTTGATCCGGTCTTCCCTCGAGCGTCTGGCCTCCCATCTCACGCTTTCCCGGCGGTATCACGGCACCCCGGCAGAATTGGAAAAGTGGTTGGTGGACTGGAGGAAACGTGTCGGTTCCGAGCGGGAAGCATCGGTGGCGATTTACCGGGAAGAGCCTTGGAGGGAGGGCGTGCTGCTGATGCGGAATTTCCTGCCCAAGGATGGGGACGACACGTTCGGCTACTCCCACCCCGAGGACTTGATCCTCGATCTCGGGGTGATCCGGCGGTCTCTACTGGCTGTGGGGGCGGCTCGGTTGGCGGCGGCCGAAGTGGACTCCATGATTCGTTTGGTCGAAGTTTTCGGGTTCCACCTCGCCGTGTTGGATGTCCGGCAAAATAGCTCCAAACACGATGAGGCGATTGAAGAGTTGGAGGCCTTGGCTGGGCAAAAAAATCCTGTTCCCTACCGTTCCCGTCCGGAGGCGGAGCGCAGAAAACTTCTCGAATCCTGGCTCGAAAAATCCCCTTGGACGGCGGAACAGGCCATGCAGGCCGGGCCAGCCGCTGCCGACGTGATCGGGGTCTACAAGACTTTGGCTCATCACGTGAGCCGGCACGGGACGGATGGTTTGGGTCTTTCGATTATCAGCATGACTCGCGATGTTTCGGATCTTCTGGCCGTTCACGTATTTTCGCGGGCGGCCGGTCTGGAAAGTCCGGACAAGAATGCGGCGGGAGTTTGCCCCCTGCCGATCACTCCGCTGTTTGAGACTCTGGAGGATCTTGAAAAGGCACCCAAGGTGGTCACCGAATTTCTTCAACATCCGGTGACGCAAAACACGATCAAGGTTTTGGCACGCCATGAGGCCGAGGTCTCCCGAAGGCGTCGTCTGGCTCTCGTGGACCCCGGCGAGGGGTCCGTCGTTCTGCCGGTGGAACCCCCTCCGATTTTACGGGTCATGATTGGATACAGTGACAGCAACAAGGATGCCGGTCTTTTGGCCAGTCAATGGGCGTTACATCGCAGTCAGAGGGGGATTTTGAAAGCAGCAAGGCAGGAGGGGGCGGCCGCCCGATTCTTTCATGGTCGTGGGGGAACAGTCAGTCGTGGGGCCGGTCCAACCCATCGTTTTCTTGAGGCTCTGCCTCGGGGAACTCTCTCGGGGGACTTGCGAACCACGGAACAGGGGGAAGTGATTGGCCAGAAGTACGGAACGGTCCCCACGGCAGCCTACAATCTGGAGCTTTTGCTGGCCGGTACCGCCTTTAGCACGCTCTCCCCGGACGGAATGGGTGAGGATGACCCAGCCATGTCGGAGGTCTTTGAGATTCTTTCGCTCGCCAGCATAACCGCGTATCGGAAGTTTATTGAACAGGAAGGCTTCCTGGAATTCTTCCGTCAGGCCACTCCGATTGATGCCGTGGAGAGAAGCACCATCGGTTCGCGGCCGTCCCGGCGTACGGGGGCGGCGGGCTGGGCCGACCTGCGGGCCATTCCGTGGGTTTTTAGCTGGAGCCAAGCCCGCTTTTTTCTCCCCGGTTGGTATGGTGCAGGAGCCGCCCTGTCGGTTCTGGCCAAGGAACACAGCCGGCTGTTCCGCCGATTGAAAGAGCGACTGCGGGTTTGGCCTTTTGCCCGCTATGTTTTCAATAATCTGGAAAGCGGTCTGGCCAGTGCGGATCTTGAGGTTGGGCGGTGGTATGCGGATATGGTGGCCGATGGAAAGCTGAAGGCCCGGATTTCTGGTCTGATTGAAACCGAGTTTGATTTGGTGCAAAAGGGTTTGCGGGAAATGTTTTCCGAACCGCTTGCCGAACGACGACCTCGTTTCCGTTACACCGTGGAGCGTCGGGTCAAGCCTTTGCGGGTGCTACATCAACGGCAAGTGGAGCTTTTGCAAAAGTGGCGCCGGGCCGAGTCAGCCGGTGATGCCTCGGCGGAGGGTCTTCTTGGGGAGGTGCGACAAACCATCGCCGCCATCGCGGCTGGCCTGCGCACCACCGGATAGACGTTATGGGGCGGAATCCTGGAGGGAAGGTGGTGCTGGCGGGCACAGGAATCAACCTGGCCCTCGGGATTTTGTACGCATGGAGTATTTTTAAAACCGCCATTGAAAAAGATCTGGGTTGGGATCCGGCCAAGCTCAACGATCCCTATGCCATCTGCTGCCTGGTTTTCTCTTTTTCCATGATCTTGGCAGGAAGGTGTCAGGACAGGCTTGGTCCGCGTTGGACGGCGACCTTGGGAGGAGTCTTGGTGGCCGCTGGTCTGGCCATGGCCTCCCAATCCGGAAGTTATCTCGTTTGGGTCCTGGGATTCGGTGTGTTGGTCGGAATCGGAATCGGGTTTGGCTACTCTTCCGCCACGCCCCCGGCACTCAAATGGTTTCCCGCCTCCCAAACAGGGAAGGTCGCCGGGCTCGTGGTTGCCGGCTTCGGATTAGCCCCCCTCTATATTGCCCCGCTGACGGAAACCTTGCTGAAAACGGGAGGCCTGCGCCTCGCGGCCGCTTTTTATGCCGGGTTTTTCTTCCTGGTCGTTTGTGGTTTGGCAACTTGGCTAAAAAATCCGGAAACCCCCATGGGCACCACCCCGGGTTCTAAAGCTGCCCCAGGAATTTCACTTTCTCCATCCGCCATGCTGAAAACCAGAGAGTTTTACCTCCTTTGGTTGGTGTATTTTATTGGCGCGGGAGCGGGCTTGATGGTGATCAGCAGTATGAACGGCATGGCCAAAAAAAGTATGGGCGAATATGCCTTTTTGGCCGTGATCGTTCTGGCCATCGGGAATGCCGCCGGGAGGGTGGTTGCAGGGATGGTTTCCGACCGGATTGGGCGCAAGGCCACGCTACTGATCGTCACCCTTCTGCAGGCAGGATGCATGCTTCTCTCCATCCCTGTGACCCATCAAGGTCAGTATGCCTTGTTCATTGTTCTCCTCGCTACGATGATTGGCTTCAACTACGGGGCCAACCTCTGTCTTTTTCCTGCCATGATCAAGGACCTGTACGGACTTTCGCATTTTGGGGTCAATTACGGGATTCTTTTTACCTCATGGGGAATTGGTGGCTTTGCCCTCAGCCGGGTCCAGCAGATGTTGAAAGCCTCAAGCGGGGATTTCCGCTCCTCCTTTCTGGTGGCCGCTGGACTGCTGGGAGTCGGGGCGCTCATCTCGCTTTTATTGAAGACCTCAAAGAAAGCTGACTTGGCGTAATCCTTCGTCACGATAGATTGCCTCATGATTTTTACCGGTCCTGATCTGGTTTTTCTCGCCTTCTCGCTGATCAAAGCCGTGGCGGTGGCCGGGGTGGTGCTGCTCCTGGTTCCCGGGAGCGTGACAGCCGAACGCCGCTTAAGTGCCTGGATGCAGGATCGCCTCGGACCGAATCGCGTGGGAATCCCTTTCACCAATATCCGCCTGTTTGGTTTAGGGCAGGGGTTGGCCGATGCCATGAAGTTTCTCCTCAAGGAGCAGTTTGTCCCGGCATCCGTCAACCGACTCTACTTTAACCTGGCTCCCATTCTGGCCATGGTGCCGGCCTTGGTGACGGTCTCAGTGATTCCGTTCAGCCCAGGCTTTGACCTGCGCCCGATCGCCGCCTGGGTGGGATCTCATCTGCATTGGGATGAAGTCACGGTTCAGGCATTTCAGATCAGCGGGGTGGTAGCCAATCTCGATATTGGCCTGCTCTTCGTTTTTGCCATCATCTCTCTGAGTGTGTACGGGATCGTGTTGGCGGGGTGGGCCTCCAATTCCAAATATCCTTTCTTGGGCGGGATCCGATCCTCCGCCCAGATCATTTCTTACGAAATCGCCATGGGCGCCTCCGTGGTTCCGGTCTTTTTGATCACCTCCCAACTGAATCTTGGGAAAATCGTGGAATACCAGATCCATCACGGCTGGTTGGCGGTCCCCCAATTGGGCGGGGGATTCTGGGGCGTGTTGCAGGGAATCTCCCTGGCGTTTTCCTTCCTCGTCTTTCTGATTGCCTCCTTCGCCGAAACCAACCGCCTGCCCTTTGATCTTCCGGAGGCCGAAACGGAACTCGTTGGGGGATACCATACGGAATACTCGGGCATGCGGTTTGCCCTCTTCTTTTTGGGGGAGTACGCAGCCATGGTTTCGGCCTCAGCCATCATGGTGACCCTTTTTCTTGGTGGATGGAGTTTGCCACTCCCTTGGTTTAACGGCCTGCCCATGCCAACGGCTATCTTGGGTATTGGCTTGCCTGCATTTCTGGCCGGTCAAGCGGCTCCCTGGTGGTTCGGTTTTGTTTCCGTGGGGGTCTTTCTGGCGAAAATCCTCTTTTTCATTGCCCTCTTTATCATGGTTCGTTGGACCTTGCCCCGGTTTAAGTATGACCAGTTGATGAATCTGGGATGGAAGGTTTTCATTCCGCTCGCCTTCCTGAACATCTTTATCATGGCGGCGCTTGTCCTCCTTAGGAGTTGAGGATTTGGGATATCAGCTATCGGATGTAAGGCGGTTTGGCGGGATGAAGTGAAGAGATTAAGATGAAGAAACTGGCATTCTTGGGATTTCTGTTAACAGGCTTAGCGCTAGCCGTTCATGCCGCTGATAAGGGGCCGACCATTGTGATAAAAAAAGATGAACATCGGATCGCCGGAGTCGGCACGAATGGGATGACCCGTTGGACTTCGACCGTGGCCCGCGACGAGGAAGAGGTTTCCGCGGTGAATCAAAGTGGAAACACGGCGATGGTTAGTGTGACCAACAAGAAGACAGGCAAGACCCGGATTCTCAACTACGACGCCGAGAAGGGGATTCTGCGGTTTACGCAGAGTGTGAATTAGCCAAATTTTGGTGGGGCGGCCTCGATGAGGCCGCCTAGCCGCGAATCACTCAGCCTATGGCACTAATCTAGGCGCGCTCATCGAGCGCGCCCCACCTAAGCCTTTGACCTACCCATTCCGATCCAGGATCTCGCAAACTTCTTCGTCGGAAACCTGAGTAAAGGATTCGTAGGCTTGGCCGACGGCATAAAACTCCAGCGGTGCTTCCAGCACGACCACGGAATCCGCATCGCTTTGCATTTCGCGAACAGTGGAGGGAGAGGCGATCGGAACCGCCACCACGGTTTGTGAGGCCCCGGCCGCCTGAACGGCATGAATCGCCACCCGCATGGTGGCCCCGGTCGCAATCCCGTCATCCACCAAAATCACGGTTTTGCCGCGGATCGGGTGGAGTCGCCGGTGGGGACGGTACATTTGGGCCCGTTGATGAATGATACCCATCTGCTCCCGAAGGATCGGCTGGAGCCATTCGGGGTGTTGGCCGTTGGTGGATCTGAACTCCGGGTTGAGAAAGAGGGATCCGTCCTCTGCGATGGCTCCCACGGCTAACTCCGGGTTGTCGGGGTAGGGAAGCTTACGCAAAAGGATAACGTCCAAGGGCAGCCGTAGCTCTTGAGCAACCTCCTCGGCTATGACCACACCACCGCGGGGAAGTCCGAGCACCAGTCCATCCTTGATTCCGCGATAATCCCCGAGCGCCTGCGCCAAGAGTTTTCCGGCCTCCCG
>CAZZMY010000003.1:0-11883 GCA_964655385.1 uncultured Akkermansia sp.
TGGATCGGACGGTTGCGGGTTGGCAGGACGTGTTGCCTCGCATGAGGGAGGGGGATAAGTGGGAAGTGGTGATTCCATCCCATTTGGCTTATGGGGCCTCAGGCACTCCTTATGGCAGTATCGGTCCAAACGAGACCCTTGTTTTCTCGATTGAACTGGTTGAAGTGATGGATCCGGTCAAAAAAGCCGAGAAAAAATAGTCCGTCTAAAGAATTAGCATGGCATCCCCAAAACTGTAGAAGCGATACTTGTGGGCTAGGGCATGTCGGTACGCTTCCAAGGTTAGTTCGGGTCCGGCAAAGGCGGCCACCAGCAGCAAAAGAGTTGAGTGAGCCAAGTGAAAATTAGTCATAAGTCCACCGACTCGTTTAAATTGATAGGGCGGATAAATGAAGGCCGAGGTCACTCCTTGATGGGGATTCAGGTGGGGTGCTGATTCCAGAACGCGGGCGCTAGTGGTTCCCACAGCAATGATTTTATCTGCTTCCGCCGCTTTCGCAGAAAAACCATGAGGTATTTCGTATCGTTCCGAATGCATGGGATGATCCCGATAGTCCTCCGTTTTGATGGGGCGAAAGGTTCCGAGACCGACATGCAAAGTTAGAAAGACATGATTCAGTTCTTTTAATAGTTCCGGGGTGAAATGAAGGCCGGCGGTAGGGGCCGCCACGGATCCGGGGGTTTGCGCATAGGTGGTCTGGTAGTCAGATAGATCCGATGGATAAAAATCTTTCTCCCCTTGATTTTTTCTGGATTTGAGGATGTAGGGAGGAAGTGGAGGCAAGCCGAAATGCATCAGATCCAGACCGCCTCCGATCACCTGTAAAACCAGCTGGCCTCCGGGAATCGTTTTTTCCACCCTGAGCTGAGTGACGGATTGGGCGGTGAAGGATCCGGGAATCGGGTCAGGGGTAAGGAGAGTGCCCGGTTGCAGCCGCTTGGCAGGGGTTCCGAGAGCAGTCCACCACCCAGGGCTTGTTTCTTCCAGAAGCAGGATTTCAGTTCGATTTATTGAGCAAATCAGGCGGGCTTGAATAACTCGAGAGTTGTTCATGACCATAAGGTTGCGACTTGGAATAAGGGATGGAAGATCCGCGACATGTAGATCCGTCATGTGCCCTTGAACCCGGTCGACCAGAAGAAGCTTTGCCGAGTCTCTGGGGCGGGCAGGGGCAGTAGCAATCCGATCCTGCGGGATGCAAATGGAAAGGAGTTCTCTTAAAGCAACTTCACTCATTCCGATTTGACATGGTGGTACAAATGGTAGAACTTCAACTTATGAGACACATTATGCGTGGTTTAAAGAAACTAAAACCAAACTCTTTCACTTTGGTCGAGCTTTTAGTAGTGATCAGCATCATTGGGCTTTTGGCGGGTCTGGCGGTGCCGGCGATCCAAGGCGGACTAGACAAAGCAAAGCAACAGGTTGATGTCTCAAATGTCCGTCAGCTTGGCATCATCTTCTTTAACGAGGCGAATGAGAATAACGGAACCTATCGAATCAATTCTGACCTAACCAACACATCGCCCGCTGGTAACTTTTTGACGATCGTTCAGTCAATGGTGAGTAACGGAGCCATTACCACGCCTAAAATTATCGCTGGCCAGGGGGCCACCCCCGCAACTTCCACTAACTCCATCACTGCCGCAAACATTGCTTTTGCATATGTTACGGGCTTAACAACCTCGGATGATGGTAATATTCCTCTTCTGCTTACGAAAGGGCCTTCTTCCCTATCTGCGAGCAATATTACATTGCAAGCCACCTATCCTTGGAAAACCAAGGGTTTGGTGGTCTATCGCGTTGGAAACTCTGCAGAATTCATTAAATCTGGCACGGGGGGAGCTGCCCCAGGCAGCGTGAATATTGGAATAACTAATTCCAACACGGTTTTGCAGCCTTAATTACTGAGCGAAATCCTGTTTACTTTGGTCGGTCGGTAATTACTGCACGATCTGGATAACCAAAAACTTGGCTTTCAGGCGTAGGCATTCAGATCCTGCGCAAGGCGTCGCCTAGGTAAGAAGACATTTCGCTGTAGCTGGCCCACCGGGTCTCAGTTTTACGTGTGATGCTTTTGTCCAAGGCGTAAACGGTCTGTTCCTGACTATCGGGGCAAAACGTTCGCAGGGGAGGAGGGCGGTCCGAGAGATGTCTACGGGCTACTTCCTCCGCGGTGTCTGCCTCAAAGGGGGGTCTTCCTGCCATGGCATGATACAGAGTTGCACCGAGGGAATAGATGTCGCTTCGTATGTCTTCGGGTTCCCGCATGAGCCTTTCCGGAGAAACGTAGTATGGGGTGCCCCAGATTTCATCTTGCTGACCAAGGGCTGTGCGTGCCCCCGCTGCGAGGCCAAAGTCAGCCAATTTTGGAATATTGCCTCGGCCGAAAAGAATATTTCCAGGCTTGATGTCCCGGTGGATTAAGCCAGTTTCCTCATGGGCAAATTGAAGAGCAGCCGCAATTCCAAGTCCGATTTCCAGCACCTGTCTCTCGGGAATTTTTCCCTGTTGCTCCATTCTTTGCTCCAGGCTGGGCTCGCCCAGGTGTTCCATGACGAGGTAAAGACGTCCCTCATGTTCCCCGAGAGTGAAAACACGTATAATATTTGGGTGGGCAAGAGAGGCGGTCACCTCCACTTCCTCAAGAAACTTTCGGGCAAATTCGGGATCGTGGCTCAAATCCGATCGTAGAATCTTCAGAGCCACATTTCGATTCAAACCCGTATCCTTGGCTAGATAAACCGTTCCCATGCCCCCTTGCCCCAGCTCTTTTTCAATCAGGTAATTTCCAAATATCTGGGGTGATTTGGGCCGGACCATTTCCACCCACCTAACTTGATCGATTGACCACTATCTGGCGAGTCCTATGGCTTGCTTTTTAAGGAAATGAATCTAGCGCTTGTATTATGCCAACCAGCGTGGTTACGGGTGGAGCGGGCTTCCTTGGGTCTCACTTGACCGATCGTCTTTTAAAGGAAGGACATCAGGTCATCGCCATCGACAACCTGTTGACGGGCAACGAGAGAAATTTGGATCATCTTCGATCGGAAAAGCGGTTTCGCTTTATCCGTCATGATGTGACTCAGTTTATTTCTGTGGAAGGGCCGGTCGATTTTGTCTTTCACTTCGCTTCCCCGGCCAGCCCGATTGATTACCTCGAACTTCCGATTCAGACCCTCAAGGTAGGTTCTCTGGGGACGCACAATGCTCTGGGCTTGGCCAAGGCCAAAGGGGCTGGATTCCTTCTGGCTTCCACCAGTGAGTGCTATGGAGATCCCTTGGTTCATCCCCAGAGGGAGGACTATTGGGGGAATGTGAATCCGATTGGCCCCCGGGGGGTTTATGACGAGGCCAAGCGATTTGCCGAGGCCATGACGATGGCTTATCACCGGTTTCACAAGGTCGACACAAAAATCGTCCGTATTTTCAATACCTATGGTCCGAGGATGCGGTTGCGGGATGGCCGCGTGGTGCCCGCCTTTGTGGGGCAGGCACTCCGGGGCGAGCCCCTCACGATCTTTGGAGAGGGAAAGCAGACTCGCAGCTTTTGTTTTGTCAGCGACTTGATTGATGGAATTTTCCGCCTTTCCCAATCCGATTTTCATGAACCGGTGAATATTGGAAACCCCGTGGAGTTGACCATCCTTGAATTTGCCGAGAGGATCCGCCGCATCACGGGAACCAAGAGTGAGATTATAAAAAAACCGCTTCCGATCGATGACCCCAAGCAGCGGCAACCGGACATAACTCGAGCTAAAAAAATTCTAGGTTGGGAACCCAAGGTTTCCCTGGAGGAGGGGTTGCAAAAAACGATCCCTTGGTTCCAGGCAAACCTGGACCTTCCGGTCCAGCGCTGAACGTGCCCAGATCTCTGCCCTTCATTTTCGCCGGCCTTTGGCTGGGGATGGGTATGGGATGGACCCAGACAAACAAAAACACCCATGCCATCGCTCAGGGAGAGGAGGGACGGTATCGCAGTGCACTTCTCTTTGCCAACGTGGTGGAGCTAGTGCGGGATGAGTATTTGGAGCCAGAAAAGACTGATTACGACAAGATAACCTACGCAGCTCTCCGGGGGCTCCTTTCTTCCCTGGATCCCCATAGCCAGTTTTTAGACCCGGAAGGGTACGCCATGATTCGAACCGAAACGGAGGGACAGTTTGGCGGCTTGGGCATCTCCGTAGGCATGCTGGAAAACCAGCTGACCGTCAATGTTCCCATTGAAGGTGGACCTGCCTTTCGGGCTGGGATTCTACCGGGGGATCGAATCATGAAAATCGATGGTCAGGGAACGCAAAAAATGGCCTTGGGGGAAGCTATCCGTAAACTTCGAGGAAAACCGGGGGCACCGGTCCAGCTAGCCATTTTTCGTCCCACGGGAGGCACGATCATCGAATTTTCCCTTGTGCGAGAAATGATCCAAGTCCCAACGATTACGGATGTCTCCCTATTGCCGGACGTTACGGCCAAAGGGGAAAAAATCGGCTACCTGCGAATCACGCAGTTTGGGGAAAAAACCGATAAGGAGTTCGATTTGGCCTTAGCCCGACTGGAGAAAGATGGGGCCACCTCGCTGATCATGGATTTAAGGGATAATCCCGGAGGCTTGGTAGACGAGGCGGTGGAAATCGTTAGTCGATTTGTTCCGGAAAAAACCATGGTCGTTGCCACGGAGGGGCGAAAGGGTGCGGCGGGTCGATATGAGTATCTTTCCAAGGCGGCATCAAGAAAGATCCGTTGGCCGACCGTGGTTTTGGTCAACGGCAACACAGCCAGTGCGGCCGAAATCGTTTCGGGGGCTCTTCAAGACTTAGGCAAAGCGGTGATTGTCGGCGAAACCACCTTTGGCAAGGGTTCGGTGCAGACCGTGCAACCGGTGGATCGCTCCGTGGCCCCCGCGGTGGCCGTCCGCCTGACCACGGCGCATTACACCACCCCATCCCACCGAAAAATCCATGGAGTTGGCATCGAGCCCGATATCCTAGCCCGAATGACCAAGGGGGAGGAGCAGGCGCTCTACCGAAGCCGTAGCCCCGGTCTGAAGAAAAACGGTGAATCTGCCGAAGTGGTCACCGACGAACCCTTGAACCGCGCGGTGGACGCTCTCAGAGGTTGGAAGGTGTTTGCGCGGCGGTCCACTGCGGCCCACTAAAGGTTTTCGGATGAAGGTCCGCTCCTTGGGAATTGAGACCTCCTGTGACGAGACGGCGGTGGCCGTGATGGAGGCTCATGATGGTGGATGCAACCTGATCGCTGAGGAGTTGGCCACGCGACCGGAGGAACACGGACCGCTTGGAGGTATCGTCCCAGAACTGACCGTTCGACAACATTTGGAGCTTTTGCCGCGACTTACCACCCGTGTGAGAGAGAAGGCTGGTCGGGATGGATTCTCCGTAGTGGGTGCCACCTCTGGTCCTGGATTGGCCCCCGCACTTTTGGTGGGGCTCGCTTTTGGAAAAGCTTTGGCTTGGGCCGAAAAGAGTTCTTTTTACGCCATCAATCATCTGGAGGGACACCTTTACAGTCCTTTCGTCTCCCGTGGGGAGTGGCCGGTCTATCCTCATCTAGCTTTGATTGCCAGCGGGGGGCATACGCTTTTGGTGGATGCGATTCACTCCAGGGAGCGTAGTATCCTTGGGACCACACGGGATGATGCCGCCGGAGAGGCTTTTGATAAATTGGCTCGCATGGTGGGATTAGGATATCCGGGGGGACCTGCTATGGAAAAAGAGGCTCGAGAGGGTGAAGTAGGAAAATATGCCTTACCCAGGCCCATGAAAGGAGCCGAGGGTTGTGACTTTAGTTTTAGTGGGCTGAAGAATGCCGCCCGCCTTTTGCTGGAGAAAAAGCCGGAGTTGGCTTTGCCGGGTTTGCCCCGATCCCACTTTTGTGCCGAGGCCCAAGCGGCCATTGGGGAGTGCCTGGCCGATCGTTGTTGCCGGGCCCTAGAAAAAACGGGACGAAAGGTTCTCACCCTGAGTGGGGGGGTCAGCGCCAATCAAACAGTGTATCGGATGCTGGACGAGGCAGCTCGGCGGTGTGGGGCCAAACTGCTCACTGCAGCCGGGGGATGGAATACCGATAATGCTGCCATGATCGCCGCCGTCGCCGCCCGTAGGGCTTTAGATCAGGCGGATTCGAATTGGGAAACGGATGCAGATCCCAGATGGTCTGTGGCCCTTACCCCATAAGATTAAGCCAAGAGGGAAGTTCCGCGGTGGGTTGAGCGTGCTGGGAAAGTAGAAATACCGGCAGGCGAGTCAACTCCCCAATCATTTCAGGGTTGGTTCGGGAAGCTTCGTCATCGGCGGCAAGGTGCCGATTTACGATGATTCCTAAAACTGGGAGATGGGCTTGGCGAATGGAGTCGATGGTCAGTAATACATGGTTCAGTGTTCCCAAGCCTGCCCGGGCTACTACCACCACGGGAAGTTGCAGTTCCTGAGCCCATTCACGAATTCCGTAATCCTTGTCCAAGGGGACTCGCCATCCCCCAACTCCCTCCACCAGAAAAGGGCCGGAGTACTTGGACTGAAGCTCGGTGAGTTGCTTTTGCAGAAACTCTTTGGGAAAAATCTGCCGGGTCAATTTGCAAGCCACTAAGGGTGCCAACGCGGGTTGGAAGTGAATGGGGTTAATCTCATCCAGGGAGATGGATCCCTCAGCAGCCTCCAAAAGATATTTGGCATCAGACCGATCCCCGGAGGATATCGGTTTCAGGGGAAAGGCCTTTCCACCCATTTTTTTAAGTGATCGAGTCCAAAACGAGGTGAAGTAGGTCTTGCCCACTCCGGTGTCTGTTCCGGTGATGAAAACCCCCTTCATACTGGTATCTCTCTCAGAATTCCCTGATAAAGGGACTCTGCCATTGTCTCAATCTCACCATCGGTGGAACAAAATGGCGGCATTAAAACCAACACATCGCCGATGGGGCGGGTGATAAGCCCAAGGTCTTGGGCAGCCCGACAAATGCGGGCCCCCCTTCTTTCCTTGGCGGGGAACCGGGCTCGGGTAGTGCGGTTGGCCACCACCTCTATGGCCAGAATACCACCCTCTTGTCGCACATCGCCCACGTTGGGATGCTGCCAAAATCTCTTGGAGACCTCTTGGAGTGTTTGGAAAACGTGACTTCTTCGTTTTTTCCCGTTTTGTTCCGACAAAAGTTTGAGGTTGGCCGAGGCTACCGCGCATCCCAACGGGTTGGCCGTATAACTGTGTCCATGAAAGAAGGTTTTTTCCGTTTCCCCAAGAAAGGGAATAAAGACTTCCTCCGTGGTAAGGGTGGCGGCCAGGGGTAGATATCCCCCGGTGAGTCCTTTGGCCAAGGCAACTACATCTGGCATCACCCCTTCCGAGTGGGCGGCCAAGGCGTTTCCTGTTCGGTAACATCCTGTCAGAACCTCATCAAAAAGAACCTTGGCTCCCACCTTACGGGCAGCGGCTGCTGTTTTTTGAGCATATCCCTCTGGATGCATGATCATGCCAGCGGCCCCTTGGACCTTGGGTTCAAGCACCCAGGCTGCCAGTCGGCTTCCCGCCTTCTGGATTTCCTCCTCGGCAAGTGCGGCGCACTCAAAGTTACATTTTCGATAACGGCGAGCATCCTCTAGCTCTGGTTTGGCACGGTTAAAGGGGCATCGGTAACAGGCTGGGGCCATCACCTTGCGGGTGGGAAAAAGAACCGGCTGAAAGGGGTGATGGAAAGTTTCGCTCTTTCCAAGACTCATGGCCCCAACCGTATCGCCATGATAAGCGCCCTCGGGGCTGATGAAATCTGTTCTTTGCGGCTCACCGGTTTGAGAAAACCCCTGCAGGATCATTTTTAGGCCCGCCTCCATGGCGGTGGAGCCGTCATCCGAGAAAAAAACCCGATTCAGACTTGGTCGGAGTTCCGGATGGTTGGCAAAGGAAACAAGTTCTGCGGCCAGACGCACCGCCGGTTCATGGGTCAAACCGAGGAAGGAGGAGTGGGCAATCCGGCCCAGTTGATCAAAAATAGCCGCATCCAACTTCGGGTTCCGATGGCCATGCAAATTCGTCCAAATCGATGAATTGCCATCCAAATATCGTTTCCCATCGCTGGCGATCAGCCAGGCGCCCTCTCCTGCCTGAATCGAAGTCGGGTGGAAGTTTGGATCCATCCAAGGTGAGGCAGGCGTAAAGGGGTGCCAAAGGTGGGCACGATCCAATTGGATGATCTGGTCGTATTTCAACTCAGCGGAGAGGTAGGAGTTCCTGGAGCTTATTGCATAGACGGGTGACATCCTCGTGGGAGTGACGGGAGGAAAGGCTGACACGCAAGCGGGCCGTGCCCTCCGGCACTGTGGGGGGGCGAATGGCAGGGACATAGACTCCCTTTTCTGAGAGATGGATGGACATGTTGATCGCCGTCTGATTATCCGGGCAGGGAATAGGTTGAATCGGCCCTTCGGAGGTGGTTTCTCTAAAGGATTGGAAGGTCTGGATGTTTTTTCTGAGCTTGGCACGCAGTTCTCCACCTTCTTGTGATTGAATAATCTGTAGGGATTTCAAGGCTGCGGAGGCCTGCGCGGGAGCCAAGGCTGTTCCGAAGAGGAACGTTCGGGCCTCGTTGACCAAGTGGTGAATCATCTCCTCCGATGCGGCAATAAAACCTCCGGAGGATCCGAGGGACTTCCCCAGCGTACCCATCTGGATTTCCACCTTGGCGGTCAGGCCCAGCTCAGCCGCCAGGCCGCTTCCGTGTGGGCCAAAAACCCCACTCGCATGCGCTTCATCCAAGAGAAGCCAGGCGGAAAAATCTCCCTTGAGCTGTACGACCTCTTTCAGGGGAAGAAAGTCACCATCCATGGAATGGAGTGATTCTGTCACAATTAGAATCTTGCCTTGAGGGTTTAGTTTTCGGGTCATTTGAAGGACTTTCAAGAGGTCCTGAGGGTCCCGGCGGTCAAACAAACGTATCTTGGCGTTGGAGAGTCTGGCCCCATCAAAAAGGCAGGCATGGGCATTTCTTTCCATGACCACGGTATCCTGACTTGAGACCAAAGAAGGAATCACTCCCAGGGGCACAAGATACCCAGCAGAAAAAAGCAGGGCTTTTTCAGCGGATTTCCATTTGGCAAGGGCTTCCTCCAATTCCTGATATTCCGCGTAGTTGGGAGCTAAAAGGCGGGCGGCCTGCGCCCCCGTGCCGTGCCTTTGGATGGCTTCTTGGGCCGCCTGCACGACTTGGGGGTGTTGCGATAGTCCGAGATAGTCGTTGTTGGCAAAAGAGAGTGGATCGGACCGACCGTTTCTTAAACTACGCTCCGTTCCTGTGGCTCTCCGTGCCGCATGTCGATTACGGATGGCCTCCAAGAAAGGTTTGGCGGAAGGAAAAGACACCCTATGAGAGTGCCGAAGCGATGTGGGATTGGACGAGGGAAAACTCAGATATCATCGTGGCGGATTGGAACACCCCCCACGCAGGTCCATTCTGCGTTTTGCCTGTCTTTCAGGATCGTTTCCAAAAGATCTCCAGAAGCAGGAATTCTCCAAGCTACCCAGTCAGCCCAGGCCCCCGGGCTCAGGCATCCGAGTTCGGATGAGCGTTGCAAAGCTTGAGCCGGCCCGGTGGTGATCATGGCCCAGGCTTCTTGAGTCGAAACATGCGGGTGATGGGATTGAAATTCCTCCACCTCTTTGCGTAGGTCAAATTGTGCATTCGAGGAACCAGCGGGGCTGTCTGTCCCCAAACACACTGGAATACCTTGGCTCTGGTAGAGGCGGTAGGGGAATGGCTCGCGACCAAACCACCGGTGGGCGAGAGGGCAATGAACGATGGTGGCTTTTCTCTCCAATAAATAATCAAGATCTGACTCCACCACTTCATTGCCGTGAGCCAAGATTGGATAGAGGGGCAGAGTTTGATTGGTTTTGCACCAATCGATAGCCGAGCGGTAGGTTCCCCTAAGATCTTGGCGCGATAGATTCATCGGCAGTAAGGAGCGTAGGGTAGAGAATCGGTCATTTAGAAAGAGTGTTTCCACCGGGGATTCGGCCACATGGGTGGTGCAAGAGAATCGCTGTTGGGTGCATAGATCCCGGATGGAGTGATAGAGTTCGGGCGATGCGGTGTAAGGGGAGTGGGGGGACAGCGCGAGATGCCAGAGGGAGGTGGGGTGACGTAGAATCCAGGCTTTCGCCCGATCCAGGACCGCACCCACGTCAACCGCTCCGCTAAAATCCATGAATTCAAGGCCCCACCATGTTCTTGTGGCGGTCGAGGTAAGTCCCGCCAAGGTGGATGGTTCAGAGAGAATGGAAAGAACCGATGTCGTCCCTGATCGCAGGGATTGGCTGGATGATTCCATGATGGAGTGTCTTCGTTTTTCTGGGGTCAACTCCGGTAGGCAGGCAATGACTTGGCGCAGCCATTCGCTAAAATCCTTGCCCGGTTGTAACCGATTCCGCAACCCCGCCAAATCCAGGTGGGCGTGTAGATTGATGAATCCAGGTGCCAGGACCATGCCGGGCAACTCCAGCACTTCTTCCCCGGGTTTGCGCCCGAGGTTAGATCCCGCCTCCGTAATGGTTTGGTCCCAAAAGCGAAGATGGCCCGGCCGATGGATCTGATGTGCGGACTCAATCAGGGCATCGGCCTGCACCAGCATGGGACTAGCTGGCTTTCGTCTTGGATTGGGTCGATTGCATTAATTCCAAGAGAACGGGGGCGATGGTTTTGCGGATTTCCGGCTCCATTCGGTCAATAAAAAGAATTCCTTGAAGATGATCCACTTCGTGTTGGAGAGCCCGGGCCAATAATCCCCCCGCGTGGAGACTCATCGGTTTTCCGTGCAGATCCTGGTAGTCCATCCGGATACGCAGACTCCTTCGCACGGCGCCATAGACATTGGGAAAACTAAGGCAGCCTTCCTCGGCCTCGTCTCTCTTGCGGGTCAGGGTGATGACCGGATTGCAAAAGAAAAGGGGCATCTGGGTGCGCCAATCCACCGATACACCGGCCATTTCCAAGGAAGACGGGCGTTTTTCGACTTTTCTTAAATCCACCACGGCAATCTGAAGGGAAATTCCAATTTGGGGAGCGGCCAGACCGATGCCCTCCGCTTCCCGCATGGTGGCTTCCAGACATCGTGCGAGTTCATTCAACTTTTGATCCGGTGGGCTTACCCGAGTGGCTGGCTGGCGCAACACCGGGTCGCCATAGAGACGGACCGGTAAGGTTGTGGTGGATTTCAGGGGTTGGCGGTGGCGCCACCGATCTTGGAGGTTCGAACCGAGATCGGCACGCCGGCGTCCTCGCACGCATCAAAGAATTTAAAGAAGATGGAAATTGGAGTGGTTTCGTCGAAGTTCAGCACGACATTCTTGACCCCCTTCTCCTTCAGCGTTTTGGCAAGGTCGGCACGAAACGAGTCGGACTTGGGATTGAGGTTCAGGGTCTGGTCGCCGAGATAGAGGGGAAAGGTATCCATTTCGAAGAGTTTGGCGTATTCCGCGGCTTTGGCTGATTTCAAAGTGAGTTCGGGCGGGGCTTTCTGGGGTTCCTCGGTCTTTTCAGTCCCTTTTTCAGATTTGGGGGGGGTCACATCGACCGAGGCGGTCTTCTTCTTGAAGGTTGTGGTGACGATGAAAAAGATCAGCAGCATGCAAAGAATGTCGATCAACGGAATGACGTTAATCTCGGCCCGACGACGACGGGTGGGGTTAAACTTCATTTTGGGTAGACCCCGGAAAATTTCAGGCAGGGACTTCTTCGGTGTAGAGTTTCTTTAGGAGAAGCATCGATAGCTCCTCCATCTCTACGGCCAAAACATCAATCTTCTTACTGAAGAAAGTGAAGGGAAAAAGCATCACGATGGCCGTTCCGATACCCATCACGGTGGTATGGAGAGCCTCGG
>CAZZMY010000003.1:11983-46724 GCA_964655385.1 uncultured Akkermansia sp.
AGGACTTCCACGTTTTCGCCCCTGGGTAGGGAGGCGTGTTCCAGGCAACTATTGACTAGTCGGGCGAGGGCCGAGTCATTACGAACACAAAGGCGGGTGAGGGTCTCGGTATTGCCTCCCGGACGCAGGGCCCGGATCGCATCGATAATCTCCCGCGGTGTCACCCTTTCCCGGCGGAGTCGGAGGAAAATCAGAACGCTGAGGAAGATTCCGGTGATCAGGGAGGCAAGTAGAGGGAAGAGAATGAGGACCAAAATGAACGGGGATACGTTCAATTTGATAAAGTGTTCCAGAAAAGGGAGTGTGTTCATGCAAGTATCTTAGGGAAGTGGGTTGTCTTGGCCAGCATGGAAGGTGGGTTTCAATAAATTCGAAAGGCCAACTGCCAAGGGAACCCGTTAGGCTTCTCTTTCAGGAGGTCGGCGGGGAAGGGGCCAATCAGCCCGCTCGACTGTTGAATGGCATCCCCGCTGATCACTCCAAGGATGGAATTGGGATTGCCCTGAACGATATCCAAATCCGACAATGTGCCGTCCGCATTCACGTGAAACCGGATAACCACCCGGTCCACGCCGATTTGGGCCATCGTCTGCTGAACCTTCAGGTTCCAACGGGAGCCGATGGCCAAGTAGAGCTTATGTTGGTAGCGACCCAAGGCCGTTGCCATGGAGGCAAAAGAGGCATCCTGACCCATTTGGGCTCCACCGGAGACCGCGCTACGATCGCGAAAAATGTCGGGGGGAGGTGCCATGGCCGAGGAGGAGTCCGAAGCATCCGCCGCGGCCTGCGCGGCCGAGGGGGGGCTATTGTCCTGACTTTGGTCCTGATCCGGCTTGGTATCGGGTGGCGTGTCAGTGGGGGCTTTTTGAATGGGCGTTCCCGGTCCGGGAGTTGGCTTGAGAAGGTCGGGCTTGGGTAAAGGCGGGGCAGGAGGGGGCGGTTTGGCCGCTTGGTTGGGCTTGGGTTGTGTCGGGCTCAATCGGGCCGAGGGGGGAGGGGATGCTTGATTGGGAGAGAATTGACTATTCCTCATCGTGAGGGAGTCGTCTTTTTTCCCTTCCTGCCCACCCAAGGTTGGGTCCGTACCGTTGACTACTTTGCTGGTGGCCGCGGTATTCCGGTCGCTTTGTAAGGCGGTGCGTGGGTCGGGCTTGGCGGTCTCTTGCAGGCCAGAGGCGTCCACAAATTGGCTCTCCGGTGGTGGAGTGGTGGGTGGGGCTTGCATCAGCCTTTGGATCTTCAGGTTGGTTCGGACCTGCTCCTCGGGGGCTTTTTTTTGCAGCCGGTTGATCTGCTCTGAGGAAACCCAAAAAAATGCAAAAAGAAGGAAATAGAGAAGGGTAAATCCAGCCGCTATGAGCATGTCCCGGCGTTCGCGGGCGTCCTCTCCCGCGTACGGCATGGTCATGGTCATGGGTTCATTCAAGAGGGAAAAAGGGATTAGGACAAGGGCGCTGGAGACGGACTCACTACTGGGGCTCGGCGGAACCGGTCGACCATGATGTAAAAAGCTGGCACGAGGTAGAGGGTTAAGAATGTGGAGGAAAGCATTCCGCCAACGACTGCGACACCGAGTGGCCGGCGGCTTTCGGCGCCTGCCCCCAGTCCCAGGGCAATGGGAAGAATACCAATGACGGTCGAGAGAGCGGTCATGAGAATCGGGCGAAGGCGAACCGCCCCCGCCTGTCTCATGGCTTCAACGGCCGAAACCCCCAAGGCCCGGCGCTGGTTGGCAAACTCCACCAGCAGAATGGAATTCTTGGTAACCAAACCCAGGAGTAGAACCAAGCCGATCAAGCTATAGAGATTCAGGTTCATAGATGGGATAGTGGGTAAAAGTCCGAAGACAAAGGCCAAGGGGGCGGGTAAAACCCCCGGTGGAACGTATTGGGGGATGAGGGCAAAGTTATTGATGAGTCCCAGGGAATAGAGACAGACAAAGGCACCAAATACGGCCAAAGGAAGGGCCACCATGATGGTGAAAGGGTGGATCAAGCTCTCGAACTGCGCGGCCAACGCCATGTAGACGATGAGCAGGGCAAGAAAAACGATCTGCCAAGCTTCCCCTCGACCGGAGCGTAACTCTCGTGCCTCCCCGTCGAACTCCAAGGTGACTCCGGAGGGAAGAATTCGGCGCCCGATCTCCTCGGTTTTTTCAATGGCTTGTCCCAGGGTGACCCCTTGGGGCTGACCGGTGACGGAGGCGCTCCGTTGCCTCATAAAGTGGTGGATGGAATTCACGGAGCCTTTTTCCCGGGTTTTGACCAAATCCCGGATCGGCACGAGTTCCCCCGATCGGGTGCGAACGTAAAGGATGTTGAGTTCGTCGGGCACCAAGCGATTGCTTCGACGGAGTTGGGCGATCACGTCGTACTGTTTGCCCTCAAAGTTGAAGCGGGAGATGTCGAGGCCGCCTAATAGAATCTGCAGGGCCTCGGAGATGTCCCGGACGGAAATGCCCAGATTGGCTGCCCGGTTGCGGTCAATTTCCAGATCCAACTGCGGTTTTTCGTAGTTAAAATTAACGCGGGGCTGACTGAGGAATCCTGCTTTGGCAATTTCGTCCCGCAGGTCCTTGGCACACTGCTCCAGCTGCGGAAGGTTGGATCCTTGGAGAACCACCTCGAAGTTTTCCTGAAAGCCGCGACCCACGGCTTTGGGGAGGGAGGTGATGACCAGGGCGCCTCGGATTTCGCTGATCATCCGGGTGAACATGGATCCCCGCGCTCCCGGGCGGGCGATATCCAGAGCGGAGCGTTTTCGGTCCGCTTTCAGACGAATGAACATCAGGCCGAGATTTGATTGTCCAGGTGCGCCCCGGGCCAGCGCCACTGCGCCGAAATAGCTGCGGACTTCCGGATATTCCGAGGCGATCTTTTCCGCCTGCCGGAGGTAGCGATCGGTGGCCTCACTCGTGGACCCCTCCGGGGTGATCACGATGGCGATGATGGAACCCTTGTCTTCGTCCGGGAGAAATTCTTGGGGGATGGCCCGGTAGAGAAGAACCGTCAGGCCCAGAATTCCGGCGCCTAAACCGATTAACAAAACTGGGGATCGCAAGGCGCGAGCCAAGCTGCTGGCATAAGCGGCGGAGAGACGATTCAGGAAAAGGTCGATTTTTCGCGCAAAGGCGGAGGCCGTGGTGGAGGTGGGACGAAGAAAGTGGGCCCCCAAGGCCGGGCTGAGCGTCAGGGCGACAAAAGCGGAGATGGCGACAGAGCCAGCCAGGGCGATGGCAAACTCACGGAACAGAATGCCGGTAGTGCCGGATTGGAAGGCGATGGGCAGGAAGACCACGATCAAGCTGGCGGTGATGGCCAGCACGGCACCCGTGATTTCCTTCATGGCCAACAAGCTGGCATCGAAGGGCTTCATGCCCTCCTCGATGTGGCGGATAATATTTTCCAACACCACGATGGCGTCGTCGACCACGATGCCGATGGCCAGCACGAGCGCGAGGAGGGTCAGGATGTTGACGCTGTAGCCGAGAAAATAGAGAAGGGCGAAGGTGCCGAGAATCGAAATGGGAATCGCAGCTGCGGGGATGATCGTGGCACGGGCATCGTGCAGAAAGAAAAAGATGAGCACGATGACCAGCAGGCAGGAGATTCCCAAGGTGACTACCACCTCGTGGATGGCGTCTTCCACATACAGGGATGAGTCAAAGGGGATGTCGACTTTAACGTCGGGAGGCAGGGTGGGTCGGATGACTTCCAATTCGGCGCGAACCCTTTTGGCTACTTGTACGGCATTGGCGTCCGACTGTTTGACCACGCCGAGACCCACGGCCGGCTCTCCCTTGAAACGGGCAATCGTCTCCTCCACTTCCGGGCCGATTTCGACCGTGGCGACATCCCTTAAGCGAATGGGGGAATCGGCGGATTCCCGGACCACAAGATTTTCATACTGCTCGGGTTGGTCCATTCGTCCCCGGGCCAGAATGCTGAGGGAGCGTTCCTGACCTTCGATCCGGCCAGATGGAAGTTCGACATTTTCCCGCTGGAGGAGGCTGCGAATGTCAGTGGCGGTGACCTGCCGGGCGGCCATCTTGGCGGAATCGAGCCAGATCCGCATGGAGGGTCGTTTTTCTCCGCCAAAGTTGATCCCGCCCACGCCAGGAAGCACCTGGAGCCGGTCCTTGATCTGGCGCTCGGCCAGGTTGGTCAGTTCGAGGGTGGAGCGGGTAGCGCTGGAGAGGGCGACCCACATAACCTCTTGGGCATTGGCATCCTGCTTGGCCACGATCGGCTCCTTGATGTCGTCCGGCAGTTTGTCGCGCACCCGGCTGATACGGTCCCGGACATCCTGGGCTCCGGTGTCGACATCGTGATTTAGTTCGAACTCCACAATGATGGCGCTGACTTGCTCCCGCGATTCGCTCCGAAGAATCTTGATTCCGGGAATGTTGTTTAATTCCTGTTCCAGGGGCTCCGTGACATCAGCTTCGACCAGTTCGGCGTTGGCTCCGGGATAGATCGTGGTGACGGAAACGATGGGGGGGTCAATATTCGGTAGTTCACGGACCGGAAGTCGCGACAGGGCGACCATGCCGATGACGACAAAAGTCAGGTTGAACATGGTGGCGGCAATGGGCCGCCGGATGCAGAACTCGGGAAGGTTCACGGGTTCGGGGCGGGTTTTTCAAGGAGCAGCTTGCGGCCCGGAGACAGACGAAGATTTCCGGAGCGGGCGACCAAATCCCCAGCCTGCAGGCCTTTGATGACTTCCACTTTTCCCGGAACGCGGAGTCCCGTTTCGACGGGGACGAGCTCGGCCACTCCCTCGTTTGAGCGGTAGACGGCAAAGCCCCCCGCATTGGGGAAAAGGCACTCCTCGGGAACCGTGAGGGCCTTGGGTTTGATACCTACCGTGATTTCCAGGTTGGCGAACATGCCGGGCTTGAGGCGCAAATCGGAATTGGGCACATAGGCTCGGACCTGAACGGTGCGGGTTCCAGCATCGACCCGGGGCTCGATGAGATAAATCTCTCCGGCAAAGGTTTCCTCGGCATAGGCGGCGACTTTTAATCGGATGGTTTGGCCGGGCTTGATCTTGGCGCTGTAACGCTCCGGCACACTGAAATTCAGCTTCATGCGGTCGAGGTCGTAAATGCTGACGAGGATGGTTTGCGGGTTGACGTACTGTCCAACGCTGACAAACCGTCGGCCAAGAATTCCATCGAACGGTGCAGTGAGGGTATATTCGGTCATCCGTTTTTTGGCCAAGGCTAGGGAGGCCTCCATTCGGGAAAAGTTGGCGTGGGTCTGGTCGTGCTCCTGTTGGGAGATGGTTCCGTCAGACAGCAGCATATCGGCCCGGTGGATCGTCTCTTGGGCCAGTTTGTAATCCGCTTCGGCCTCCGCCACGGTGGCGGCCTGCTTGGATTCATCGATCTGGAGAAGAACATCTCCTTTTTTTACCGTCTGCCCTTCGGTCAAGCGGATGGAGGTGATCTCACCGTCCACTTCCGGTCGAATGTCTACCGACTCCTCCGCATCGAGGGACCCAACTGCGTCGAGGGTTTCTTGCAGGGGGCCCACCTCTACCGGAACCAGTTCGACAGGGACGGGAGCATCCTTGGGGGGACCTCCCCCCTTGCCGCAAGCAGCCAACAGGGCCGCGGCCATGATGAGGAAAAAATAATTCATGAGATGAATGGTTAATAATGTGAAGTATCTGGCGTTCGGTCAAGATGGCAGAAACGATCGAATCGCCCGAATCAGGTCCTCAAGTCCGTCCCGATTTTGCGCTGAGACGGGGTAAATGGTCTTTCGGGAGGCGGTTTTGAGGGTCACGAGGTGCTTCTTGGCTTCCGGCAGGTCGCATTTGTTGGCGGCGATGAGGAAAGGGCGCTTTCCCAAGGCAACATCATGAAGGCGAAGTTCCTTACGGAGTAGCTTGTAATCTTCCACCGGGTCTCTGCCCTCCGTACCCGCGGCATCAATGACCATCAGTAAGACGGAGCAGCGTTCGATGTGGCGAAGAAAATCATGGCCCAGTCCTTTGCCTGTATGGGCTCCCTCTACCAATCCGGGAATGTCGGCAAGTGTGAAGCGGGTTTCCTCTGGGCTGCCCACCACACCGATGTAGGGGGCCAAAGTCGTGAAGGGGTAGGGGGCAATTTTGGGGCGGGCGGCGGAGAGAGCGGCCAGCAGGCTGGACTTGCCGGCATTCGGCAGCCCGACCAAGCCGACTTGGGCAATTGATTTGAGCACGAGGATGAACTCTCCGGCCTCTCCCGGGCGTCCGTCCTCGGCGTAACGCGGAGTCTGGCGTACGGAGCTGGCAAAGCGGGAGTTGCCCCGTCCGCCCCGACCCCCTTGGCAGAGAACAAACTTTTCTCCGGGTTGCGTCAGGTCCGCAATCGGCTCTCCCTCTTCCCCGGGGGGAAGTGGATAGACCACCGTTCCGGGAGGGACCTTTAGGAGGCAGGGCTTACCGTTTTTCCCCGTGCAGTTTTTTCCACTACCGCCTCCACCATGCGCCGCCCGGGCATGGGGTCGGAAACGAAGATCGACCAAGTTATTCAGTTGGGGGTCGACCTCGAGGATGACATCGCCCCCTTGCCCTCCATCCCCACCGTCCGGTCCGCCTTTCGGTACGAATTTTTCCCGAAGAAAACTGATGGCCCCCCGACCCCCGTTGCCGGCTCGGGCGTGAATGCGAACCCGGTCAACGAACATGGGACTTCTCCAACCATATCGCCAAAGGGGAGGCGCAGAACGCGGCCACGGCTACTCCCACGGCCAAGGGCAAAGCCCCGGAGTACCCCCCTAATTTGGCTGACAACCATCCAAGGCCATAGACGGTTACTGCCAGTACCAAGGATTCAACGAGGGAATTGTGCCAGGGACGACCTCGAAAGAGGCCTAGCGCGGCTCCGAAAAAAAGCACGGCAAGGATCAGCCATGACGGGGGATGCAACACCGGGCGGGGTCCAAGGGCCAGGCCCTGCCAAGTCCGCACCACGGCTTCCGAAAGGGTGCTTTTCCCCCATGGGGAATCAATCGCTGGATCCACTTCCGGTAGCGCGCCGGAAAGAATCACCGGCCGTTTTGAAAGGGTCGATAGATCGTAGTAAGGACGAACGCCGATTCGTTCCTGTTCGGCGGCAAGCACCACCCCGCGGATTTCCATTTTGGTGGGGGCAGGATCCGGGCTGGACCAATCCACCGGGATCGATCCACGGAGATCCAGAGGGATGCTTTGGACCTCACGATTTTGAGGGTCGCGAAGGATCAGTTTTCGGCCGCGAAGCTCTGAACGGGTCAGGTCCGCCTCCACTTCCTGCGCATACATGACCAGCAGCCATGAGGGGATGACTCTCCCCTGCTGTTGAAAGACCATGGGAAGTCGGCCGAGCAACCCATCCGCCTCCGGAGTGACTTTCCAGGCAGCCATGGCGGCGTTTTTTTGCAGTCGTTCCTGGGGGGCAAGGAAGGATTCGGCCGAGCGAAGGGTCTGGATTGATCCTTGGTGGGGAATTTCCGGCAGGGTGATTTTTTGGGTTTGGGGAAGGGGCGGCAAAGCAACGGCGGGAAGAACCGGGGATTCAAAGGCACCCAAGGCCCGCGAGAGTTGGTCGTCTTGCACCGGCTCAAAAACATCCGGCGCGTCGAGCGGAAGTAGAATGCCGACCGGGTGAGGGCGGTAAGGCGAAACGGCGCGGAGCGCCAAGGTGAGATCCAATCGCGGCCACGGCCAAGGGTCGCCAGCCAAGTCCTCAATGGTCAGAAGTATCGGTAGGGCGGCAGTTTTGGTGGGAGGATTGCCGGACGGAAGTCCCAGCCTGGACCATGGGACCAAACTGGTGGCACTGAAGAGCCCAAGAGAGAGGGCAGCCAGCAGGGCCAGAATGCGGGAAATCGACATGGATTGTTTCTAGCGGGAATTTCGCCGATGGCGAAGGCGAAGCGGATTGAAAAGAGGTATCCTCATTCTAAGGTGGGCATGTGTTTAAGGGTGCCATCGATATCCCTGAAGTAGTTCCGGACGAGAAAACCGATCTCTCGGAGGCTTTCGCCAAGGGGTGGAAGGTTTTGGTTTGGAACGACCCCGTCAACTTGATGAGTTATGTCGTGTTCGTCTTTCAGAAAGTTCTGGGATTCGATGAGACGAAAGCCAAGAAGCACATGCTGGAGGTGCATGAGCGGGGACAAAGCGTGGTGGCGATTGAAACGCGCGAAAAATCGGAGTTTCTTTGCCATCGTCTGCAGGAGTTTGGCTTGAAATCCACGATTGAGGCGAACCCAGCGTGAGGATTCTTCGGGAAAAATCAGGAGATCGAAGTATCGAATTGGCCGCCCCTGAGGCCGCCCTTCTCCGGCAGGCTCTCGAGAGCACGGCAGAGGCCTATCGGACGAACCCCGGAGAGTTGGATCCCATGGTGGGGAATGTTTGGTACGGACGAGCGGGTTTGCGGGAGGCCGGAATCCGGGGTGAAGATGCCTTGCACTGGATTGAGGGTTTGCATGAGGTCCGGTTGGGACGTGAAAAATACGCGCAGCACTGGCTTAAGAAATTACCCGACCTCGGACAGGCAGGGGGCTGGGTTCTTCCCGCTGCCGAAGTGGAAGCATTTTTAGCCACACTGAACGATCACCGTTTGCGTCGGGCAGCAGAGTTTGATCTGGGGGAAGGGGATTTGGAGGTGATGGCCTTGGAGCGGGCCAAAGGGGATAAAAGGATCGCCTTGGTCGAGATCCACTTTCTGGCATGGATAATAGAAATGATTCTCCATGAATAACTTGCGAAAATAACACATCGCTTTGCTTGGTTTTTTTTAATTGGGTGCTAAGGACTTAGACACCAAATAGCTATGAATACGCGATTTGATTTGATTGTGGTTGGTGCGGGTCCAGCCGGCTGTGCCGCGGCTCGAGCATTTGCACTTTCCGGAAAATCTGTTGCCTTAGTGGAGGCTGAGGCAGAAGGTCAGAGCCACAAGCGGTTTGCTGGCGAATGGTTGCACCCACAAGGGGTAGATGCCCTTGAGCAAATTGGTTTCGGATCCATTACTTCACTCAAGGGACGTCCTCGGGGACGCGGATTTGTCGTATATCCAGGTCACGGGGAGTCCCCGGTGAAATTGGATTATGTGAAGGGGCAGTTGGGGTTGGCTTTCCATCACGGCGATTTGGTGGACGAGATGCGGCAGGTGGTATCCGAAACCGACCGGGTAACTTTCTTTCGGGGGGTGCGCGTGGCTTCAGCGGATGATTCTGGGGTCGTGCTCGATTCAGGAAAACGATTGGAGGCGAAACTGGTGGTGGGGGCTGACGGACGATCCAGCGTGATTCGTCGCAGCCTCCGCGGTGCGACGCACCACAAACCCATTTCTGCCATGACCGGAATCCTTTTGCAGGGCGTGAAAGCGCCGTACCCCGATTACGGGCATGTCTTCTTGGGCAAACCCAGTTTTCTCCTGGGTTACGAGATCGCCCCTTCCACCATCCGCATTTGCGTGGATGTGCCCTTAAAATACAAGGCGGAGATGAAGGACCCTGAATGGTTGATTTCCGCGATTCGCGAAACGTTGCCTCCGGTCTGGCGTCAACCTTGTGAGGATCAGATCCGCCACGGACACCTGAGCTGGCAGGCCAACCATTTCCTCGCCCGCGCTGATTACGGTAACGGCCGGCGGGTCTTGATTGGGGATGCCGCCGGACACACCCACCCCCTGACGGCCACGGGGATCACCAACGGGCTGGTCGATGCGATTGAATTTTCGCAGGCCAAGGATTTCTCATCCTTTGCCCGTAGCCGGCGCCAGGCCTGTCGGGTTCCGGAACTTCTCTCCCGCGCTCTTTACGACTGCTTCTCCAAGGATGATGCTTTCTCCAATTCCCTCCGTCGTGCGGTTGTCTCCCTTTGGCGGAACGATGAAAAGGAACGAGACCGTACCATGGGGCTGCTGATGGGGAATGGCCGATCGTTCCTGACCTTTGCCGGTCCTTTCCTCAAGGCTCTGATGGGTGCCTGGAGGGGGCGGGATCAGTCCACCACCATGGCTGCGGATTTGGCCTCGATCGCCAGCTGGATCCGGTTGCCCATGGCGTACGCCATGGCGGGTTGGGTTCGCTCTCGCGCCTAAATTTCCTTTAGTTATTTTCCCGCCAAGTAGGAGGCGAAGGCTTTTAACGGAAACGCCCGTTTGTAGTGATCATAGCGGATCAAGGTGGTCCGATAAAAAAGTCCCGGAATCGGCTGGGGTGGGAAGTCTCCGTCCGCTTTTTGGGTCTTACACAAAAACTCCAGCCCGCGGTGCACGGCTAAATCTTTCTTGGGGCCGGTAGCGAGAAGGGCGATGACCGCCAAAGCGGTCGGCTCCACCAAACCTTGAGAGCTCGGAATTGGCCGACGTTCCACACATGAGTCCGGGTGCTCGCCCCACCCCCCATCGGGGAGCTGTTGTTTTAGCAAGAAAGCTCTGCCTCGAGCGATACGTGGATCACTCTCCGGGATCCCAACGGCCCGCAATCCTGGCAGGGCAAACGAAGTCCCATAATTGAAGCAGATGCCCCAAACCGCCTCCCAAGAACCATCCGCTTTCTGTCGATCCGTCAGATACCGGATCCCTTCGCGAATCGCCTGGTCTACCCGCGCGGATTCCAGGTCGGGGAACTTTTTCCGGATGAGGGCCAGAGCGGAAAGGACCGATCCCGTGCACTCGGCAAAGGAGTGGTCGACCATGATGTCGGCAAAAACATGAGAGGCGTTGAAGATCTCGATCCACAGAGGGCCGACGACGCGGTCGCAACTGCCCCAACCCCCATCCCGGTTTTGATAACTTAGAATAAAGCGAACCCCGTTTTCGATGACTTCCCGGGGGACGGTACGAGGGAGAAAAGGCTCCGCATCGACCAAAGCCAAAAGGCTTTCGGCGGTGCAATCGGCAATAGACCATCCGTTGCGCCTTTCGCTGAATGGCCAACCCCCTTTTCGTGGCAGGCGATGATATCGGCGCGGATGCGGCAGTTCGTCCACCACCTGATTCTCCATCAGGTAGTGACAACCCTGACGGATCATTTCAGGGGGAACCATTTCCCGGGGAAGGTGGTTGGCCCCCTGAAGCGTGAAAGCCGTGTCCCAGACTTTGGAGGAGGTGAAGCCCTGACAAGCGGTGTGATTGGGGTGTTGCCAGAGGTAGCGCGGTAATTCCTCCCAGCTTCGGCGAAGCCTCTCGGGTTGTTGCTCGATGAAGTGGACCAAGGTGTTGTAGCAGGCATTGACCGGGGCCTGACGGACATAGTCGGATTGCTCGTCTTCGTAGCAGATATGTTCGTAAGCCAACTGGAGGGCCTTTTGGCGGATCCAAGAGGGAATCCATTTCTCCAGATGGCGAACCAAGGGGAGGGAAATTCGTAGCAGAAAACTTTCCGGAACGATGTGATCGGTCGGAGCCAGATCGCCGCGGTGGCGGGGCCAATGAATGTGATCGAAGCCCTGAGGGAAGAGTTCCGTCCGGATCTCTTGGAGACGGGCATCGAGGGGTGCTTGCCAGCGTCGGCCATAAAAGTAGGCCATGGGGAGGTAGACCACGCGGACGTAGCCGGAAATGTTGATGGGTTGCAGGGGAAACCATCGGGGCAACAGGTACAGCTCGGGAGGAACCGGGCTCACTCCCGACCAGTCGTAGAGATTGAGGATGGAGAGAATAAATTTTCCCCAAGCCGCCGCCTTGACGGGGGTGCCCATGCGGTGGATCCAATTTCTTAGGTGAACCAGCTCCGGACGGTCCGATGGCTCTCCCAACAGGCGCAGCGCGGCATATGAGATGGAGCTGGTGAAGACCGCCCCGCGGACCGACTCCTCGTGCAGGCCGATGGATCCGTCTGGAAGCTGGGGTTTCAGCATGCCTGCGACCAGGCGTTGTCTTTCGGTTTCCGTCACCGGGTGACGGGTCAGGTAGGTGGTGATGGCGTAGAGAGGTAGGAGAAAGTTGGGGCCGGTGTAAGGAACCAACCAACTGCCGTCCCCCTCTTGTGTCTTGGCAAGAAAAGCCAGAAGACGTTGAGCGGATGCGGAAACGGCTGGGCGAAGGGTGTCGACAGCGCTCATCAGGCCGAACCCATTCGATGGATACGTTCCACGGTGAGTTGGCGGAACTCGTGGATCAAGCGGGAGACAAATTCCTCAAGGGTGGGAGCCTCGGATTCGAGCAGGGGGAGCAGATCCAGGGCCAAGACCACCTCCTGCGCCTGGTCGGGCGAATACGCATCCGCGAAGGTGGCCTGCGCCCGGCGGCGGCCGGAGGCAGCCAGGTCATAACGCTTGCCCCCCTCCACTTGAGATCGAAAGCAACGAAGCAAGGAGGGGCCAAAGTCCTCCGGAGCCGTGCAGGGAAGCCGGACAATTTTTGAGGTTGGAACCCAGTCCAAATCCCCCCAAACCTCGCATCCGTAAATCTCCTTTGGCCGGGAGGATGCGGGGAGTTGGCGGAGGGCCGCCAAGGAGGAACATAAGACGGCGATATGAGTTTCGTGTCGGTCGGCAGGATTATGCAGGTAGACCACCCGGGGTTGAGTGGCTCGGAGGATCTGGAGAAGATCTGCGACGAGATTCGGGTTGATGCCTTGACGGATTTCCGCGCTGGGAAAACCGAGTTGGATCACCGAGGCGTAGCGTCCCAACCTGGCGGCCTGACGCTGCTCCTCTTGTCGGAGACGGATCAATTCTGTGTCGGGGGTTTGCGAGTAGGGTCCAGAGCGTGGCGCCCCGGCACCGTTCGTGACTACCACTCCGGAAAATCTCTGGGTGGGATGATGCAGGCAGGCGGTGATACCCGGGAAAGCGAGAATTTCCAAATCATCGGCATGGGCCCCGATTCCCAAGTGTGTGGTGGAGGCCAAGGCCTCCTGGGAATTTTCATTCTTTGGCAAAAAAAGATCAGCTCCGGGTTGCGAGAATTTCATCGTGATGGTTTTTCTCCAAACACCCAAAAAGAGGCGAAGACATAGTTGAAAAGGGATCCAGTGGCCACGGCCACCCCGTTGAGCACGGCTGTCTCCACGGGGCGGTCAGCCTGGATAAAAAAGAGCAGGAGGTTGAGGAGGCCGATTTGAATGAAAAAGGCGGAAAGGGCGGCCAGATAGTATTGGCCGGCCTGTCTCCAGGTGGGCGGCCAGCACCGAAAGGTCCAAGCAGCATTCAGAAGATAATTGACCCCGCAACAGATTACCCAGGCGGCAACGGCGGCCAACGTGGCGGCCATGTGGCCTCCGGGGTTGATATCGTGGATTCGATCGGCCAAAGAGAGGAAAGCCAAAACAAGCAAAGTATTCAGCACCGTCCCCAGCCCCCCTACGATTCCGAATCGCAAAATCTTGCCCATTTGTCCGCCGAAGAGGCCGCCGAGGCCGCTTGGGCGTGGGGAGGAGTGTCTGGGCTGGGGCATGGGATCTGATTGTGTAGGGAATCGGGTCAATCCGCAAACGGGTTGAACAAAAAAACGGGTCAGCCGTCCAAAGAGTATGGGATTTCGCCCCATGCCCGGTTTTTCAGGAGAGGATCTTGAACCGAATGGATTCAAAGCCTTCCGGCAGACCTTGATCATCCGGGGAGAATTGACGGAGCCCCCGACGTGGTTCCCCTCCTTTCGGGAATTGACCATGCGGCTCAAAGGCACGGCGGTGACGGTGATCCTGATTGAATCCGAGCGGGAATTCAGGGATTTGTATTGGAAATGGACGGGAAGAAACGGCGGCCGGGATTTCGTCAACGATCTCATCTTTCCCGACGAGTACGAACCGGGCATCAAACTGGACCTACAGGTGGACGGTCTCCATCCCACAGTGACCGCGGAAAAAATCATCCCGGAGAATCTACAGGATCTGGCTGGGCGGGTTTCCGCCTTGGCCGCCTTGGGTCTCTGAGTCCGAAACTTGTCGGGGCTGGGTTGGTCTTGGCCGCCTTGGTGGCTTTGGGGCTGGGGCGATCCGGTGAAACAGTTTCTTCTGCTGATCTCAAGCCCAAGGGGGATCTTTTCACCTATCAAGGAAAACCTTTCACGGGAACCGCCTTGGCCGAATCCAAGGGGCGGAAAACTGAGGTGGAATTTTGGGACGGCCGGATGCATGGGCAATATCGCAGCTGGTATCCCAACGGAAAAAAGGAGAGCGAAGCCTATTTTGAAAATGGCAAGCGGGAGGGGGTGGCACGGTTGTGGAATGAGCAAGGAGTCCTGGTGCAGGAAACACGCTTTCGGGAGGGTTTGGCGGACGGAGATGTGACGGAGTGGTACCCAAATGGGAACTTGGACCGTCGCACCGGTTGGCAGAGTGGAAAACGAAACGGCAAGGTGGAGACCTGGTATGACAACGGAAAAAGAAAGGGAGTTGGTTTTTTTAAGAATGGGGAGAGGGATGGCACTTTTGTGGTCTGGTGGCCCAATGGCAAAAAGAGGGTGGAGAGCAGTTATCTGAAGGGACTCCCCCATGGGTGGTGGGTCGAATGGGATGAGGAGGGCGAAAAGGTGAAACAGTCCTATTTTGTGAAGGGAAAAGAGTCGGAATCTCCTCCCAAGAGAGAGTCTTGAACCGGGCAGCGGCCAAGGTAGGATTTTCGGTTCCCAAGCACCCGTAGCTCAACTGGATAGAGTGTCGGCCTCCGAAGCCGAAGGTTGCGCGTTCGACCCGCGCCGGGTGCAGAAGGCTCCATCGAACAGGATTGAGCAAGGCGTCAGGCTTCGATATAAGGAATGACCGCTTTTCCGGAGTAGCTCAGCGGTAGAGCGATCGGCTGTTAACCGATTGGTCGCTGGTTCGATCCCAGCCTCCGGAGCGTCTTTCGAAGCCGAACTTAGGTCCGACCTTTGCCAAAGAGCTAAGATTTTGGGAGCAAGAAGTAGGAAAGGCTATCGCTTAAGGCCAAAGCACTCGCCTCGATGATGTTGGTGGAGACTCCCACCGTGCCCCACTCCTGTTGTCCATTGGTCGATTCTACAAGAACGCGGATCCGGGCGGCGGTGCCTCCGCGGGAGTTGACGATCCGAACCTTGTAATCGATCAGCTTCATCTTTTTTAGCGCCGGGAAAGAGGGGAGCAGGGCCTTGCGAAGGGCGGCATCCAGGGCGTTCACCGGCCCATCGCCCGTCGCCGTGGTTTTCCGTGTTTTTTTGTCCACGCGCACCACCACCGTGGCTCTGCTGGTTTCCCTGGAGTTGGGTCGGGCCCGGGTCACTTCCACTTTGTAGGAGTCCAATAGAAAGGGGGCGGGAATCTTTTCCAAGGAGCGGCGCACCAAAAGCTCAAAGGAGGCGTCGGCAGCCTCAAACTCGTATCCCTCTTTTTCCAGTTTTTTGATTTTGGAGAGAATCGTCCGGGTGGTGGATGATTTTTCGTCCAGAACAATACCCAACTCCCGGGCTTTCATCATGACGTTGGCCCCACCTGAGAGTTCCCCCACGAGAATCCGCTGATGGTTGCCCACCAAGGCAGGCGGGATGTGCTCAAAACTGGCCGCCAGTTTGTTGACCGCATTGACGTGCATGCCGCCCTTGTGAGCAAAAGCTGTGCGACCGACAAAAGGAGCGCGTGGATCGTGTTGCAGGTTGGCCAGTTGATCGACAAAACTGGAAAGTTCCGAGAGTTGACGGAGATTTCCTTCCGGCAGGACTTTCCGGTCCAGCTTCAGTTCAAGAATGGGGAGAAGAGTGGTCAGGTTGCAGTTTCCCGTTCGCTCTCCATACCCGTTCATCGTGCCCTGAACCTGCAGGGCACCCTCTTGCACTGCGGCCACGGCGTTGGCCACGCCCAGCCCGCAATCGTTATGGGTGTGGATTCCTACCTTGGACGCGGGAAACCGCCGGCGAACACCACGGACGGCTTCGGCTATCTGGGTGGGCAGGCGCCCACCATTGGTGTCACATAGGACCAGATATTCCGCTCCGGCCTGCGCGGCGGCCTCTAGGGTTCGGAGGGCGTACTCGGAGTTATCCCTGTGCCCGTCAAAAAAATGTTCCGCATCGTAGATCACTTCGCGGCCCTCTTTTTTCAAAAAGGAGATGGTGTCGGCAATCATGCGTAGATTTTCCTCGGGAGTAGTTCGGAGCACCTTTTCCACGTGCAACAGCCAGCTTTTTCCGAAAATGGTCACCACGGGTGTTTCCGCCTCCAGAAGGAGGCGGACCTGGGAGTCGACCGAGGCTTCGGTATTCGCCCGACGGGTCGACCCAAAGGCCGCCAGTTTACATGAGCCCCAGCGGAGCTTCTTGGCCTCCGGAAAAAACTCACGGTCCTTGTCATTGGAGCCTGGCCAACCTCCCTCCACGTAATGCACACCATAGGCGGCCAGCCTCTCGGCCAGACGAAGCTTGTCGGAGAGGGAAAAATGGACGCCTTCACCCTGAGCTCCATCGCGCAGGGTCGTATCGTAAATTGTCAGAGGGTCAGTCAAGGCCATCGAGCTTAAGTGTAGCCGTACCTCGATTTGCGCGAAAGACGGAAGGCGCTGGTTGAAGCTGAGGGTTTTAGGCCATCGACTGGCCTGCGACCCAACCCGTCGTCCACGCGGCTTGAAAGTTGAAGCCCCCGGTCACTCCATCGATGTCCAGGGCTTCGCCGGCAAAATACAGTCCGGGAACCAAACGGCTTTGCATGGTTTTCAGATCCACTTCTTTCAAGGGAATTCCTCCACAGGTGACAAACTCCTCCTTGTTCATGCTTTTCCCGCTCACGGGAAGTTCGGTGGCGTGGAGGGTTTGGGCTAACCGAATGCCGGATTCACGGGAAAGTTTGGACCACCGATCTTCGGTGGTGATTTCCGCATGTGTCGCCAACTGCTCCCAGAGTCGCGAGGGCAGGGGACTCCACTTGGCTCGTAATACCATCTGGGCTCCGTGGGTTTCGCGCCGAACCTGAATTTCCTTCAATATTTCCTCTTGGGATAGCTGAGGAAGCCAGTTGATCGTTAACGGGAAACGATAGTTTTTTTCATGCAAAGGGCGGGCGCCCCAGGCCGAGAGACGCAGAATGGCCGGACCGCTCAGCCCCTGGTGGGTAAAGAGCAGAGGCCCTTTTTCTTTGAGACGAAGATCCGGCACGGAAACCTGCACCTCGGAAACGGACAAGCCCGCCAGAGAATGGATCCAAGGCAGATCGACGTGAAAAGTGAAGAGTGAGGGTACGGGAGAAACCAATCCGTGACCGAGGGCTGAAATAGGGTGGGAGTCCGGTCGACAACCTCCGGCTGCCCAAAGAAAATTGTCACATTCCATGGTGGCTCCGTTGGTTAGCTGAAGCAGAAAACCGCCCCCCTCAACGCGACGAATCGATTGAACGCCAGACTCGGTGATAATCTTCACACCGGCTTGTCGGGCGGCTTGGGTGAGACAGTCGATCACAGATTGGGAGGAATCAGTCACGGGGAACATCCGGCCATCCGCTTCGGTCTTTAATTTTACGCCTCGTGACTCAAACCAATGAATGGTCTCCTTGGGTCCGAAACGGGTCAGGGGCCCAATTAAGGCTTTGCCTCCTCTGGGATAGCGGGTGGAGAGTTCGCGTGGATCCCAGCATGCGTGCGTGACGTTGCAGCGACCCCCTCCGGAGATTCTTACTTTGGAAAGAAGGTGGGGGCCTTTTTCCAAAAGAACGACGGTGGCCTGAGGTTTTTTTTCGGCGGCCGCGATAGCCCCGAAAAAGCCCGCAGCGCCGCTCCCGGCGACGACGATGCGAAGGGGTTTCAAAGTTCCTGCAACGCTCGGGAAACTGCCGAGGCCAAGGGGTGGGGACCATCCCCGCCCATGTGAACATCGATCTGTTCCAATCGGCGAATCAGATCGAGGATTCCGCTTCGTTCCATGGGTCCGCCCGCGGGCTGGCAAAAGTGAGTTCGGCAACCAAAGGGTCTGGATTCATAGATCAAGCACTTCCCCGCACCTGTCTGGAGCATGGGACAGGCTCCGTCAGCAGGATCGGGGAGTGATTTTCGACCGGAGGCCCGCAACGCTTGGGCCGCCAAGAGAGCCTCGCCGCGGGTCAGTTGGGGAACTTTTCCGGTTAGGCGGAACTGGCAGCACTCGGTGCGGCGTTGGCAGTTCCTATCCATAGGACGAGAGGCCAACTCCGCATATACAGAACGCACTTCCGCAACGGTTTCCGTGTGGCGTTTCATGGAGAAGCCGCCTTGGCCTCCTTGGAGGAAGGCAGGAGCGTCGGCTTAGGACTTGGGACGGCCGAGTTTGGCCTTCATCGTGACCCGATCCTTCGGGTTATCCCGGGAATCCCGAGGTTTGGCCACGATCTTGTCTGCCACGTCCATGCCCTCGATCACTTCACCGAAAGCCGAGTACTGTCCATCGAGGAAGGCGGTGTCAGCCACGCAGATGAAAAATTGGCTGCCGCTGGAATCCCTCTTGGGATTCATCTGGTCGCCCAGACGGGCGGCTGAGACGGTGCCCCGTTTGTGTGGGTTTTTGATTTCAGCCGGCACGGTGTAGCCGGGACCGCCGGTTCCGTGGGAGGCGCGGTCGCCTTCGTCTTTGCTCTTGGGATCACCGCCTTGGATCATGAATCCGGGAATGACGCGGTGAAATGTGGTTCCATCATAAAACCCCTCTTTTACGAGCTTCTTGAAATTTTCGGCGTGCTTGGGGCAGTTGACGGAGTCGAGCTTGATGACGATCACTCCCTCCGAGGTGGTCAGGGTAATGATGTCTTCTTCAATGGTGGCGGTGGGTTTCATGTCGGTGGCTTCCTTTGGGGTGGGGGTGTTGGTTTCCGCCGCGCCAGCGGCAAAAGTGCAAAGCAGGGATACAAATAGGATGGAAAAAGTATTTTTAAGCATGGCAAAGAATGGTCCAAACGGAGCCTCCGGCCAACACTGAATTTCCCGGTTGGGCGTGAACTCTTTGTATCATAGCCAGAGCAAGAGATTGACCGTCCATGGAAGCAAGGCTGGTGAGATTGCCGATCGCATGACCATCCATGGCGGTGGTGGCGATGGGCAGAGGAAGTGCAGTTTTCACCTGTCCCCTGCCACCTGTCCCTAATATACACAAGTGCCGGTTGACGTGACCGACGCTGCGGAGACGCGAGATGACTTCCTGACCGATGTAGCAACCCTTGGTCGAACTAATGGCATCGGATTCAAATCCCGCTTCTGGGGGAAGGGTGTCGGGGCCAACATCGATGTTCCAGAGGGGGAGGCCTCGGGCGATTCGGAGGGGCTCCCACTCCTTTGCAGGGCTGGAGGTGGGAATCCAATTTGAGGAAGTGGGGATCCAAAGATCCATTCCGGGTTCACGAAAACGGGAGCACTGAAAGGAGAGGCTGCCGCCGGGGGATCCTGGGGGCGGTTCGGTAAGCCCAGGGAAATGAGCCAACCGGTAGGAGGTGGAAAAGTCCTCGAGGGTGACATCGTCGGCGACGATGAATTTTTCCAGGCGGGAGCGGATGGTCTCCCGAAGAACGAAATCGGTTTCCAGCCATAAGGCGTCCACCGTGGCGGCGATGCGGGTGTCGGCCTCGAGGCGTCCCTTGGCGGTGATAATCGCGGCGCGGACGGCCTGTCCCGGTTGGAGCTTCTTCAAATCCTGGGTGACTTGCCCGTTCAGAAATCGAATTCGGTCGGCTCCCGTAAGGCGGAGAAGAGTGCGGGGTCCGGGAAGCCAGGCGCCAGCGGGTGGTTTGATCTTTTGGAGGAGCTCGGAATTCATCAGAGTGGAGGGGTGACGGATGAACATTTCATGGAAGAGGCGTTACGCCAAGCCCGGAAGGCGGCCACCAAGGGGGAGGTGCCGGTCGGGGCGGTGTTGGTGGTCAACAGTGCGATTCTGACCAAAGCCCACAATCAGGTGGAGGAGTTGAAGGACGCTACCGCCCATGCGGAAATGCTGGCGGTGACCGCGGCGGCGGGAGAAATGGGGGATTGGCGTTTAAACGAGGCAACGGTGTATGTGACCAAGGAGCCCTGCCCGATGTGTGCCGGGGCGATGGTGTTGTCCCGGGTGAAGAGGGTGGTCTATGGAGTGGCAGATCCGAAAGGCGGGGCGGCGGGAGGGGCGCTGAACCTTTTGCAATTCGAAGGGCTCAACCACAAATGCGAAATCCGGAGCGGGGTGAAAGCGGACGAGTGCCGGGAACTTCTGCGGGAATTTTTTCAAAGCAAAAGAGCGGAGAGCAGCCAAGGTGGCGGATGAGGTGAAGGTCTCCTGGCCGCTCGGCCCCGGAGTGAAGGTGATGAAAGCGGGGCCGGCCGGTTTATACGCCTTAGCCAAGCCGGGGGGAGTAAGGTCCCAGCCGAAAGAAGGGGGCAAGGATCCGCACGCACTTTTGACCTGTAGTTACTCATTCAAAGACGAGGCCTATCACATTCCTCCGGACAAGGGAGGGGGCAAGGTGTGGCTCTTGCATCGGTTGGATGCCGGAACCTCCGGGGTGATTCTGGTGGCGGATCAGGAAAGGACAGCGGTGGAGGTGAAACAAGCCTTTGAGGAACACCGGGTAAAAAAGAAGTACGTGGCGATGGTGTTTGGCAAACCCAAAGAATCCTCTGCTATTTGGCGGGATAAGATTCAGGTATTGAAGGAGGGTGGGGTGGCCAGGGGCAGAGTGGGTCAGGGGCAATCGGCGGAAGCAAAAATGAGGCTGAGGCAGAGTGGGACAGGACCGTTTGGGGTTCTGAGCCTTTTGGAATTAGAACCGAAAACGGGTAGAACGCATCAGCTTCGGATTCAATGTGCGCAGCGAGGTTTACCGATAGTGGGGGACCGGACTTACGGCGACTTTCAAAAAAACCGTGCCTTCGCTGATAAAAAAGGCGGATCAGATTTGTTCCTCCATGCGGAAAGTGTTGAGATCAGCGTTTTTGGAAACGGTTTCTGCGCATTAGTACCTTTGAGTCAACAGTTTAAGTTATAGATCTTTTTGGAACTGTTCACCCCATAAGCGGTGGAATTTAAAAAAACATCGGCTATTATCTCAGCAAGGTGTTACCTAAAAATCATTTAGGCCTATTTTTTGCTGCCTTTTTTGCTTTGGAGGTTGGGGCTTTGGCCCAGATCTCCGAAAGCAACGGCGTAGTCCTTTTTGAAGCGGAAAGCACATCCACAAATATTCCAAGGACGATTACCGGGACCAACTATTCCTGGAGCAATAACACGGGGGTAGGAAGCTATTCCGGTAGCGGTTCGATGGTGGCCTTGCCCAACGACGGCACCACGGTCTTGAGCTCGTGGACCAACACCAGTCCGGAACTCCGCTACTCCATTAGTTTTACCAACACAGGCACCTACTACGTTTGGTTGCGGGGTTATGCCGAAACATCCGAAAATGTTTCCGTCTATGTTGGGCTGAATGGAGCCAGCACTACCTCGTCCGAAATCGACCTGACCAAGCTGGCGGTCTGGACCTGGGCCAACACCGCCGGCGGAACCAACCCTCCCGTTTCCATCACGGTTTCCAACACCGGAACCAACACCTTTCATATCTGGATGCGGGATGCGGGATTCCGGCTCGATCGGATTCTATTGACGCGGAACACCAACTTTTCCGCCGAGCCCAACACGGATTTCTGGCGCAACCAAAACATTTACCAAATTGTAACGGATCGATTTTTCGACGGGGATTCTGCGAACAACAATGTGAACGGAAACTACAGTCCCGCCACCGGCGGTTTGCCCCACGGGGGTGATTTTAAGGGAATTGAACAAAAACTGGACTACATTAAGGCACTGGGCGCCACCGCCATCTGGATTTCACCGGTAGTAAAAAACGGCAACGGGGACTATCACGGGTATGCTGCCACCGACTTTTACAACGTGGAACCGCGATTCGGAACCATGGCGGACCTTCAGCGTTTAGTGAGCGAAGCCCACAAGCGGGGGCTCCTGGTGGTGAATGACATCGTGGTGAATCATGCCAGCGTTTGGGTGGACAGCGCCGAAGCGGGTTGGGGCACTACCTTTCGCTACCCGCCCTCGGGCTACAGCCTGAAGTATAATTCGGGGGGAAGAACCTATGCCTCTCCCTTCGATAACGCTTCTCTTACGACGAATTTTGGCAATACGAACCTGACCAGCATTTTCCACAACAATTGCGGCAGTATTCCGAATTACGGGGATTCCGCCCAAGTGGAATTGGGGGAGTTGTCCTCGCTCGACGACTTTAAGACCGAATCCACCTACGTCCGCCAGAAGATGGGGGAGATTTACAATTTCTGGGTCAACCAAGCGGGGTTTGACGGTTTCCGCATCGACACGGTCAAACACGTGGAGATGGGCTTTTGGGATGCCTGGTGTCCTGTGGTCCGTTCCAACGCCGCCTCGATCGCCAAACCGAATTTTTTCCAATTCGGGGAGGTCTACGACGGCAACGACGCCAAGTGCGGTTCCTATACCGGAAGCAAGACCACCTCCACCTACAAAATGGAGTCGGTGCTCGATTACCCGCTCTATTATTCGCTCAACAGCGTGTTCGCCTCCGGCACCGGCAACACCAAACTATTGGAGGATCGATACGGCAATCTCAATACCAACAATTATGATGCCAGTTCGCTGATGTCCCTGGTCACCTTTCTGGACAACCATGATCAACCCCGCTTTCTGAGCACCAACATCGGGGGCAACACCGCGAGGTTGGAAGTGGCCTTGGCCTTTCTTTACACCTCGCGGGGAATTCCCTGCCTGTATTACGGCACGGAGCAGGATTTCGACGGGGGACCCGACCCTTGGGATCGGGAAGATATGTTCGACGGTCAGTTTGAAGGGGGGCCATCCAACGGAGACAACTTCAATATGGCGGGGGCGCGTTTCAAGCTGGTGGCCAAACTGAACAACCTGCGTCGCCTCTATCCCGCCCTTTGCACCGGAACGCATAACAGCCTCTGGAACAATCCGACAGGGCCGGGCCTCTTCGCCTATTCCCGTAGGCTCGGCACGCAGGAGGTGTATGTGGTTTTAAACACCTCCTCGGCCACTCAGCAGATCGGAAACCGCCCCACCATGTATACCGCTGGAACCGTTCTGGTGAATGCCCTCAATCCCTCCGAGACCCTGACGGTGGTTTCGGGGACCGATGGGATCCCTCCCGTGACCCTCTCGCCCTTGTCCTTTAAGATCTTTGTACCTCAAAGCCAGTACAGTGCCTTAAACCCGGCGGTGGAAACCGTTTCTCCAGCCCATGACGCCGTCAGCGTCCCGACCTCAACCCTGATTACGGTGAATTTCAGCCGTGGAATGAACACCAATACGGTGCAAAGTGCCTTTTCCACCACCCCAACGACCACCGGTTCGTTCAGCTGGACGAACAGCAATTCCACGGTGACCTATACCCCATCCTCGAACCTTTCCGGAAGCAGCCTTCAAACCGTGAAGATTGCCGCCACCGCGACGGACAGCAATGGGGTGGCCATGTTCGCTCCATTCGAGGCCCGCTTCGCCACGGCTGCCTCCAGCGGATTTTCCAGGGCCTCGGTAAATGGCTATGCGGCCACCAATGTGACCAACACCACCGCCACCTTGACCGCCTCCGTCACGCCCAATGGGGCCGCCACTACTGTGAATTTCGATTACGGGCTATCCTCCTCTTATGGGACCTCCACTCCGGGCCAATCCGCGGGAAGTGGCACAACTTCGACCAACCTTGCTGCGAATCTCACCGGGCTGAGTGCCGGCGCCACTTATCATGCGCGAGTGGTTGCCTCCAACTCGGTGGGCGTGACCTTCGGGAACGATTTTACCTTTACCACTACGTCCACCTTGCAAAAGCCCACGGTGATCACCCAGCCGGCGACTTTTGTGGGTAATTACAGTGGAAACATGAATGCCGATGTGAACCCCAACGGAAATCCGGTTTCGTACTACTTTGAGTATGGGGTGCAGGCCAACGTGCTGACCAATACCACCTCCGCGCAAACTCTGGCCTCCACGAATGCACTGACGGCAATATGGGGGTATGCCTATCCGCTGAATCCGGAGACCACGTATTTTTATAACGTGGTGGTGACCAGCGGAACGGATGTCATTCGGGGTTCGGTTCAGTCGTTTACCACTCTTCCGGTTAAACCCAGCGTAACCACGCTCTCCGCCATCAACGTGCTGACCAACGCAGCCACCCTGCAGGGCACGGTGAATCCGAACGGTACCTCGACGAGTCTCTGGTTCGAGTACGGAACCAACACGGCGCTCGGTCTCTACTCCAGCCTGGTGGCCGTGGGGTCGACCAACGGAATTCTTTCAACCTCGATCGGCGTCACCGGACTGCAGGCCGCGCAGACTTATTACTATCGCGCGGTGGCCTCCAACAGCTTTGGGGTCTCCTATGGATCGATCCAAAACTTCCTGACAGCTTCGCCGCCACCCTCGGTGGTGACCGGGGTTGCCTCCTCCGTTTCGACCAGCTCCGCGGGTGTTTCTGGTCTGGTTAACCCGAACGGACTTTCCACCGGATACTGGGTGGAATATGGAACCAGCTCTGCTTTGGGACTGACGACCAAACAGACGGCTTTGGATGATGCGGAGAGTTACACTGGCTTCTCGTATGGAAATAACGGTGGAAATGGTTTTGGGCCCTTTTACGGCTACACCACCACGGGGGGGACCCGCGGGGGCACCTATCTAGTCAACGCCGGCACAGGTTCCCGCCAGATTGACGGGGCCAACTCCTTTGGAGTGTACGCCGGGAGTTCCACGACCCGTGGCTCCCAATCGGGCTGGAGGGGAATGACTAGCCCCAGATCGTCCGGGGTCTTTAGTTTTTCGGTCCGGTTTGATGTGGACAACACCAAAGCGTTTTCCGGGTTCAACCTAAAGTCTCAGACCAATAGTTCTTTCGGAACCGGGGAACTTATGTCGATTGGCATCATGCCGGCCGCCAACGGGTTGGGGGGAAACAATGGCTTGTTGGTCACGGACCTAAGCGGACAGAGGATGATCAATTTTGGCACCAACAACATCCCGTCCAATGGAGTGGTCGATGTGAAGATCACCTTTGATGCGCTGACCGGAGCCTACGTGGCGGGTGGCAAGATCCGCGGGGTGAATGCCGACTACATCACCTTGGCCGGAACCCTCAAGCAGTACGGGGCGGGGGTGAATGTCGCCGCCATCGGTTTCATCAACGGAAATTGTTCGGGAGCCTCGTTTCAAAACCTGATTTTCGACAATTTCCAAATGGTGGATTCTGATTCAATCGGTGCGGGTCTCAGCGCGGTTCCGGTTACCAGTACTCTGACCAGTCTTAGCAGTAACTCGCTTTATTATTATCGGGTGACTGCTTCCAGCAGCGCGGGAACCAATTCTGGGGCTCTACAGACTTTCTCCACGGGGGTGGATTTGAGCCTGACCGCCAGCCATACGGGGGAACCTTGGACGAATGGTGGGTCGGGACGTTACAGCGTGGTGGTTGCCAACGTGGGCGTGGCCAGCTCCACGGGTGTGGTGATGGTCAAGGCCACGCTTCCGGCGGGCATGACCGCGACCAACCTCATCGGAACGGGTTGGACCGCCACATTGTCGAATTTGACCTGCACGCGGAGCAATTCCCTGACAAATGGAACATCCTACCCGGCGATTCTTTTGGATGTCTCGGTGGACACCAACAAAACCACCTCCCTAACCCCTTCCTTCACGGTCTCCGGGGGAGGGGATCTGAATACGAACAACAATACGGTGACGGATCCGACTTCCATCGTCGGATCTTTGGATAGTTGGAAAAATCAGTGGTTCGGCTCGGCGTCGGGCACGGTTTCCGCGGCGGACACCAACTCGTATGCGGGCGATGGGATTGCCAACCTGGTGAAGTATGCCTTGGGCATGAATCCGACCGTGCCGGCGACGAACGGGCTGCCGGAAATGAAAGTGACGAACAACAAGCTCTCGCTCACGTTTAACCGTCAAAAGAGTGCCACGGACATCGTTTATGAGGTGCAGGCGGCGGGGGATCTCTTCGGGTTCAGCAATGCGACCGTGTTATGGTCGAGTGCCTCCAACGCTTATGGTGGGGGAACGAATGCGTCCCAAACCGTGACGGTGCAGGATACGGCCACCACGGCCACGACCAACCGCCGCTTTATGCGGTTGCAAATCACCCGGCCTTAGTCACGGCTCCCCGCTCTTGCCAGATGGGGGAGAACCGTTGATAAGGGAGATTCCACCCGTGATTTTACCCACCCTGATTCTATCGTTGGCGGTTCTGGTTTTGGCTGGATGGTTACATGGGAGGGGTTTGGTTTCTGAAAACACGGTGGTGGCTCTGGTGCTGCTGGCCGTGGGAGGATTTGTGGTCGTGGCATTGAAGGATCGTTGGAAGCGGATTCGCTGGGGGGGAGGGGAGATTGAGTTAAAAAAGAAAAAGAGTCCTCTGGAAAGCCCGCAAGGCCACATCAACCCCATCCGCAAGATGTACGCCTGGACCCTGCACTGGGCCGGCACCCCTTACGCTTTGCCTGCCTTGATCCTCATCTCCTTTTTGGAATCGTCCATCTTTCCGATTCCGCCGGACGTTTTGCTGATTCCGATGGTTTTGGCGCACCCCAAAAAGGCTTTGACCTACGCTTTCGCCTGCACGGGAGCCTCGGTGGTCGGGGGATGGGCGGGTTATGGCATCGGGCATTTTCTGTACGATACCGTGGGGGCTCCGGTGATCGCCTTCTACCACCTCCAAACCCAGTTTGAGACTTTCCGGAATGTCTTCAACACCTATGGGGCTTGGATCGTCCTCGTGAAGGGAATGACTCCTGTGCCGTATAAGTTGATTACGATCACCGCCGGTGCCACCGGCATGAATTTGTTGCAATTTTCCATCGCCTCCTTTGTTTCCCGGGCCATGAGGTTTGTTCTGGAGGCGGAACTCCTGCGGCGCTTTGGGCCGGCGATTCGACCCAAGATCGACCGTTATCTTGAAGCCATTCTCGGTGTTCTCCTGGCGCTTCTTGTTGGTGGATTCCTGCTATTGAAACTCCTTAAATAAGTCCCTTGGGGCTGAAAATAGTTTGAACGTTTTGGCGACTCGCCTGTCTATCTCTTTAGTTTTCAGTTGTATCTCCTAGTGTTTGGCAAAAAGCGCGGATAAAACCGCGCTTTTTGTTTTACTTAAATACTGACCATCAATCCTTTACGTTCCCAAGACATTTAAATAAGTATAAAAACTTAAATATTGTCTTTTTCGGGAGCTTAAATCATTGTTCCAGACTAATCTATGATTTCGCGGGCCTATCATCATCATCCGGGAGTTCATGCCAGTCGTTTGGCCGAGGATCTGCAGAGGGAGATATGGGGATTTGCCCAAGCCGTGATGGATGCCGAAGGGGATCATTGTGCCACCAATCGCATGACCTACTGGAAGAGCCGTCTGGCAGTCTCGATTGAGCATGCAAAATCGCGGGGAATGGCTCCGGAAGAGTTGGCCCACCAATCGGAACTCAGCCTCAGCCGGTCCCAAGGCAGCCGTTATCCCTCGAGCCAGTCTCTCTTCCAAATCGAAACCTATCTTCGTCAGCAGGGGATTCCTGCCCGATTGAAGGCCGGCATGCATGCACCGGTCGGCTTTTCGACTCGTCACGGCTAAAATTTAGTTCTCCCCACTCTTCGGTAGTGAAGTTCGTCCGCTGGCTTGACCCCCAACGATCTTTTCCTCAAATTGCTTCCTCATGGCTGATGCATCTTTGTGGGCAGTTGAGGCTGAGGGAGTAGGCTACTCCTACGGACGCAAGCGCGTTCTGGAAAACATCAGTCTCCGAGTGGAGGAAGGTGGGATGTTTTGCATCCTCGGACCCAACGGAAGCGGAAAAACGACCCTTTTCAAAATCCTCTCCACCATCTTTGCCCTCCAAGAAGGGGAAGTGTCGGTCGCTGGGCGTAGTCTCCGCCAGTTTCCCACTCCCGTCCGAAAAAAAATCGGTGTTCTCTTCCAGAATCCCGCCGTGGATATGAAGTTGACCGTGCGCGAAAATCTTCGCTTTCACGGGAATCTTTACGGCTTGGATACCCACGATTTGGAAAAGCGAATCAACAAGAGCCTTGAGGCCTTGGGGGTCGATGATCGAGGCGGGGAACTGGTGGAAAACCTCTCCGGCGGACTACGGCGTCGGGTGGAGATCGCCAAAGTCCTGCTGACCCGCCCCAGCATCCTGCTTCTTGACGAGCCGACCACCGGATTGGATCCGGCGATCCGCGCGGAACTTTGGAGCATCATTTCCGGTATCCGCAACACCCGCAAACTGAGTGTTCTTTTCACCACCCATCTTTTGGAAGAGGCCGAACCGGCCGACGAAATCCTTCTGCTGGATCAAGGCCGCTCCGTGGCTTCCGGCAAGGTGGCGGACCTTCGCTCCTCCTTGGGTAAGGAATATGTCCGACTCGGCAGCTACCAACCGAAAAAGTTGGCCGCCCGCATCCGCAAGGAAGGGGAGATTGAGGTCACCGCCGAACCCGCTTCCGTCAAGGTCGTCCCGGTCCGTGGGCTGGCTGCCCCCTTGGCCATCAAGCTTTGGCGCCAGTACAACAAAGAGGTCACCTCTGTCACCCTTTGCCGCCCCACGTTGGAAGATCTCTTCCTTGAGAAAACCGGACGCCACTGGTCCTCCAGCCCCGGGGAATTCTGATTTATGATGCAAGCCTCCCTCAGCCTCGCCCTTCGGGAAATCGTCCGTTTCCTTCGTCAAAAAAACCGTGTGATCGGGGCTTTGGCCACGCCCGTTCTCTTCTGGTTCCTTCTCGGTTCCGGGGTGGGGCGCTCTCTGGTCACCCCGGGCTTCCGCGGTCGGCTCGATTACCTGACCTACTTCTTCCCGGGCATTATCCTCCTAATCGTCCTTTTCACCGCCATTTTCTCCACGGTTTCGATCATTGAGGATCGGCGCGAGGGATTTTTACAGGGGGTGCTGGTGGCCCCTGCCGGTCGCTCGGCGATCCTTTTCGGAAAAATCATGGGGGGTACGCTCCTCGCGGTCTTCCAAGCACTGGTGGTCATGTTGCTGGCTCCTTATTCCGACCATCATCCCGATGCCCGGGTCCTCTTTCATCTGATCGCCATGACCTCGCTTTTGGCCGTGGGTCTGACCGCATTGGGTTTCCTCATCGCTTGGCCGATGGATTCGACCCAAGGCTTTCACGCCCTGATCAATCTCTTCTTTGTTCCTCTCTGGTTTCTGAGCGGCGCCCTCTTCCCTGCCGGGGGAGCCGCGGAGTGGGTTCGCACCCTCATGCGTTTCAACCCGTTAAGCTACGGTCATGAGGCCTTGCAGGGGCTGCTGGCCACCAAGCAGGGGCAACCTCTGCCCATCGATCTTTCCCAGGACTACTCCATCGTGTGCGCGACCACCCTTTTGCTCGTGATGGCCTGCGCCTTTCAGGTCAGCCGGCGTTCGTGACCGCCCCGGCCCCGGAACGTCCGGGTCCCCGCCCTGCCAATAAAAAACTGACCGTGGTGGTCTGGGCCCTGCTCGTGGCCGGATTGGCGTTGGTCATCGCCGTTGGAATGAGGGAAATCTGGATCTCCGCGGAACGGAAAAACTTTCGCAGCCTGCCGATTTTGGCCCAAGTTCCTGACTTCCGTTTTGTGGAAAGGGACGGGCAGCCCCGGACCTTAAGGGATCTGGAGGGGGAGATCTGGGTGGCGGATTTTTTCTTTTCCACCTGCCCGGGACCTTGTCCCGCCCTGACCAGCCAGATGGGGGAAATTTCCAGGGCTGTTAACCGGACCAAGGGAAAGGTGAAGGTGGTCTCCATCACGGTGGATCCTGAAACCGACACTCCCGGGAGGTTGCGGGTCTACGCAGACAAATTTGGGGCGGGAAAAAACTGGTGGTTTTTGACGGGATCTTTGGACGACACCTTCCGTTTGGCCCGGGAGGGATTCAAGTTGGCCGTGGAGGTGAACCCCCCCGCAGCCGCAGTTCGTGACGGGAAAATGCTCCACAGCACGAAAATCGCCCTCGTGGATGGAAAAGGCCGGATCCGGGGTTACTACAACGGCACGGATGGCGATCTGTTGGCTCGAATTCTCCCAGACATCGGTGACTTGTTGCAGGAGGAAAAACAACCATGACCATGCAAGATTTGCCACTGCTGAATGCCATCCTGAACAGCCTGACCGCCATTCTGCTTTTGGCGGGATGGATTCAGATCAAACGGGGCAACAAGGACGCCCACCGCAAGATCATGGTGACCGCTTTTCTGACCTCGACGATCTTTCTGGCCTGCTATCTCCTGCACAAATTCACCGTCGGGCCGAAGCTGTTTCCGATGCAGGGATGGCCCCGGGTGCTTTATATGCTGGTTTTGATTCCCCATACCATTCTGGCGGTGGTGAATCTACCCTTCATCTTGGCGGCCATCTGGTTTGCCGCCCGTGGGCAGTTTGAAAAACATAAGCGACTGACCCGCTGGGTGTGGCCGGTCTGGATGTATGTCTCGGTCACTGGCGTCCTCGTGTACCTGATGCTTTACCGCTGGTTTGTTTAGATCGCTGGAGGCCGGGCCTAGGCCCGGCCTCGACTTGCCACCCGGTGGTAAAAGCTCCAAACTCTTGATGTGGAAAAGAAAGGGAACGCCAAAAGCCATCACGCCTTCGATCTGACCCAGGTCGGTTCCGGGGCCGAGGTTCGCGTACGCCGTTTGGAATGCGCCCCGGGAACCTGCCAAAGGCTTCGCGAGATGGGCTTTTGCGAGAACGCCTTGGTGAGAAAAATCCGGGGTGGAGCCGATCTGGTCTGCTGGGTCTGCGGAACGCGGGTTGCTTTGAGTGCACGTCTGGCCAAGCAAATCCTGGTCGAACACGTGGACGGCCGTTCCTGAAACGAATGTTTTGCGGGAGGAAGATCCCGCGGATCGGATGAAAAAGGATTCCTCCAAACGCTGGATTGCGGTCATCGGCAATCCCAATGCGGGGAAGAGCACGCTCTTTAATGCCCTCACGGGGCTTCGGCAGCGGGTGGGCAACTACCCCGGGGTGACGGTCGAAAAGCGGACGGGCACGGCCTACACGCTGCACGGGGAGGCGATCGAGTTGATCGATCTTCCCGGAATGTACAGCCTCTCACCGCGCTCTCCGGACGAGGAGATTGCCCTCAAGGTGTTGCTGGGTGAGGCTCCTGGTTTGCCCAGACCCGACGCCGTTCTCTGCGTGGTGGATGCCAGCAATCTCGAAAGAAATCTCTTTCTTGTCACCCAGGTGATGGAGTTGGGCCTGCCGGTTCTGGTGGCGTTGAACATGGTCGATGTGGCAGAGGCGAGGGGAGTCCGGATTCATCCGGACCAATTGGAGCAGAAAATCGGGGTGAAGTTCATTCCTACCCAGGCACATCGTGGAAAGGGACTGGTGGAGTTACGGGCAGCTTTGGGACAGCGCATGAGCCATACCGCGGACAGAAAGTGGACCATGCCGGCGCCCCTGGCGGCTGCCGTCGGGCAGATTGCCGCTGCTTGGCGGGAGGCCCAACCGGCGGAGATCCGGGCGGAGGGGAAGGCCTTGGAACTTTTGGCGGGTTCGGGAGAGGGGCCGGAGGGAGCCCGAAAACTGGCCTTGGCTTGGCGGGAACGATTCAGCAAGGAGGCTTATGACTGGGCGGCCGCGGTGGCGGGTGCCCGCTATGCTTACCTCCGGGATGTCCTGCATCAGGCGGGAGTGGGTCAGGGTTGGGGGGAGGTGGGCTGGACCGACCGCATCGACGCCTTGGTGCTTCATCCCGTGGCCGGATGGGGGGTTTTGGCCGGAATGATGATGGCTCTATTTATCTCCATCTTCTCCATCGCCTCGTATCCGATGGAGTGGATTGATGCCGGTTTTGGCGCGTTGGGTCAACTGGTGCAGGCCCAAATGCCCGCCGGGGTCTTTCGGGATCTCCTGGTGGACGGTGTGTTGGCCGGGGTGGGTGGGGTGGTCATCTTTCTTCCCCAGATCCTGATTCTGTTTTTCTTTCTCGGCTTGCTGGAGGACTCGGGATATCTGGCCCGGGCCGCTTTCCTCCTGGATCGCGTGATGCATCGGGTGGGGTTGAGCGGAAAATCCTTTATCCCCTTACTCAGTTCCTATGCCTGTGCCATTCCCGGCATCATGGCCACCCGGACGGTGGAGGATCCGAAGGACCGGCTGACGACCATCCTGGTGGCTCCCCTCATGAGCTGTTCAGCCCGAATTCCGGTGTACACCACCGTGTTGGCGGCGGCGGTGCCAGCGGCTCTTTTTCCCGTCTGGGGTAAGGCGACCGCTTTGCTGGGGCTATATGCCCTGGGAACGGGCACGGCTTTCGCGCTCGCCTGGCTCTTCCGTAAAAAAATGTTAGGTGGCGGGTCGCCCCCCCTGATTCTTGAGCTGCCCCCCTATCGCATGCCGGCGTTTCGGACCGTCCTTCTGCGGATGTGGGAAAGGGCGCTCATCTTTTTACGTCGGGCAGGAACGGTCATTTTGGCTCTCTCTATCCTGCTTTGGTTTCTTTCGAACTTTCCCTCTTCCTCCGAGGACGCTTCCGAGCGTTTGGCCGGAAGTTTTGCCGGACAGTTGGGACATTGGCTGGAGCCGGTGATCCGGCCACTGGGCTTTGATTGGAGGATCGGCATTGGTCTGATTGCTTCCTTAGCCGCGAGAGAGGTCTTCGTCAGCACGATGTCGATCGTCTACCATGTTGGCGGTGAGGAGGGCGGCCTGATCCAAGCAATGCGCAGTGCGACCTGGCCGGATGGGGCGATGATTTATACTCCCGCGACTTGTATGGCCCTTTTGGTGTTCTATGTCTACGCCCTGCAGTGTCTCAGCACTGTGGCGGTGGCGAAGAGAGAGACGGGGGGATGGAAATGGCCGGCTTTCATGATGCTTTATATGACCGGGCTGGCCTATCTCGGCGCTTGGCTGGTACAGGTGATCGCCAGACTTGGGGGATCATAAATGATGCCCGACCGTTGGCAGATCTGGGCCGTGGCCGGAGTAGTGCTAGCTGCGCTGATCTATCTGATCGTTCGATTTTTCGGCAAGGGGGGTGGCGGTGGGGCAGGTTGCGGTAAGTGTTCGTCCTAAACTGACCCAAGGCTCCGTGGGGAGGGACTTTTGGAAGACCCTCAGCAACATCCATCAAAGCGGCAGATAGCAAACGGTGTTGGAAAGGAGAATCATGATGAAGATCAGGCAGGTGATAAGGGGGCCGAGAATAATGCGGCCGGTCATGAGGTAAAAGTAGCGGTGAAAGTAGGGGAGAATAAACATGGTCGGCACGACGGCGAACAGAAGGTTCACATAGAGCCAGCCCTCGGTCCAACGGACTGTTCCGGTGGTGACCAGAGTCCCGTATTGGACCAGGAGGATCAGGAATAGCCCGAGGGAGTTGCCCAAGGCGGCCAGAAGCAGGCTGCGCCAAGCCGGAGAACCGCCAAAACGAAGGGCAAGGTTGGCGCGAAGGGAGTTGGAGAGAAAAAAGACAAAGAAGAAGGGGGCATAGATGAGCATGAGGAGGAGAAGAGGCGGTTGGAACAGCCGTACCCCCAGAAAAAGAAAACGATAATCAACGTGAAAGAGGGAGTAGACAACAAACAGGAGTCCGAAAAAGAAGAAAAACACTGTCACCGCGAGAAGGAAGGCCCGGCGGATTTCTCCGGGATCCAGGTCGAGCCCCAGGGCTGCCCATGAGAGTGACTTTCCCTGGATCTTGAGCCCGAGATAAAACAGCAGGAAACCCACCAAGCCGTTGGCTAAGGCCCACAGCATCACCCCGTTGTTCATTCGCTGGGGAAAAAACCAGGTCTGCTGCCGACCCGTGGCTTCGACAAAGAGTTTCTGGGAAAGTTCCGTCAAGGGAATGTAGGAAAAGCAGGCAAAGACCGCACCGGCCAAAAAAAGAGTCCAGAAAATTAAGCGGGCCCGGCCAGCGGGGCGAGGCGGGGCTTCAGGGATTTCATGGACGAGAGGCTGAAAAAAGGGCAGCTGGGCAAGAAGAAGCCGTGTCAAGGGGATGACCGCGACGAGGGAGGCGACGAATGCCGCCAAAGAGCAAAGCTCTTTCCAAGGCCAGATCTGGTCCCCGGGGGAAAGCGTTTCCGGAAGATCGAAGGCCTTGAGAAAAAAACCAATCTGGTTTGCCAGATCCATCCGGCTGTAAGGCTGAAAGGCGTGGAGCATCGGCTCATTGAAGACCACGCGGAGATTTCGGCCGGCGGGATTGCCGTAATATTTCCCGATTTCGACCTTGGAAACTTCCGGTTCTCCCGTCTCTTGCCCGGACCGGATGAAGCGCAGACTTTCCGGGGCCTGCCGGAGGTCGGCGGTCTTGGTTTCGTTCCGAAAAGCCCCTTCATCATATCGGCCATAACTGAGACCCAGGTTGGAGCGAACGGTCCGCAGGATTTTGTTTTTCATGGAGAGCACATACCCGGAAATGAAAGCTGAATGGATCTTGCTGCGGGTGTTTTGGCTGATGGCTTCCTCGCCGAAGTGGGAGGCCGCCTGCAAAGCCGCGTTGCCTCCGGCGGAGTGTCCGGTGACCCCAATCCGGTTTGGATCGACGTAGTTCACGATACCGGTTGTCGTGAGATAGTTCACCACGGCAAAGGCACCGTATCCCTCTTCCGTGGCGGAGCGGGTGCTGAGGGACGCACTGGAGAAGCCCTGGGCGTAGGGATCGATGGCGATGACCACGATTCCCCGTCGAGCCAGTTCGAGGGAAATGTTGGCCTGGGTTTCCTTCGAGCGTTGGAATCCCGGGATCACTACCACCGCGGGGGCGGGTTTCGCCGCACTGGCGGCCAGGGGGCGGAACAGGTCGGCTGCCACCCATTGTCCGTTCTCCGTCGGCAGACGGATGGAGGTCACGCGGA
>CAZZMY010000004.1:0-40879 GCA_964655385.1 uncultured Akkermansia sp.
GCGTTTCAATCTAGGAAGAGAGTATGGCGATTTGGGAATTTGAGCCGCTGGCCCAAGAAAGGATCTGGGGGGGCAGAAATCTGCAGGAGCGCTTCGGCAGGGTTTTGCCTGAAGGAAAAAAAATCGGAGAGACTTGGGAGGTGGTGGACCGGGCGGAAGCACAGTCCGTGGTACGTGGCGGTGGGGAGACTCTGCACGCTTTGTGGTCCTCAGCGGATCGAAAAAAACTTTTTGGCACCAAGGCTCCCGATGCGGACTGCTTTCCGATCTTGATCAAGCTGCTGGATGCCCAAGAAAAGCTGTCCCTGCAAGTTCATCCTCCAGCTTCCATGGCGAAGGAGTTGGGGGGCGATCCTAAAACCGAGATGTGGTTCTTTTTGGAGACGCAGCCAGGGGCGGATATTTATGCCGGGTTGAAAAAGGGGGTGGGACGAAAGGAATTTGAGTTGGCTTTGGCGGAGAGAAAGGTGGCCGACTGTTTTCACCGCCTGGCGACGGAAGCGGGTCAGGCGATGTTTCTTCCTTCGGGCCGGGTGCATGCGATCGGTGCGGGAAACGTGATTTTGGAAATTCAGCAGAATTCCGACACGACCTACCGCGTGTATGACTGGGACCGCAAGGATGACGCCGGGAAGGCACGAGCATTGCATGTCAAGGAGGCGTTGGCCTCGATTCAATGGGAAGATCACGAGCCGGCTTTTGTCCAGCCGAGGGGGGAGCGGCTTTTGGTTTGCGACTATTTTAAGATCACCCGCTGGTGGGTGGCGCCAGGTGAGGTTCGGGAGGTTGTGCCCGATGCGAGGTCATTCCGTTACCTCTTTGTGGCGGATGGAAAGGTAAAGGAGGAAGAAAGCGGGGAGGAGTGGGCCAGGGGCGCGGCGCGATTTGTAACTGCCGATCACGGATCGGTTCTACTCCACGGGGTGGAGGACAGTACCGTGGTACAGGTGGAGTTCCCTTAGATTCTTACATCAGTCGAAAATCTTTTTTCCTCGCCAAGGCCCGTTGTTCCTCGTCGAAGGTGACTAATCGCACCTCAGGGAGAATGCGGGCAATGCGGGAAAAGGCGTAGAGGTGGGCTGCGTCGGCCGCGCGCAACATCCAGATACGGTTCTGTTTTCGAATTTCGAGCCATTCAGGGGGAGGGAGGTGAACCCATTGAAAAAGCCGGGAGATCTCCCCCCATTTCTCCCATTGGGAGCTTCGCGCCTTGCGTCGGGACAGGGCGGCTTCGGTCTCCACGGCCAGCCAGTCCCAGGCAAAAAATCCTTCTCCCCGTTCAAAAGCTTTCAGGGCCGAGGCCGTGTGAAGTTCATCAAAAACCAGCGGAACAACCGCACTGGTATCCCAGAAAAGATCCATCCAGCACTACCAGTTTCGGTCACCGCGCATGGAGGCCACCGTGGGCACTTTGGAGGCAAGGGGAGGTATCTGGGGTGCAAGCCGGGGTTTGGCAGGGGAGCGGGAGGGAATGGAGATTTGCAGGCCGGCCTCCCGAGCCTGGGCCAACAGAGCCATTCTGCGGCGTGACCAATCGTTGCCGGGGATCTGGTCCAAAGGGCACAGCAGGGCCACGGGCCGATCCCGATCACAGACCACGTAGGAGGCTCCCTCTTCCTGGACGCGGTGCAGGTATGCGCTGAGTTTGGCTTTCAATTGCCCGGTCTTTACCTTCATATGACCAAGTTATACATAAAATATAGTCAAGTCAATTGGAGGGCTAGTCTGAACAATTAAAAAGAGATTCAGTCATCACCCTGAAAGTTGGGCGGCGGCCGCTTCGCAAGCGTACCGATTTAGTCGGCGAGATGGAGCTACTTAAGCCGGCCGGAAGTCGACCTGGCGTTTGGGTAGGTCGATCTTCAGGACCGCGACGCGAAGCTGGCTTCCGGCGCGGTAGGTTTTTCCGGAGCGTCTTCCACGGAGGGATCGTTGGACGGGGTTGAAGGAGAAAAAATCGTCTTTGATCGAGGAGACGTGGATCAGGCCGGAAAGAAGGAAATCGGGCAGTTCGACAAACATGCCAAAGTTTGTGACCTCTGTGACGACGGCGGGAAAAGTCTGGGTGGCGTGGGGCCCGGCTTGCATTTCCAAATACTCGAGCAATTTGAGTTTTTTGGATTCCTGTTCCGCCTCTGCGGCCGTCCGCTCCGTTCGCGAAAGGTGCTGAGCAAGCTGATCCAAGGAGGAGGCAGCGGTTTTGGCGGCACCCTTGGGGTGAGCGAGGGCCCGATGAACGAGAAGATCGGCGTAACGGCGGATCGGTGAGGTGAAGTGGGTGTAGTGGGATTTGGCCAAACCGAAGTGGCCAAGGCTTTTGGGCGAGTAGACAGCACGTTTGAGGGAGCGAAGGAGTCCGATTTTCAGGGCGTAGCCATCCGGTCGTCCCGGAAGGAGTTTGAGGATCTTCTGGATTTCCCCCCGTTGGGTGAGATCGCCGGCCTTGATTCCGTGGGCGATCAGTAGCTCGCGGTATTCCTGTAGGCGCGACTCATCGGGTGTTTCGTGGATCCGGTAGACGGCCGGCCGGTTTTCGTGGTTGAGATGACGGGCCACGGACTCGTTGGCCAGTAGCATGAACTCCTCGATCAGTTGGTGAGACTCGTCCGAGGACTCTTTTTCAATCCGGTCGGGCCTGCCCTGAGCATCGAGCAGAATGCGTAGCTCGGGGAAATCCAGGTCAAGGGCGCCGGAAGCAAAGCGGCGGCGGCGGAGGGCCGAGGCAAAATGCCACGCGCGTTGCAGAAAACGGTCGAGGTCATCCCGGGCCGGACGCTTCAGCCGCTCCATCGCCTCGGCGTAGGTGAGCCGGTGCCGGGAAAAAATAACGGAGCGGGTAAAGCGAGCGGTCCCGGTTTTTCCGTCCGGTCCAACCCGGACGAAAGCCGAGTAGGTCAGGCGCTGCTCTTGAGGGCGAAGGGAGCAAAGGTCGTCCGAAAGACGTGGGGGGAGCATGGGAATGACTCCGTTAACCAGATAGACGCTGTTGGCACGTTTGCGGGCTTCGTGGTCAAGAGCAGAGCCAACTTTGACGTAGTGGGAAACATCGGCGATGTGGATGCCGATTTCAGCATGCCCGTTGGGTAGTTCGCGTAGGGAGATGGCGTCGTCGAAATCGCGGGCCGTATCGGGATCAATGGTGATGATGAATTCCCCGCGTAAGTCCTCTCGGCCCGGCGGGTTGTCGGGCAGTTCGACCTTGGGAAAGGAGGAGGCTTCGGCGATAGCCTCGGGAGGGAAGTGGGCGGGAAGATCGAACTTGCGGATGATTGAGAGAATGTCCACGCCGGGATCGGTGTGGGCTCCGAGGCGTTCGACAAGGATGCCCTCGGGATTGGAGTGGCGGTTTTTCCACTCGATCAGCCGTGCGACGACCTTGTCGCCCGGTTGCGCGGCCGGGGAGCCTTCGGTTCCGGGTGCGGGAACATAAAGGTTGTGCAGAAAACGGGGGTCGTCGGGAATGACGATATGAAAGCGGGCGGTTTTCTGGAGGGTGCCGACAATGTTGGCGGCCCGCCGTTCCAAAATCCGAAGAACGCGGCCGCAACGCCGCTCTGTTCCGTCTGGCCGGCGTCCTCTTGGGCCGGGGGGTTGGGGTCGACGATCCAAACGGGCCACCACCAGGTCGCCGTGCAGGGCGTTGGCGGTGTCTTCGGCCGGAATATGAAGATCGGGCGATCCGTCCTGAGGGAGTACAAAGGCGAATCCTTTGGTGTGGAATTGAATGGTGCCGGTGACCAGATCGGCGCTTTGGGCGGAAATCCAGTGGTTTTGGCGTACGCGCGCGACCCGCCCCTCTTTTTCGAGAAGGGTGAGGGTGCGAACCACAGCACCCGGAGGAACCCGCAGGCGTCGGGACAAAGAGGAGGCATCAAGAGGGGTGGCTTTTTTGCCCTGGAGGAGGGTGAGAATCCGATCGGGCAAGCGGCTGGCGGCGGGCATGGGTTTAAGGGCATAGTGTACCCCACTTCCCATGAACATCCTATTCGTCGCAACCGAACTGGCTCCCCATGCCAAGGTTGGCGGTTTGGCCGATGTGATGGCGTCGCTGCCCCAAGCCCTGGCCCGGGCGGGACATGGAGTCAGTTTGGTAGTGCCCCTACACCAAAGCCTGAGGAAATCAGGGGAGTTTCGGCCGACTTCTTTAACGATGGAGATCCCGTTGGTAGGAAAGAGCTGGCCGACCCGGGTCTGGGAGGGGCGTCGAGGCGAAGTAGCCCTCTGGGCGGTCGAGCGGGACGAATTTTTCAACCGGGCGCATCCCTACGGTGACGGGACAGGGGATTATCCGGACAGTTTGGAGCGCTTTAATTTTTTGGCTAGAGCCTCGGTGGAGTTGGCGCGTTATCTCGATCCAACCCCCGATATCCTTCATGCCAACGACTGGCATGCAGCGCTGGTTCCGGGGCACTGTGCGGCGCTGGGGCTTCCCAGTAAGACGGTCTTCACCATCCACAATTTGAAGTACCAGGGGGAGTTTCTGGCGGAGGATTTTCCTTCGTTGGGTCTGCCTTCCGGCATGTATTCCCCCGAGGGATTTGAATTTTATGGACGATTGAATTTGATGAAGGGAGCCATTCTCCTCTCCGACGCGGTGACCACGGTCAGCCCCACTTACGCCCAGGAAATCCAAGAGGAGGCGCAGGGGTTCGGGCTTCATGGAGTGCTGAAGGCGAATGCCGCCAAGCTGACGGGCATCCTGAACGGCATCGATGAGGAGAGCTGGAACCCGGCCACGGATCATGCGATCCGAAGCCCTTACCGCAGTGGGGCGTTGCGGGGGCGGGAGGAGTGTCGGGCGGCTCTCGAGATCGAACTGGGTCTGGAACCCGCAAACGGGCGGCCCATTTTCGGCATGGTGACGAGAATGGCGGCGGAGAAGGGGGTCGACCTGGCTCTGGCGAACGCAGCCTATCTGGCCCGAAAAGGAGCACGGCTGGTGATCCTGGGGGCGGGCGACAAGGGTTTGGAGGAGCTGGCGGTTCGGTTGGCCCAAAGCCATCCGCGGGACGTGGTGGTTCGAAGGGAGCATAACGAGGGGCTGGCGCGCAGAATCTTTGCGGGGGCGGATTTTTTCCTGATGCCTTCGGCCAGCGAACCCTGCGGGTTGACCCAAATGTACGCCATGCGTTATGGGGCCATTCCGGTGGTGGGAGATACGGGCGGTTTGCATGACACGGTGGAGGAGTGGAACGGGAAGACGAAAAAGGGCACGGGCTTTCTTTTCCATCCGCACACGGAGTCGGCCCTTCGGGGGGCCGTGGATCGCGCCTTGGCGTTGTGGGATGAACCCGCAATAATGAAATCGGCCCGTCAAAACGGGATGAAACAAGAGTGGGGATGGGGTTCGGCGGTGCCGGCCTACGAAAAAGTCTACCGCTCGGTGTTGGTCTGAAGCAGAAAGGGGAAAGAAGGGAACTATGCCGGAGCTAAGAAAAGACCCTGTGGTGGGACGATGGATTGTGTTTAGTCCGGAGCGCCAGATCCGTCCGGAGCGCTTCCGCTGCGAGGAACTACCCCCCACCCGGCCCGAGGAAGATCCCTTTTTGGAGGGGCATGAGGCCTACACGCCGGGCGAAGTTTATGCGATCCGTCCGGGAGGCGGGGCGCCGAACACTCCGGGTTGGCAGGTGCGGGTGGTGCCCAACCGCTTTCCCGCCTTGCGGGTCGAGGGGCAGCTGGAGCGGGAGGCCGTAGGATTTTATGACCGGATGAACGGAGTCGGGGCGCACGAGGTGGTGGTGGAGACCCCCCATCCAAAACTGGTTTTAGAAAAACAATCCCTGAGCGGAGTGGCCCGGGTTCTGGAGGCCTGTCGATGCCGGATCATCGACCTCTCCCGGGATGTTCGCTTGCACTACATCCTGGTTTTTAAAAATCACGGCGCTCGGGCCGGCGCCACCATGCCTCATCCCCATACCCAGTTGATTGCCATGCCGGTGACGCCGATCGTGGTGAAGGAAAAGCTGACGGCTGCCCGAGCCTACTACCTGGAAAAGGATCGGAATCTTTTCGAGGATATTCTCAAATCTGAAAAAAAGACGGGAGATCGTGTGGTGTTCGAAAATGACGGGTTTGTCGCCTTCTGTCCTTTTGCCAGCCGATTTCCCTTTGAGACCTGCATCATGCCCAAAAAGCAGTCTCCGGATTTTCACGCCACCAGCGACGGGGACTTGGTTTTGGCGGCGGAGGCGATTCAGCGGGTCCTGTCGGCCTACGGCACGGCTCTGGATCAACCGGACTACAACCTCATTCTGCACACCGCCCCATTCCGTCGCAGCCGGCGTCCCGATGCCTGGTCGACGATCGATGCCGATTTTCGCTGGCATATTGAGATTCTTCCCCGGCTTACCGGGGTGGCCGGGTTTGAATTCGGCACCGGTTTTTACATCAACCCAACGTTGCCGGAAGAAGCGGCCAATGTGCTGCGGGAGGCGATGACGAATGGCTGATGTCGCGCTCCTTTGGCATCTCCATCAACCGTCCTACGTCGAGGCGGGAACCGGGGAGGTGTTGATGCCTTGGGTGCGGCTGCACGCCGTGCGGGGCTATTCCGACATGGCGGAGATGGCGCGGCGCCATCCCAAGGTCAAAATCAATTTCAACCTGACCCCGGTACTGGTCCGCCAGATTGAAGAGCTGGCTGCGGGTCAGGGGAAAGACCGATGGGGGCTTTTGGCCAGAAAGGAGGCCAGCAAGCTTACGGTCGAGGAAAAGCAGCAGGTGTTGGAGCACTTTTTCAAAATCAACTGGACGACCTGCATCGATCCTTATCCCCGGTATCGCCAACTCCTCGATCTTCGGGGGCGCCGCCCGGGAGCCGCGCAATCGCTGCAAAATGTGAAACGTTTCAAGGAGGCCGACCTGAGGGATCTGCAGGTTTGGTTCAATCTGGCCTGGTGCGGATTTGCCGTGCGCAAGCGGTACCCCGAACTGCAGGCGCTGATTGCCAAGGACCGAGGATTTACGGAGGAGGAAAAAATCCGGGTGATGGAAATTCACCAGGAAGTTTTGCGGGGCATTCTTGCGGAGTACCGGGCCTTGGCGGAATCAGGCCAAGTCGAGCTGACCACCACACCCTTTTATCATCCCATTCTTCCCCTGTTGGCGGACACCGACAGCGCGAAACGGGCGATGCCCTGGGCCAGGTTGCCGGAGCGGATGCAGGCGCCGGAAGATGCCTTGGCCCAACTCCAGAAAGCCCAGGAATCCCACACCCGGGTCTTCGGCCGTAAAGCACGGGGTCTCTGGCCTTCGGAGGGCTCGGTCAGTCCGGAGGTCGTTCCCCTAATGGCCCGGGCGGGGTTTGAATATTTTTGCACGGACGAATCCGTTTTGTTTCGCGGTTTGGAGGCCCAGGGAAGGGTGACCGATCATTTGGAGCTTTTTCAGGCTTGGCGGGTGGAGGAGAGCGGGGCCACGGTTAAAGCACTCTTTCGGGAGCGACCCCTTTCCGATTACATTGGCTTCACCGCCGCACGCACCGAACCGGGAGCAGCCGCGGATTATCTGAAGGTGCACCTGGAGCACATCGGGCAGGTGATGCCCAAGGATGGGGCCGTGCTCATTGCCCTGGACGGGGAAAATGCCTGGGAAGCCTTCCCGGACAGCGGGGAGGCTTTTTTGGACGCGCTCTACGGGCGGCTGGAACATTCGCCCTCGTTACAGACGCGGACGTTGGGGGAGATCCTGGATCGGAGTGAGGGCAAGCCGGTCGGGAAGTTGCATTCCGGTTCATGGATCGGTGGAAATTTTGACATTTGGATCGGGGACCCCGAGGAAAACCAAGGTTGGGAGTGGATCCGACGCACCCGCGAGTTTTTGAAAAAAGCGGAAAGCCAGGGAAAGTTATCCGAAGAGGTGCGGGCGGCGGCCTGGGAGGATCTCTACGCGGCCGAGGGCAGTGACTGGTTTTGGTGGTACGGACCCGATTTTCAGACGGACAGCGACATGATCTTCGATGCGCTTTTCCGCGGGCATTTGCAAAATGTCTACCGGCGTCTCGGGGTGACTCCGCCGGCGGCCCTGAGCGTGCCCATTTGCGGAGCCGAGGTCCGTCTGGGGCATCCTCCTGTGCGGAGCATCGAGCCGAGGTTGTCGACTCAGCCCAGCTTTTTGGATTGGTCGGGGGCGGGAAAGTACGATGCGTGGAGGGATCAGGGAGCGATGGCGCAAGGCGACCGCAGGGTGCGGTCGATTCAATACGGTTTCGGGGAGAGTGATTTTTACTTTCGACTCGATGCCAAGGGAGTGGTGGGAGACGAGGTTTGTGTGGATTTCGACCTGCCCGTGCCGACGCGGGTGCGGGCCACGCGAGACCAAGACCAATGGAAGGTTGAGGTTCACAAGGCAATGGATGGGGTGGCCTATACGCCGGTGGAGTGTGAGCCGGAGGCGGTGGGCGGACAGGGGTTGCAGCTCCGGGTTCCCTTTTGTGCCCTGGGCTGGAGGAAGTCCGGTGGGGAAGTGAGTTTTCTGGTGCGGGTGATCCGCGGGGGGGCCGAGGTGGAGCGTTATCCCGATCGGGGGCTGATCGAGTTTAGTGGCCCGAATCTTTCCAAGGAACTGCAGAACTGGTTTGTGTAAATCCCCCCCCCAATGAAAAACGTGAATCTTGTCCTTTGTCTGCACATGCATCAACCGGTGGGGAATCTGCCCGACGTGGTGGACCGTATCACGAAAGAGGTCTATCGCCCTGTCCTTGGAGTTTTGGAAAAGCACCCGGGAGTGGCGGTGAATCTCCACATCAGCGGATGCCTGCTGGAGATGTTGTCGGCTCGGCATCCGGATCTGATCCAAAAAATCAAGGAGTTGGTGGCCACCGGCAGGGTGGAGATGATGTCGGGAGGATTTTTCGAGCCGGTTTTGGTCGAGTGGTCGGAGGACGATCGCGACGGGCAGCTGACCAAAATGGCCTCGTGGCTAAAGGAGAGGTTGGGGGCGGAGCCGGCTGGGGCGTGGTTGGCCGAGGGGGTTTGGGGTCCGTCGCTTTGCGGGGCTTTCAGCCGGGCGGGACTGAGGTACACCCCGGTGGAGGGATCGTATTTTCTGCAGGCAGGCATCGTCCCGGCAAAATTGAGCGGTCATTATGTGACGGATCAGGCGGGTCATCTAATCAATGTCTTCCCGACCTGTCCCGAGTTGGCCCGCCTCCTGCCCCATGCGCCGATGGATGAACTTTTCGGATATTTGCGGCGGGTGGCCAACCGGGCAGAGGATGTGACGTTGACCCTGGCGGCCGATCTGGAAACGTGGCCGCAACTGACCGGCGGAGTGGCCGGATACATGGAACAGCTTTTCACCCGGTTTGAGGAGTCGCACAGCTGGATTCACACCCTGACCGGTAGGGCCCAGCTGGAGAGGCAAACTCCAAAGGGGCGCGTGGCGCTGCCTCCAGGAACGCCGGCTGAGTTGGGGGGCTGGTCTTTGCCGGGCAATGCCCGGAGGGAGTTTTTCCGGGAAAGGGCGCAGCTGGGGCAGCGCTATGATGCCGCCAAACTGCTGCCCTTTTTCCGCGGGGGATCCTGGGCTTCTTTTCGCGTGCGTTACGGAGAGGTGAATCTGATGTATCGAAAAAATCTGTATTTGGGACGGCGGCTACGAACCAAGGGCTCCCAGCCCAGCGTACGTTCGGTCCAAGAGAGGTTGTGGCGGTCCCAGTGCTCCACGGGCCAGTGGCATGGGACGCGCGGAGGCCTGCATCTTCCCCATCTTCGGGAGGCGATTTGGCGGGAGTTGTTGTTGGCGGAGGCTGAGTTGAGGAGTGGACAGAGCGAGGTGGAGCTTTTGCGGGAGGATGCGGATGCCGACGGCCAAACCGAAGTTTTGGTGGGTCATCCCCGCCTGACATTCATGGTCTCCCCGCATCAGGGGGGGGCCTGTCTGGAGATGGGCTTGCCGGAGGTTGGTAGGAATTTGGCGGATGTTTTGACCCGGCGGGATGAAGAGACCAACGGGGTGGCGGGGTCGCCGTCGGATTGGTATGAACGGCACCTTTTTCAGGATCATCTTTTTGCCCGGGGAACCACCGTGGAGCAGTTGGCCGGGGGGCATTGTCCCGAATTGGGAGATTTTATCCTGCAGCCATTCCAGCTGCGGGGCATGAGGCAGACGGGGAATCGGGTGACGTTGGAAATGCAGCGGGACGGAGGTTTGTATCGCATGGGCACGCGACAGCCCTGCCTGCTGCAAAAAACCTATGCCTTAGATGCGGCGGAGGGCTTGGTGGAGGTGTCCTACCAAATCACCAACACCGGCTCCCTCCCCTTAGAAGCGGTTTTCGCCAGCGAATTGAATTTAAATGTGGGGTCCGACCAGTCCGACCGGAGCGGGTGGAAATGCGGGAAGGAGAAGATGCCGGGTCGTGCCAGTTGGCAGAGGGACGATGGTGGGAGCGTGACGGTTTTTTCCTCCGACGGTCTGGAAGTCAGGGTGGTGCCGGATCATCTGCCTTTGACCTGGGCCTACCCGCTGTTGGATGCGGAAAAGGGTCCCGACGGACCAATCCGCCAGGGGTATTGCCTTCTCTTTGGCCTGCATTTGGATTTGAAGCCGGGAATGAAGGCCGAGGCGCGTCTCAAAGTCAATTATCGCAAGATTTAGGGCAGGATTGCCGTCTCCGAACCCTTCTGTTAGTGTTCGGTTTCATGAAAATTCCTTCCGTAGCGCGTTTCCTTCCTCTCTTGGCCGCGCTTGGCCTCGTGGGATGCACGATTCCCGATGATGCCACGGATGTGAAGACAACGTACGGGGATACCACGAGCAGCTCCGCTGCGAGTAGCGACACCCCAACCACCTCTCCGGACAGCACCAAGTCCGACAAGCCCGAGGTTGCTACTTCGCAGGAGAAAAAGCCTTGGAGCCCTCCGGGGGATACAGAGAAAAGCACACCGGCTAAGGCCAGCTATCCCAAAGGGGAAAAAGTATCCGGCAAGCCGGGCATGGTTCGCAGCCCTTACGCTCCTTATGCCGGCTTGGTGGATGTAAAGGGCTTTGCCCCGGGAACGGAAGTGAAGTGTCCCTATACGGGCAAAATCTTCCTCGTTCCTTAAATCCTGCCCCTCACTGCCCTCCGGCTTTCTTGCCATGGATCCCTTGCTGCATCTGCTGAAAGAGAAGGGGCGTGCCACCACCGCCGAGCTCTCCCGACTGACCGGAAAAAGTGAAAAGGAGGTGGAGGCGGCCATCCGAAAATACGAGACCGACCGAATCATCCTCGGCTACCAAGCCGTTTTGGATCCCGACAAAACCGGCAACGGGGGTGTGCGCGCGGTGATCGAGGTCCGCATCACCCCGGAAAGGGACGGGGGATTTGACCGCATCGCCGCCCGGGTGGCGCGGTATCCCGAGGTGGTCTCCTGCCAGTTGATGAGCGGCGGCTATGACCTTCTTATCGTGGTGGAAGGAAAAGATTTACGGCAAGTGGCCAGCTTTGTGGCGGAAAAGCTTTCGACCATTCAAGGGGTGATTTCGACGGCGACCCACTTTCAGCTCAAGACGTACAAGGAAGCCGGGGTTCTCTTTCTAGCGGACGAAAAGGCGGAGCGGCTCTCCGTTTCGCCGTGAAGACGCCGGCGGACTTTCTTGCCGAGCATGTCCGGGGAATTCCCCGCTCCGGCATTCGCGATTTCTTCGAGCTTGTACAGAAGCGCGGGGACGTCATTTCTCTGGGCATCGGCGAGCCCGACTCCTCGGCCCCTTGGGCGGTGCGGGAGGCGGCCATTTATTCCCTGGAGCATGGGCGCACGGGGTACACTTCGAATCTCGGTTCCCTGAAGCTTCGGCAGGAGATTTCGAAGTATGTGGAGAAGATGTTTGGTGAGAAATATCAGCCCGAAAACGAAATCCTGGTTTCCGTGGGCGTCAGCGAGGCGATCGACTTGGCCCTTCGGGCGGTCCTGAATCCGGGAGAGACCGTTCTCTATCACGAACCCTGTTATGTCTCGTATGCCCCGTCCATCTCCTTGGCCTACGGTAAAGCCAAGGCCATCCAGACCCGACCGGAGGACGGATTCCGGCTGGATCCCGCGGCCGTGGCGCGGGCGGCGGATGGGGCCAAAGCTCTGTTGCTGAACTTTCCGACGAATCCCACTGGGGCGGTCCTGGGCGGCAAAGATCTTGATGCCCTGGCCAAGGTTTGCGTGGAGAAGGATTTGTTGGTGATCAGTGATGAAATTTATGCCGAGCTCACCTATGAGGGGCGACACGAGTCCATCGTCAGCCGGCCTGGCATGCGGGAGCGGACGATTCTGCTTCACGGACTGAGCAAGGCTTTTGCCATGACCGGATTCCGGATCGGATACGCCTGCGCCCCTGCCCCCGTGATCGAGGCGATGATGAAGATTCACCAGTATTCGATCCTTTGCGCCCCCACGCCCAGCCAAGAAGCGGCGGTTGAGGCTTTCAAAGGGGCGGAGGCCACGACAAGTGAGGCGCGGGAAACCTATCGAATCCGAAGGGATTTTCTCCGGCGCCGGCTGGAGGAGGCGGGACTGCCCACCGGAAACCCCGCCGGGGCATTTTACCTTTTTGTGGACGTGCGGGGGACCGGGCTGAGTTCCAAAGAATTTGCCCTGCGGTTGTTGGAGGAAGAGCAGGTGGCGGTGGTTCCGGGCGGTGCTTTTGGCCCGGGGGGCGAGGGGTTTGTCCGCTGCAGCTATGCCACAGCGTTGGATCGAATCGAAGTGGCGGCGGAGCGGATGGCGAAATTTGTCGGCCGGTTGAAGGGCTCGGCGCAGGGCCCCCGCCTGGCCGTGGTGAGGTAAGCGAGTTTTGCGTTACGATGCGGTGATCGTCGGGGCCGGGCACAACGGCCTCATTTGCGCCTGCTATTTGGCGAAGGCCGGCCTGAAGGTGGCGGTGGTGGAAAAGAGAGATTTGCCGGGTGGCGCGGTTTGCACCCGGGACGATCTGGTTCCCGGGTTCCGCTTCGATGTTGGATCCTCGGTTCACATCATGATCCATCAGACTCCGGTGGTGGCCGATTTGCAACTCGAGAGGGAGGGGTTGGAGTACATCGAGATGGATCCGTGGGCTTACTACCCCGTGCCGGGGTCCAGCGAGGGAATTTCTTTTCATCGGTCAGTGGAAAAAACCTGCGCCAGTATTGCGCGATTCAGTCCGCGAGATGCCGAGGCTTATCGGCGTTATGTGGAAAGGTGGACCGAATTAAACGAAGGCGTGTTTGAGACCTTTCTGGCTCCGCCATCGCCAGGCAGGCTGTTTGCCACGATCGTAAAGCGGAATCTCTTTCGACCCCAGTCGAGGAGGTTGTGGTCGAGTTTAGATACGGCCCGGCAACTGATGGCCCCCTACGGGGAGGTGATCAAGGAGACGTTCGAAAACGAGCACCTGCGGACGGCGATGCTTTGGCTCTCCGCTCAAAGCGGTCCGGCGCCGGCGGAGGTGGCCAGCGGAGACATGTTTGGTTGGAATGCCATGATTCACAAGGGAGGTGCGAAAAGAGCGAAAGGTGGAAGTGGTTCCTTGGCGACCGCTTTGGTCAAATGTCTGCAGCGGCACGGAGGGGAAATTCATCTGGGCGTCCCCGTGCGAAAGGTCAAAAAAAACGGATCCGGCTGGGTTGTCGAGGCCGGAGAAAAAACATGGGAAGCGGGCAAGGTGGTGGCGGCCTGCCATTTGAAAACTTTCTTTGTTGATCTTTTGGAGGGTGGACCAGTGGAGTTGAGGGAGAGGGTGGGTAAGGCCAGAATCGGCAACGGATTCGGCATGGTGGTTCGTCATGCGGTGGAGGAGTTGCCGGTGTATGGCACGTCTGTGCATAGCGGAAAACAGCCCCGGGGGTATCACTCGGCGATGCAGTTACTTTGCCGCGATCAGGCCATGTTGGAGAGCAGCTATCATGACTACTTGGCGGGTCGCCCGCCGGCCCAACCCAGCGTGGTGGCCATGACATTCTCTGGCATCGATCCGACGCTGGCCCCGGAGGGCAAGCACACGCTCTTCACCTGGGCCCAATACCACTCCTATGAATTGAAGAACGGCGAGAACTGGGATGCGATCCGGGAGCGGGAGGCAGACAAACTTTATGATTTGGTCTGCCAGTACGCCCCCAACATGAGAGGGAAGATGATCGGGCGGTACATCCAGACTCCGTTGGATTTGGAGCGGGACTTGGGACTATTGCGGGGAAATGTCATGCATTTCGAAATGAGCCTGGATCAGATGTTCATGTTCCGCCCGCTGCCGGAGATTTCCTGTTATCGAACCCCGATGAAGAATCTCTACCTGACCGGGGCCAGCACCCATCCCGGGGGAGGTGTTTTTGGGGCCAGTGGAAGGAATACGGCCAAGGTGATCCTGGGTTGGCGGGGATGACCGGAAGGGAGTAGGATTTTCCCATGGCCGTGGCCACGCAAAAAACCCAGGCGGATCCCATCCGGCAGTTTTCCATCTTCCTGGCCAACAAGGCCGGAAGGTTGCTGGAGCTGATCCGGATCCTGCAAAGCCGCCATGTGCATGTGGTGGCGCTGACCATTCTGGATACAACAGACAGCGCGATTGTCCGGATGGTGGTGGATGATCCGGATCAGGCGCGGGCGATTTTTCATGAACAGGCAGTGGCCCATACCGAATCAACGGTGGTCGCGGTGGAGTTGGGCGCGGCGACCGAATTGCCGAAGGTCCTCACCTCTTTGCTGGAAGCGGAGATCAACATCCTGACCACCTTTGCTTTCCTGGTGCGTCCGGAAGCGCGTCCGGCCCTTTGTCTGAACTTGGACGATAACGAACTTGGGGCACAGGTGCTGGCTAGGGGTGGATTCAAGCTTTTGGCGCAGGGCGATATCTCCCGTTGAGCAAAAACCGGCGATGAGTCGCTTGCAGGCGGATATCCTGGCGGGGAAAAGAATCAGCCCTCAGGAGGTTGCGGAAATTTATCATTGGCCGTTGGCCCAATTGGGCGAACTGGCCGATGTTCGGCGAAATCAGGCGAAAAGAGGCGACTATGGGGGCCGGGGAGAAGAGGTGGTGACGTACATTGTCGATCGGAACATCAACTACACCAACGTCTGTGACGTTTATTGCAAATTCTGCGCATTTTACCGGACGGAGAAAGATTCTGATCATTACGTGCTGAGCCACGCGCAGATCGACGCCAAGATCGATGAACTGGTGGCGGTGGGTGGAAACCAAATTCTCCTGCAAGGAGGGCACCATCCCAAGCTGGATCTGGACTGGTATCTCGATCTGCTGCGGCACCTGCGGTCGAAATATCCCCAAGTGAACATCCACGGTTTCTCTCCGCCGGAATTTAGCCATTTCTCCGAGGTGTTCGGGATCTCGCTGGAGCGAGTGATTGAAAAATTCAAAGAGGCTGGTCTGGGGAGTATTCCCGGTGGAGGGGCGGAGATTTTGGTCGACCGCGTGCGGCAACGGATTGCGCCGAGAAAATGTGATTCGGATGCCTGGCTTAAGGTGATGGAGATCGGTCACGGGATGGGGCTGCGGTCCAGCGCCACGATGATGTTTGGTCATGTGGAGACGGTGGACGAAAGAATCGAGCATCTGGCGCGGTTAAGGGATTTGCAGGACCGGACGGGAGGATTTACCGCCTTCATCTGCTGGACCTTTCAGCCGGAGAACACTGTTCTCAAAGCGGAGAAAACCGGGTCGCACGAGTATCTGCGGATGCAGGCATTGGCCCGGATCTTTTTGGATAACATTCCGAACATCCAATCGAGTTGGGTGACCCAAGGGCCGGCGATGGGTCAGGTGGCGTTAAAGTTTGGGGCCAACGACTTTGGCAGCCTGATGATGGAGGAGAATGTGGTGTCGAGTGCGGGAACTAGTTTTCGGCTCAGCCTTGAAGAAATGCGAAGATTGATTCGGGAGGCTGGGTATGAACCCCGGCAGAGAAACAACAGTTATGAACTGGTCGATTCGGTTGTGGAGAGGGCCGTTCTGACGGCCTGAACTTATCCCAAAAGTGGAGGCCGGGCTTAGGCCCGGCCTCGGGATTTATTTGTAGCGGATGGCGCGGCCGTTGGCGCCGCCGGCAGGGCCGGTGAAGCGGAAACTGGTATCCACGCGATCGAGAACCACCGCATCAGCTTTCATTTTCCAAGCCTGTTTTTGCAGGGATTCTTTCATCGATTCCTCGTCGTCCCAAAGGAAAATCTGGGGGGCGCTGACCAGGCCGATAACTTCAAAGGGTTTTTCCGGCCGATCCAAAAGAAGGGGGATGGATTTCCAGGGCTCGCCTTCCTCGCTGCTACGGCTGCTTTTTTTGGAGCGTTTTCCTGTGGTCGAGGTGCGGCTCGAAGAGTCCTGGGCTAAGGCCTCTGGCGTGGTCCAGGCCCACACGGAAACCAAGAGAAGGGAGAGACAGAAGACTTTGGATAATTGCATAAAAGTTTTGATATGCCTGCCGGCGCGGAACGCAAGCCGGATGCCGGCTGGATGTGGATAAAAAAAACGCTAACAAGATGTGATGAGAAATTCGCCCGGTATTCTGGCCAAAATTCTTTGGGGCTTGGTGGCGATGGCTGGTGCGGGTTCGCTGGGCTGGGTCGCTTGGCAGCGGGGGGAACCGGTCAATGCCCTCTGGTTGATGGTGGCTACGGGGTGCGTCTATGCCATCGGCTATCGGTTTCACAGTGCCTGGCTGATGGCCACGGTGTTAGCGGTGAATCCACAAAGAAAAACACCTGCTGAACAGTATTCCGATGGCCGGGATTTTGTGAAAACCAACCGCTGGGTGGTTTTTGGGCATCATTTCGCAGCCATCGCAGGACCGGGGCCGCTGGTCGGGCCGGTGCTGGCCGCCCAGTTCGGTTACCTGCCCGGGTTGCTTTGGATTCTGATTGGGGCTGTCTTGGGTGGGGCGGTGCATGACAGCATCATTCTTTGGCTCAGCGTTCGTCGCCGTGGAAAATCGGTGGGCCAGATGTTGCGGGAGGAGGTGGGGCCGGTGGCGGGCACCATCGCGGTGATCGGACTGCTGGGAATCCTGACCATGTTGATGGCGGTGCTCGCGCTGGTGGTGGTGCGGGCCTTGGCCGAAAGTCCCTGGGGTCTTTTCACGATCGTGTTGACGATGCCTTTGGCACTGGCCATGGGAATCGGCATGCGGGGAGCCGGGGGAACGCGGACGGCCTGGGTTACGGTGCTCGGGGTGCTGGCCTTGATCGGATGTGTCTGGGCGGGAAAGTGGGCCTCCGAGACGCCGGCTTGGGCTTCGATGTTCACCTGGAATGGAAAGTCGTTGGCTTGGTCCATCATGGGATACGGACTGGCGGCCAGCACCATGCCGGTGTGGCTTCTGCTGGCGCCGAGAGATTACCTAAGCTCCTTTTTAAAGATCGGAACCGTAGCGGCTTTGGGAGTGGTGGTGGCTTTGCTGGCGCCACAACTGCAAATGCCCGCTCTGACCAAGTTCATTGATGGCAGTGGACCGGTTTTCGCGGGTCCGGTTTTCCCTTTCTGCTTCATCACGATCGCGTGCGGAGCGGTCAGCGGCTTCCATTGTCTGGTCTCCTCCGGGACCACGCCAAAACTTTTGGCGAGCGAGGCGGACATCCGGGTGGTGGGCTATGGGGCGATGATTACGGAGATGTGTGTGGGTGTTTTGGCGTTGGTGGCGGCGTGTTCCATGCCACCGGGCGAATATTTTGCGATCAATTTGCGGGGCGAGCCGGCCGCTGTGGTGCAGAAAATTACCGCGATGGGGTTCCCGGTCACGGAAGAGCAAATGGAAAATCTGGCCCGCTCCGTCGGTGAGTCTTCGATGATTGGCAGGACGGGAGGAGCTCCGACTTTTGCCGTGGGCATGGCCCAAATCTTTGCGAAGTCGGCGGGATCGACAAGCGGGTCGGCCATGGCCTTGTGGTATCACTTTGCGATCATGTTTGAGGCGCTTTTTATCCTGACGACGATCGATGCAGGTACCCGGATCGGAAGATTTCTCGTGCAGGAGGTTCTAGGCTGGTTGTGGAAGCCCCTAGGGGAGGTGCATTCCGCGGCCGGAAACTTTCTGGGAAGCGGTCTTTTTGTCGCGGGATGGGGATGGTTCCTTTACCAAGGGGTGATTGATCCCCAGGGAGGGATCAACAGTCTCTGGCCGATTTTCGGAGTGGCCAACCAGCTTTTGGCCGTGATGGCGCTGGGGCTGGCCACCACCGTGTTGGTGAAAATGGGCAAGGGGAGGTTGGCGTGGGTCACCCTGGGGCCGCTGGTCTGGCTGGTGGTGGTCACATTCAGCGCCGGGTGGATGAAAATCTTCAGCGCGGATCCGAGGCTGGGTTTTCTAACGGCGATGCGTCAGGCATCGACGGCCGGGCAGGACCGCCTTGCCATGACGAACGCGATCAACGCCGGCGTTACGGCTTTTTTCCTCCTGCTGGTTGTCCTAGTGCTCTGGGCCTGCGGACGGGTTTGTTGGTTAAAATGGACGGGAGGGAAAGTTTTGCCGGTGACGGAGGAAGCCTGGGCTCATGCCGGGTGACAAAACGATGCCACAGTTCGATCGGGGTTGGCCGAGGCCCGGCATGGTGTAGACCCTCCTGATGAAACGTTTTCGCTTTTTTCTTCTGTTCTGCCTCATGGGTTTCGAGGGGTGGGCGGAGGAACTTCCTGCCACATTGATCCTGACTTGGGAGAAAGATCCCTGCCGGAGCATGACGGCCCTGTGGCTCCGGGGCCCGGGACTTGGGGAAACTCCCCAAAATGACCAACCGGAGGTCATCCAATGGAAAAAGGTCGGCGATGGAGGTTGGCAATTCATGGCGACTGAATCGCTCCCTTTTCCCGATCCCGAAAAGCTGGGTAGGCCCCGATGGACCTTGGTGCGGGCCAGATGGAATCGGCTCGAGCCTGGCGAGGAGTATCATTTTAGAATCGGTAGCTCGCCGGAGGCAAAATTCTGCACGGCTCCGGAAAATATCGGGGGCGGGGTTACTTTTGTGGAGGGAGGAGATATCGATATTGCCGATCCGTCGAGCCAGATGATGGCCTTGGGGGCGAAGCAAAATCCCCTTTTCATGAGTGTGGGGGGGGATTTGGCCTACGGGGATGGCCACGATATCAAGCGTGAGATCGCCTTTTGGAAACAATGGAAGCAGGCAGCTTGCGCTCCGAACGGGCGACTCATTCCTTTCGTCCCAGGGATTGGAAATCATGAAGTGAAAGGTGGCTATGTTCAGGAGGGGGCGACCTTTGAACAGATGAAGGCCCGGGCGCCTTTCTTTTACGCTTTGTTTGGTGGGCTTTACCGGGAGGCCGAGCCGGTGGCGCTCGATTTCGGAAACTATCTTTCCATGCTGCTTTTGGACTCGGGGCATGTCCTGCCGATTTCCTCCCAGACGGGTTGGCTCAAAGAAAATCTGGAAAAACGAAAGAGTGTCCTCTGGGTCTTCGCTTCGTGGCACGTGTCGACTTATCCCTCTTTTCGAAAGTGGAAAGACCAGAAGGAGATTGTGCAGACGCGAGAAGAGTGGGTGCCGGTCTTGGAGCAATCGGAGGTGGCGGCCGTTTTCACGCATCATGAGCACAACTTTCAGCGGGTGGAATCCGAGGGTAAGGCGGGGAGAAAAATTCCGTTTTTGGGGAACGGGGCCATGGGGGTGGAGGCGAGGCCGCAAAACTGTCTTGAGTCCAAAGCTCTGACCAAGGCCTTTGCCCAATCGGGCTACGTCAATGTGGTGCAACTTCGAGCGGACGGAGCCACGGTGCGCGCCCTGGGGCCCGAAGGCCAAGAGTTGGACCGGTTGGAAATGCCCTGTCGGTCAAAACCTTAATTCTCCGCATCGACAGCGTTCGCACTTTCTGGTCTGCTTCGCCTATGATCGTGCCCGATAGCTGGCTGGAACCCTACCGCAACCTGCGCTGGCAGGGGGTTCTGGAAATTCTGCTGCTCACTGCGGTCTTTTATTACGGGTACAAGCTTCTGCGCCGAACCCAGGGAGCCAAGGTGTTGAGCGGATTCCTGCTTGTTTTTCTGGTCGCCCTGGCCGCTTCAAAATTCCTCGAACTGCGGGTCTTGAGCTTCTTGTTGCAGGCGTTTGTTTCGGTTTTGGTCCTGGCATTTTTGATTCTTTTCCAGCCGGAGATTCGGCGGGCGTTGGCGGAGATTGGTCGGGCGGGCGGTTTCACCCTGCACGGGGAGAGGCAGTCGTTTGTCATCGAGGAGGTGATCAAGGCGATCGAGGCCTTGCGGGAGAGGAAATACGGTGCCCTCATTGTTTTCGAGCAGTCCGATCTGGCACAGGGGGTGATTGATTCGGGCGTGGCGGTTTACGGCAATGTTTCGGAAGAACTTCTGGCCACGATCTTTTTTAACAAGACGCCGTTGCATGACGGGGCGGCGATTCTCCGCGGAGACCGGGTGGTGGCCGCGGGCTGTATTCTTCCTGTAAGCCAACAGCCCATGAGCCGGGTGTTGGGATTGCGTCACCGGGCGGCCTTGGGGTTGAGCGAGGAAAGCGATGCGGTGGTGCTGGTGTTGTCCGAGGAGACGGGGGAGTTGACGCTTTGTCGCAGGGGAAAAATGGATCGGCCCCTGGAAATCGATGCTCTCCGTCAAAGGTTGACGGAACTTCTGGTCAGCGGAGGAACCGGGGTTTCATGGACGGGAGGATTGGCTCGAGGATTTTTACGTCCCACCTTGGGGCCTCAGGCTCTGGCGCGCAGAACCTTGCGTGCCTTGATCTGCCTCTTGCTGGCTGGGCTGGCTTGGGGGGTTCTGGGTGTGATCGTGGCAGGCATGAGGACCGGTTTACGCTGATGGGGGAGGGGCAGGGGCGGAGGTGGTTCGGCACCGACGGGATTCGTGGGCGGGTGGGCAAAATCCCCATGACGCCCGAGTTCATCGCGGCGGTGGGAGCGGCCGCCGGAAAATTTTTCTCCCGAACATCTCCTCAAGGGAAAGTCTTGATTGCCCGGGATACCCGGGGCTCCGGCCCGATGCTCGAGGCTGCCCTCGCGGCGGGTCTGAAATCGGCCGGACTCTCCGTCGAGCTGGCCGGAGTTTTGCCCAGCGGGGCGGCGGCGATGTTGGTGCCTGCCCGGGGGGCTTGTGCCGGGGCCATTCTCAGTGCCTCCCACAATCCGGCCACCGACAATGGGATTAAATTTTGCGGGGCCAGCGGGGCCAAACTGACGGATGAGGAGGAGGCCCAGCTGGAAAGCGGATTGGATTGGGAACATCCCCCTACCATCGGGGAGAAGACCCGGGAGATGGATTTTTCCTGCCGAGACTGGGCCATGGAGGGCTATCGGAAAAAACTGAGCCAGGCGTTCGGGGAAGCTTTTTCGCTGGAGGGGCGGAAAATCCTAGTGGATGCGGCCCATGGGGCGGCTTGGTTCACCACACCGGAAATTCTGCGTGGCTTTGGGGCCGAGGTGGAGGTGATGTCGGATCGGCCGGATGGGAAAAATATCAACGAGGGTTGTGGCTCGGAGCATCCCGAGGGGCTGATCGCCAAAATCCGGGAACGGACGGGTTGGATTGGCTTGGCGCACGACGGGGATGCGGACCGGCTAGTTCTGGTGGATGAAAAAGGGGAGCGGGTGGATGGGGATGAGGTCATTGCCATGGCCGCCCTGGACGCCCTGAAGCGGGAAAAACTGCCGGGAAAAACCGTGGTGGTCACGGTGATGAGCAATCTGGGATTGGATGAGGCCATGGCGAAACATGGGGGAAGGGTGGAGAGGACCCTGGTGGGGGACCGTTATGTGGCAGCTGGGATGAAAAAAGGCGGCTTTACCCTCGGCGGAGAGCAGTCGGGGCATTTGCTTTTTTGGGATGTATCTCCTGCGGGTGACGGTTTGCTTTCGGCGCTGAAGATCCTGGATTTGTTGCAGCGAACCAAGGAGCCCCTGCATCAGGCAAGGACGGGGATGAAGCGTTACCCGCAAAAACTGGTGAATCTAAGGGTAAGGCATAAGCCCGCGTGGGAGACGGTTCCCCCCTTGGCGGCCGCCGTCCGGGAGATGGAGAAGGTTTTAGGCAAAAAAGGGCGGATCCTGCTCCGCTATTCGGGGACGGAAAACCTTGTGCGACTGCTTGTCGAAGCGGACGAAGAGGATAAGATCCGCAAAGTTCAGGAAAAGCTGATGCCAATCCTGAACGAACAATTGGGGGAGTAAAAAGATGAGTGCCAATGCCTTGGATCAGTTGAAGAAGTTCACCACCGTGGTGGCGGACACGGGGGATTTTGCCTCGATGAAGGAGTACGCCCCGCAGGATGCGACGACCAATCCGACGTTGATCGAGAAGGCGACCGAGATGCCCGCTTATCAGGCCTTGCTGGAAAAGGCGGTGGCGGAGGGCAAGGGGGCAGGCGGTTCGAAGGAGGAGAGAGCCCGGGCGATTATTGACCGGCTCCTGATTCTTTTTGGGTGCGAAATCCTCAAGATTGTCCCGGGCAGAGTTTCCACGGAGGTGGATGCGAGGCTTTCCTTTGATGTCCAGGGAACGATTGAAAAAGCACGTCATCTGATCGGCATGTATAAAACGGCGGGAATCGACCGGGAGCGTATTCTGATCAAGATTGCAGCGACTTGGGAGGGGGCGCAGGCGGCCAAGGTCGTCCAAAAAGAGGGAATCCAGTGCAACCTGACGCTGATGTTTTCTTTGCCACAGGCCGTGGCTTGTGCCGAGGCCGGAGCGCGGCTCATCTCCCCGTTTGTCGGTCGAATTTACGACTGGTTCAAGAAGAGCACGGGGAAGGAATACAAAGGGGCGGAGGATCCCGGCGTACAGTCGGTCCAGAAAATCTACGCCTATTACAAAAAGTTTGGCTATCCGACCCAGGTGATGGGAGCGAGTTTCCGCAATATGGGCCAAATTCTCGAGTTGGCGGGTTGTGATCTCCTGACGATCAGTCCCAATCTGCTGGCGGAATTGAAGGCTTCGACCGGGGTGGTGGCGAAGAAGCTGGATGCCGAGACGGCCAAAAAAGATCCGATTGCCAAACTGCCCTTGGACGAAAAAACCTTCCGCTTCCTGCTCAACGAAGATGCCATGGCCACAGAGAAGTTGGCTGAGGGGATCCGTCTTTTTTCGGCCGATATTGTTAAGCTGGAGAAGAAGATTCTCGCCAAGATCTGACCGGTTGCGATTTCGCCCTTGTTTTACAAATCATTGATGCTGAGCGGTTGTTCAGGCTGAACCCCCAAGTTTTGGTGATTGACGGAAGGGCCTGAATCTAAGATAGTTACTTTTTACACATATATGTTGGATAAGCTTTTCCCTTTTCTAGAGAACGACATGGGCGTGGATCTTGGCACGGCCAACACGCTCGTTTTTGTCCGTGGCAAGGGGGTGGTTCTACGGGAACCCTCTGTAGTCGCCATGGATCAGGCCACACGCCGGGTTTTGGCTGTGGGGGATGAGGCGAAACGAATGCTGGGCCGGACACCCGGATCGATTGTGGCGGTGCGCCCGCTGAAAGATGGGGTGATCAGTGATTTCGAGGTTACTGAGGCGATGCTCAAGTGCTTTATTGAAAAAGCCACGAAACGGCAGAACCGCTGGCGTCCGCGTCCCCGGTTGGTCATTGCCGTCCCCTCCGGAATCACCGAAGTGGAGCGTCGTGCCGTTTGTGAATCTGCGGCCCATGCCGGAGCGCGCAGTGTCCGCTTGATCGAGGAGCCTTTGGCAGCCGCCATCGGGGTGGGTCTTCCGGTGCAGGATGCTTCGGGCAACATGATTATCGACATCGGGGGAGGCACCACGGAGATGGCCATCATCTCCCTCGGGGGAATCGTTTTCAGCCGCAGTGTCCGCGTGGCCGGAGACGAGCTGGATGAAGCCATCATGAATTATCTTAAGCGGGCCTATAACCTGATGATCGGCGAGCGCACGGCCGAGGACATCAAGGTGAAGATCGGCTCGGTCTATCCGATGGAAAAGGAAACCTCGATGGAGGTTCGCGGACGGGACTTGGTAGCCGGGTTGCCCAAGACGTTGACCATCACCTCCCAGGAGGTTCGCGAGGCCCTTCTCGAGCCGGTGCAGATCATTTTGGAAAGTGTTCGCCTGACCCTGGAACGCTGTCCTCCGGAGCTTTCGAGCGATCTGGTGGAGCGTGGGGTGGTGTTGGCCGGCGGCGGAGCGTTGCTCCGTGGATTCGACAGGCTTTTAAGCGAGGAGACGGGATTGCCCATTCATGTGGCCGAAGATCCCCTCAGCGCCGTGGTGGAAGGTACGGGCAAGGTGCTCGACGAACTGGAGTTTTTGACGAAGCTGACGATGGCGGATGGGCGCGGATAACCGCCCTTCCTCTTTTCCTCGGCCGGCGTTCCCCTCCCCGAAAATAAAAAACAATGTCGCGCGCATGGGTTTTTTTGGGATCAGGTGCGGCTTTGGCCGCTGCAGTTGTGGTTCTCTTTTTTGCCCCGGTCACCACCCGCTGGACAGAGCGCGCCACGATCGAGACCATTTCCCCCTTGGCCCGGGCCTGGGGGGGGGCACAGACGAAATGGAATGATTTTCGCCAGAGCCTTCGCCAGTTTGACGTATTGGAGGAGGAGAACCGCAACCTTCGGGCGGAAAATGTCCGGCTCCAAACCGAAATTCGCCAGTTGGATTATCTCCGCAACGAAAACGAAAGATTTCGGGAGATGTTGGCCTTTCGAGAGCAACAGTCGTTTCGCTTGTTGGCCTGCCGGGTGATTGAACGCGACACCTCGAATTGGTGGAACTCCGTGTTGGTCGATCGCGGGTGGAGTGATGATCCCAACCTGGCCCCCGATCAACCGGTAGTGACTCCCCGTGGAGTGATCGGAAAAACCGGCACTGTGGGACGGTCGACCACGCGCGTTATGCTGATCTCGGACGAAAACTGCAAAGTCAGCGTGTTGACGGAGGGTGCCGGAGCGCGGGGAATTCTTCTGGGCAACACCCCGGTGAACGGTGGGACCCCTCTTTGCCGCCTGACGTTTGTCACCCGGGAAGCGAAGTTTGGGGTGGGGGAAAGAGTGCTGACCACCGGCCTGGGAGGAACCTTTCCGCCGAATCTCTTGGTGGGCACCGTGACCGAGGCCCCGCCCTTGACCTCGGAAAAAAACTCCGGGCTTTACCGGGAGGGTCAAGTCACGCCCGCCGCTGATCTCAACGACCTTCGGGAGATGTTTATTCTGACCGGGGCATCGGGAGCCAAAAAATGAGCCAGGCGGAAAAAAGTTTTGGCAAACTTCTCCTATTGGCTGCGGGGGCCTGGCTGTTTCGTGCGATGGGCCCTGAACTGTACGGGACCACGGCCCTGGCCACCAACCTGCTGGCCGCCGTGGTGATCCAAGCCGGATTGCTTCTTCCTCCCGTTCGATTGATCGTTTGGACCTTGGTGGTGGGTTTTTGCTGGGATGGGTTAACGTTTTCCGCCCTCGGTCACCACTCCCTGGTGATCGGATCCACGGCCCTTCTCGTCCGGAGTCAAAGGGGCTGGTGGCTGGGTGCCTCTGCCGGCGAGCAGGCCGCGGGATCCGTTCTGGCGGCGGTGAGCTACTTCGGTCTGGATCGGTTTTTTCACCTGCTGGAAACCCGTAGTTGGGATTGGCCGTTTGTTCTCAGCGTGAATTTGGTGATGGCCGGCATGGTCAATGGACTGGTTTCCGTGGCCATGGGCTGGTGGTTGGAATGGAAGTCGGGCCCGATGCCTCGGCGCAGCCCAAGGAGAAACTGGTGATGTTGCTCGCTCGTCCCGTGGCCAATATTCCGCGGCGCATGCACGTGGCCATGGTGGTCGTGGTTCTGGCGGCCTGTATTTTACTGCAACGGCTTTTTGTCGTGCAGGTGGTCGAGGGGGAAAAACATGCCCAGACCCTGATTAACCAGACGACCATTCCCATTCTGCTTCCTCCTCCCCGGGGGCTGATTTTGGACCGCAATGGAATGCCACTGGCGGAAAATCGGGCCCGCTATGACGTGGATCTGTATGTCCGAGAGCTTACGGGAAATTACGCCCGGGCTCATCGGGGACGGTTGCCGATGACGTCCGTGGAGGTGGGAGTCGGGGAAAAGCGTCGCCGGGTCAAACAGGTGGATATCGACAAGATCGTCCAGGAAACCGCCCTCGAGCCGCTGCGGAATCTGGGAATTCAGATGAACTACGAAGTGGACGAGTTGCGCCGGCACGCCCAACAACGGCCCAACACTCCCTTCCAGCTGGCCACGCAAATCGACTTCGCGACTCTTTCGCGCATTGCGGAGAGGGACCCTCGTCTCCCCGGGGTGCAGGAGACCGCCCGGCCGGTGCGCTGGTATCCCTACGGGGCTTTGGCTTCCCATGTCATGGGGTTCGTGGGTGCGCCGGAGGAGCAGACCCTGGAAACCTTTCAACCCGAGGTCATCGGCAAGGACGGGGTGGAAAAAAGTTTTGAAAAAGATCTTGAGGGAAAACCTGGGGGAAAAATCCTCAAGAAAAACAACCTCGGGTTTATTCTCGAAGAGCAGGGGTACCAAGCCCCGCTGCCGGGTCAGAATATTTATCTCACTTTGGACGCGCGGGTGCAGACCATTGTCGATGGGGTGATGCGGAGAGTGGGGCGCGGAGCCTGCGTGGTGATGGACCCGAATACCGGGGACATCCTGGCCATGGCTTCGGTTCCGAATTTCGATCCCAACAGTTTTGTGCCGGGGGGTACGGGACAGTCGGCCGACTGGAAACGACTTCTCACTGACGAAACCAAACCGATGCTCAACCGGGCCTTGGGTGCCTACGCCCCGGGTTCGACTTTCAAAACCGTCACGGCCCTCTCCGCCTTGGAAAATCCGGCGGCCAAATTCACCCCGGAGACGGTCATTCATAGTCCGGGCTCCATCGAACTGGCCGGCCGAACCTGGCACGACTGGAATCCGGACGGGCAGGGGGACATCACCCTGAAGAGGGGGTTGGCCATGTCCTGTAACACCTTTTTTTACCAGTTGGGGGTGAGGACCGGGATTGATTCCATCACCCAGATGGGCAACCGGGTTGGATTTGGTCAAAGGCTGCTGAACGATCCAGATGGCAAGCCGGTTTTGGCGGGGGAGGATCCCGGAACCCTTCCGGGCAAGCAGTGGATGGAGGATCGCATGTCCTTACGCAAAAAAGCGTATAAGGAAAAAATCGAGGCTTGGGTGGCGGGAGGAAAGAAAGGGGAGCGTCCGCCTCCCCCTGCGGTGGAGAAGTGGAGCGATGGGCATACCGCCAATACCTCGATTGGGCAGGGTTTTGTCCGGGTCACGCCTCTGCAGATGGCGGTGATGCTTTCGGCGGTGGCCAACGGGGGCACGGTCTATCAGCCCCGGCTGGTGCAGGGAGTCGGCTTGTCGACCGAGACGGGCACCAAGGTGACAAAGGAATATCCGGCCGCGGTGAAACGGGGAGAATTGGGGGTGCGAGCGGCCAACCTGGATGCCGTTCGGGCAGGCTTGCGGGCGGTGGTGATGGAGGGAACAGGAAAAAATGCGGCGGTGAAGGATGTGGAGGTGGCGGGAAAAACGGGATCGGCCCAGTTCACCACCCGGATCGGGGGCAGCGTGGTCAAGGACACCCGGACCTGGTTTACGGGATTCGCCCCGTTGAAGGATCCGAAATACGTCGTGATTGTGATCGTGGAAGGCGGAGTTTCCGGCGGTGCGACCTGTGCCCCGTTGGCCTCTGAGATTCTGGCCAAACTCTTTGAGATGGAGAAAGGCACGCCTCCCCAATTGGTGTATCAGGCTCCGGTGACCGGACATTTTCACGGGGTCACGGCCTCCGATGGAAGCTATCAACCTCCCGGGGCGGATAGTGACAACGATGGTGACGTCTTTGGTGGAATCTTTCGTTGGTTTGATGAAGGGATGGGAACCGGAGGGGCCGGTCGAGGCCTGAGGAGACGGTGATGGCCAAGATCCGGAAATGGCGAGGGCTGCACTGGCCTGCTTTTTTTCTCATGGTGGGGCTTTGCACCGTGGGAATCATGGTGATTTACAGCGCCACCCATACGAGCGAGGCGGCGGACCTGAAAAATGCCGCCGTGCAGCAGGCGGCCTGGGTTGGCCTCGGGTTGGTATGTTTCTTTGCCCTTACCTTTTTGGATTATCACCGCTGGGTGGCCCAGGGTTGGTTTTGGTTCGGAGGCGGGCTCTGCCTTTTACTTCTGGTGCTGGTATTCGGGCGTGAAGTCAACGGGGCGAAAAGTTGGATTCGTCTGGGACCGGTCGGGTTTCAGCCGGCCGAAGTGATGAAGTTGGCGTTTTTGGCCGGGGCTTCGGCTCTTCTGGTGGCGCTAAGAGAAAAAGCAGAAAAGTTCAGCACCGTGTTGGCCTTGGGGGGATTTGCCCTCATCCCGGTCCTCCTGATTCTCAAGCAGCCGGATCTGGGCTCCGCCGCTGTTTTCATGCCGATGTGTTTCGGACTCCTTTTGGCTGGGGGAACCAGGCTTCGTTATCTGCTGGTGCCTGCGGGACTCGGGCTGGTTTGTGTTTTGGCCATCTATGTTTACGTGGGGTACATGGGGAAGGAGCTTCCTTTTCTCAAAACCTATCAGAACAACCGAATTCGGACTTTCTTTGATCCCAACTTGGATCCCCTGGGGGCGGGCTGGACCATTCGTCAGTCGATCATCGCGATCGGCTCGGGCGGATTTAGCGGAAAAGGGTATTTGCGGGGGGACCAAAACCTGTACGGGTTTCTTCCCAAAAACATCGCCTATAACGATTTCATTTTTTCCGTTCTGGGGGAGGAACTCGGTTTTCTGGGTGGAGCGGCGCTGATTTTGGCTGAGGCGGGACTCCTCCTTTCCATAGCCTGGATCGGATCCCGGGCTTCCGATTTGGAGGGGCGCCTGCTGGCGGGTGGGGTTTTGGGCATGCTTTTCACTCATTTTTTCATCAACGTGGGGATGACGATCAAGGTGGTACCGATCACCGGCATTCCCCTGCCTTTCGTAAGTTACGGAGGGACCTTTCTGGCCGTTTGCATGGCTGCGATGGGTTTGATGCAAAGCGTCTGGATGCAAAGGAGGCTGGGCTAAACCCCCGTCTCCACCCAAAACCAAGGAGAACAACAACATGATTGTGGAAACGATTAAGCGGATTTTCGGAGTGAAAACCAAGGAGGAGCGCCGAAGCCTCCTCATTTCAGTGGAGCCGCTGGAAAAGCGGGTGGCCCTGCTTGAGGGTGGAGTGGTGGAGGAGTTCTCCATTGAGCGAGAGGGAGATCGCAGCATCTCGGGCAACATCTACAAGGCGCGGGTCCACAATGTGGAGCCATCCCTCAAGGCCCTGTTTGTCGACATCGGACTCGAAAAAAACGCCTTCCTGCATTTCTGGGATGCGGTCCCGGCGGCCATGGACGAACAGATCGAGGCGGTCGAGCGAAGGGGAAGCCGCGGGCGCAAGCCTCGGATCACCAGCAACGACATTCCCCGGTTGTACCCCCCAGGAGCCGAGGTGATCGTTCAGGTCAACAAGGGGCCCATTGGAACTAAGGGGGCGCGGGTCACGACCAACATCAGCATGCCGGGCCGGTATCTGGTGCTCATGCCCTTTGGAGAGATGAGCGGCGTTTCCCGGAAAATCGAGAATCCGGAAGAGCGCGCCCGTCTGCGGAAAATCCTTCAAGAACTCGATGTGCCCGAAGGCATGGGAGTCATCCTCCGCACCAACGGCGAGGGAATGCAGGCCCGCTACTTTGTGCGGGATCTGGCCCTGTTGTTGGAGCAGTGGAAAAAGGTGGAGGAGGGCCTGAAAAGCAAGAACGCCCCAGCGGTACTGTTGGAGGAGCCGGATCTGGTCGAGCGCTCCGTGCGGGACTTCCTGACCGAGGAGGTCGACGAGGTGATGGTGGATAACGAGGATGCGGAAAAGCGCGTGCGTGAAATGGTGGGCCTGATTTCCAAGCGCTCCCTGAAAAAAGTGAAGCGACATCTGGCCGCGGAACCCTTGTTTGAGGCGTTTGGCGTGAACCGTCAGATCGAAAGCGCCCTGCGCCGCCAGGTTTGGCTCAAATCCGGCGCCTACCTAGTGGTGGATGAGACCGAAGCGCTTGTGTCCATTGACGTGAACACGGGGAAAACGCGGGGTGGCCGGGATCATGACGATACCATCCGCAAAACGAATCTTGAGGCCGCCGAGGAGGTCGCGCGGCAGTTGCGGCTCCGCAACCTTGGGGGACTGGTGGTCATCGACTTCATCGACATGAAATCCCGACGGGATCAGATGGCAGTGTACGAGAAATTCAAGCAGTGCCTCCGTCGGGACCGGGCCCGGACCCACACCCTGCCCATCTCGGCTTTGGGACTGTTGGAGATGACCCGGCAGCGGGTGCAGGAGAGCATCCGCCGGGCGGTGTATATGGAGTGCCCGTGCTGTCGGGGGAAAGGCATGGTGAAATCCTTCGAGACCATGAGCGTGGAGATTCAGCGTGAAATCAGCCGAATCCTGCGCAAACACAGCGAGGTGCATGAAATCAAAGTCGTGGTGCACCCCGGGGTGTTGCACCGGCTTCGCACGGAGGACGATGAATTGCTGGTCGAACTGCAACGGAGGTTTGCCGGCCAGTTTCAATTCAAAGCGGACCCCGCGGCGAACGTGGAAGACTTTAAGATTCTCAACGCCGCGACCGATCAACCCCTGGAGTGATCGTGGGGGGCGGCACCGGACCGGGAGGGCCGGTCACCGGAGAAAGGGATGCGAACGGCGCACGCCTGTTCCTTCCCCGACTGGAGGAGTTGCTGGCCGGCGCGGGGGCGATAGCGCCCGAAGCGAGGTTGGATCTGATCCGCCATTTTCTCCGTGAGGAAGAGGCCCAACTCGCCGCCCGGGCAAAGGCGGGGACCTCCGGCTTGGAGTTGGCCCACCAGCGGGCCGGGCTCTTGTCCGAGGTTTTGATCCATCTTTGGAACCATGCAGGGGACGCGGACTCCAAAAGCCGTCTGGTCCTGGGTGCGGTGGGTGGGTTTGGCCGGGAGGAGATGAGCCCGGCCAGCGATGTCGACCTGGTTTTCATCCGCGAGAGTGGCAAGGAAAAGGCGGAGGAAGAGGTGGTCCGGCAGATTCTCTACGTCCTTTGGGATATCGGCTTGAAGGTCGGACATGCCTGCCGCACGGTGGCAGAAACGATCGATCGGGCGGAGACCGAGCCGATGATCAAGACTGCCTTGCTCGACGCCCGTTGTCTGACCGGGTCCACACCGCTTTGGCAGCAGTTTTCCTCGGAGTTTGCCAAGAAAAGTCTGTCCAAGGGCGTGGAGAACTACCTTTCCTGGCGGTTGGAAAATCAAGCCGCTCGCCACACCAAGGAGGGGGGCACGATCTACGTCCAAGAGCCGAATCTGAAAACCGGAGTGGGTGGCCTGCGGGATTTTCATAATCTTCGCTGGGTGGGAAAGGTCAGCGGACAAGGATTGAGCCTCAGGGAATTGGCCGCCAAGGGTTGGTTGGCGACGGAGGAGGCGGTTCTGGCGGAAAAGTCCTATGCCTTTCTCATGACGGTGCGGGAGTGGCTGCACGACCTGCAGGGCGGAGCAGGGGACGTGCTGACGCTACGTCTTCAGGGAGAGTTGGCGGTGGCTATGGGCTATCCCCAACCCAACATTCTCCGACAAAGCGAAGCCTTGATGCGTGAGGTGTACGGCCACATGCGCTCCATTCATTTGATCTGCAACCCGGCCGCCACCCGAATCTGCCAGCAAATTACGGGTCGGCCGCGGGGCATTTGGTCCTTCTTCTCCGGCTGGCAGGGATCGCGAAGGGCCACGGACGGTTTCATTCTCCAGGGGGCGGAACTGGAGGCGGAAAATCCCCAGATCTTTACCCAAGACCCATCCCGGATGATCCGCGTCTTTCGAATTCTGCAGGATCAAGGATCCGTTCCGAGTGCCCAGCTGGTGGCCCTTCTGCGTGCCAACTTCGGGTTATTGACGGATGAACTGCTGGGCCGGCGGGAAATTCAGGAAGTATTCCTCCATATCCTGAAACAGAAAGGGAAGGTGGCGCGCATCCTGAGGTTGATGCATGAGAACGGGGTGTTGGGCCGAATTCTCCCGGAGTTCGCGCCCCTTACCTGCCTGGTGCAGCACGAATTCTTCCATCGCTACACCGCCGATGAGCATACCTTGGTCTGCCTGGAACAACTGGATGCGATGTTGGACTCCAAGGATCCTGATTTGCGGAAATACTCCGAGCTTTATGCCCGGGTGGAAGCACCCGAAATCCTGGCTCTGGCAATGTTATTGCACGATACCGGCAAGGCGGAGTTGTCCCGGCACCATGAGGAGGTGGGAGCGGCCAACGCAGCCCGGGTAGCACGACGGTTCCATTTCTGGGGACGGAACCTTTCCCTTATGACCTTCCTGGTTGACCATCACATGACTTTGGGGAATTTTGCCCGAAAAAATTTGGAGGAACCCGAGACCATCCGGGCGTTTGCCCGGATCGTCCAAGATGAGGAGAGGCTCGATCTCCTGATGTTGATCTCGGCGGCCGATGTCCGGGCGGTGGCGGGTCGGAGCAATTGGTCCAGTTGGAGAGAACTTTTGGTTTGGGATCTCTATTCGCGAACCAAGCGAATGCTGGCGGGAGAAGAGGAGTTTCTGCGCGCTGAGGAGGAGGAACGTGCGGGTAGAATCCGGCAAGTGGCTGTTGTTTTGAGCGGGAGCTTCTCTGACCAGGAGATGCAAAACCACTTGGAACGGATGGGGCCGGCCTATCTTAGGCAGTGCACGGCCGATCTGGTGGCCCGTCATATTCGGGCGGTTCATGATTTCTTCGAAAGGCGGGTTGCCGGATCTGAGGCGCTGGTCCCTCTCGTGGTCTGGCAGGATTATTCCGAGGAGGGACACACCGAGGTGATCGTGGTGACCTGGAACCGGGAAAAACTGTTCAGCAAAATCGCCGGCAGTTTTGCCGTGGCCGGAATCAACATTCTCAGCGCAAATATCTTCACACGAAACGACGATGTGGTGGTCGACACGTTCCGGGTCTGTACGGAACGTTTGGAGCCCGTCAGTCATCGCGTGGACCGGGAACTGTTTGAAAAAACGCTGACGGAAGCCCTGGGGGCCACTGAAGATCATCTGGCGGAGCGGTTGGCCGGGCAGGGACCCACCCTGTGGCAGAAGGCCATCGGGGAGGCGGAATTTCCCGCGAGTTTGCGGATGGATACGGAAAGCGAGCCCGGGAAAACTCTGGTGCATGTCCAGGCCCCCGATCGGGTCGGGCTTTTGCATGCGCTGACTCGGGCCATCTCGGAGGAAGGCTTTCAGATTGATGGGGCCCGCATCACCACGGAAAAAGGAGCCGCCATCGACACATTCAGCATTGTTGGGCCCGAGGGACAGTCGCTCGTCGACTCCGCAGGACTAGATCGGCTGTTGGCCCGGCTGAAAGGAGTGGTGAGTCGGTGAAGCCTCCGAAACGGCATTTGGGTCTGGAACCGGCCGATCTACTCCAAGCCCGCAAATTGGCTGCGCGAATTGTGACCGAAGCCAAGAGAGAGTTCGGGGTGGAGCGGGCTGCCCTTTATCTCTTGAACCCGAACTATGGGGATTTGGAGATGGAGGCTGCGGTGGGCGTGGCGGCGAGCGTTCGGCGAAAACGTTTAGTCCCGGGGCAGGGATTGGCTGGCTGGGTGGCCAGCCGGGGAATTTCCGCCCGGGCAGATCTTCAGAAAAGCACCCTCGGATTGGGTTCGGGGGGGAGCGAAATGGCGGCTCCCATGAGTGAAGGGGAAAATCTCATCGGCGTGCTGGTGGTAGGAACGAAAAAAAAGAATTTTTTCTCGGAAGGACAGGAAGCCGAGCTTCAGCAGATGGCCCAACAGGCCTCCCGGTGGTTGAGTTTGGCTTGGAAGGTGGCGGGCACGAGTGAGGAGAGTCGTCGGTCCGCAGCCCTGGCGGAGGTGGGGGCAGCGATTGGGGCGGAAGAGACGCCGGAGGCTATTCTCAACCGGGTGGCCAGGGAGGCATCCCGGCTGTCCGGAGCCAAACTTGCTTCCATCTTCCTCCTTGATCCGAAAAAGAAGGAGCTCTTTCTCGAGGTGTGTCTGGGTGGTTCCCCCGACTACCGGAAGCAGCCACCCATCGAGGTTTCGGAGACCGCCTTGGGATATGTGGTTCGTCGCGGACGCCCCATTTCCGTCCGGGATGTGCGGTCCAGCCCCCAGGATCCCCATACCGACCGGGTCCGGGAAGAGGGTTTGGTTTCTGTTCTGGCTGTCCCCTTGGTGGAAAAAAAGGAGGGGATCGGTGTGCTGTGTGTGGCCACCGCAGAGACGCGGAGATTTCCCGATGCGGAAATTCGTTTACTCGGGGGCTTGGCCGGACTGGCAGCGGCGGCTTTGGGAAGATCCCGGTTGTCCAGACGGCTCGACCGGACAGAGGAAGAGCTGAGAAACCGGGAAAGGCTCTCCTCTCTAGGAATGTTGGCTGCGGAAGTGGCGCACGAGGTTCGTAATCCTCTGGCGGTCATTCGGATGCTTTGGCACACGGCGATTCGCGGATTGCCGGCCTCGGAAGCTCAAAAGCGGGATTTGCATCTCATTGAATCCAAGTTGGCCCAGATGAACGGAATCCTGGATCGGGTTCTCAATCTGGCCCGATCGGCCGACCCGGAGATCGGAGCGGTGGATGGCACGGATTTGATGGAGGAGGTTCATCTGCTGACCCGCAGCAAACTTTCCTCCGCCCGAATCCAGGTGACAAAAAAAGTCCCCTCTCGTGGCGAGGCGATGATCCGTGGGGATCGGCCGCAATTGGAGCAGGCGGTCCTGAATCTGGTGTTGAATGCCGTGGAGGCGATGCCGAAGGGTGGAGAACTGCGGTTGGGTGTGCAGTCTCGGGAGGAAAATATTCTACTCACCGTGCAGGACAGTGGTCGGGGGATGCCGAAAGAAATCGCGGAACGGCTTTACGAACCTTTTTTGTCTCGTCGCCCCGGAGGGACCGGACTGGGAATGGCGTTGGTCCGCCGGACGGTTGAAGCCCACGGCGGCGCTCTGAAGGTGGATTCACAGCCGGGCAAGGGCACGCGGGTGGAAATTCGGCTTCCCGCCTGGCGCGGAAACCGGGATTAGTTCAGGAGTTTTTCCAGCTCGGCATCCTTGGGAACACCGAGTTCCAAGGCGCGGTTGTAGTGACGTTTGGCCAGTTCCTTGGAGGGAGGATTCTGCGTGGCATAAATCACGGCCAAATTGAAATGGGCGTCACCGTATCCCTCGTCCAGTTCGATGGCTTTGCGGCATTCCTGTTCGGCGGCCTCCTGCAATCCCTTACGGGAGGAGGAGATTCCAAGATAGTTGCGGGTTTTGGCATCATTGGGATCCAGGGCCACCGCCCGGCTTAACACCTGGATGGCGTCGTCATATTTCTCCTGCTGCACCAGGACGATGCCGAGGACCGAGTGGGAGAAGGCGTCATTGGGCGCCACCCGGATGGCCTCCCGGAGAGGCTTCTCTGCCTCGGGATATTTCTGCTGCTGAAAACGAACCACCCCCAGATTGGAGAGGGCGTAGATCGATTGCGGGTATTTCGCCAGAATCTGTTCGTAGGCAGCAGCGGCCTCGTCAAATTTCTTCTCGTTGTAAAGGGAGGTGGCCTTGGCGGCGACATCCTTGAATTCCTCCGGGATCCGCGGCTTTTCCGCGAAGCTCTCCGGGCTGGCCGGTTTCTCCGCATCCTTGGAGAGCGTGGGCGTGTTGCCGGAGCTGGAAGAAGAGGCGGGCGCCGCCGGCTCGGGAGCCACGAGGGAAGGGGCGGAAACCTTCAGCATGTCCTGCTCCTCATTGGTCAGGGAAACCAAAGGTGAGCTCAAAACCTCCATCTGGGTTTTGAGGGCCTCGGTGGAAACCGCGAGATTTTTGAATTCATCCAAGACCAAACGGCGGGCGGCCTCACGCCGGGCTTGTTCCTTGAGCTGGCGATCCAGAATGGAGCGCAACATGGCGTTCTCTTTGGCCAAGGTGGAGTCCGACTTGCCCGCTGTGCCCGCGGCCTGCAACTGGGTGGTCAGGCTGGCGATCTGCTTTTTGTAATCGTCGTTGGCCCGGGTCAACTCGGCCGAGCGCGCGTTGGCTTCCGCCAGTTTTTTCTCCAAGGAATCGACTTGGCCGCGCAGGGAGGTCATCTCGCCCGAGAGTTCCCCGCCGGCGGCTTTTTTCAGGCTCTCCTCGGTGGCGGTCAGCTTTTGCCGCAAGGTGGTGTTTTCTTCCTGTAACTTGGCCACGTTGGCGTCGGGTGCCGGCGAAGCCGCAAGTTTTTCCTTCAACTGCTTTTTCTCGGTGAGTGCCTGCTCGAGATCGTTTTTCGCCTGTTTCAGTTCGGTTCGGGTGGATTCCAAGTCACCCGTAAGGGCGATGATCTTTTGGCGGAGGGCGGAGGGATCGTCCGAGGTGACCGCCGGGGCGGAGGCTTCCGATTTTTGGATCGCCGGGGCCGGGCTCTCCGAAGGGGTGGGTGCTGGAACCGGGGCAGGAGGCGGGGTCGTGGCGGGTTTTTCAGCAGCGGGTGCGGCCGGTTTTTCCGCCGGAGCCGGGGCGGCATCCTTGGCCGATTTCAGGTTGGAGAGCTTGTCGGTGAGATATTTGATCCGGTATTTGACGATCGTGGGTTCCCATTCGGGGTTTTCATTCTTCAGCTTTTCGAGCTTGTTGAGGGCGTTTTCGTACTTTTCACGGGCTTGGGACTTTTGGCCGGAATTGTCCAACTTGTCCCCCTCGTTGATCATGACGTAGATCTGCAAATAATCGTCCTGAGGGGAGGCGGCGGGATGGGAAGAAGGAGTGGCCAAAAGGAGGACAGCGGCCAAGGATGCGAAAATCTTGCGGAACTTCATGGCAGGGAGGGAAATTAGGCGGTCAGATGGCGTTTCGGGCAAGAGAAAACGAGCCCCGTTGACGATAACTTTCTTCCGTCTAATAGAACCTATATGGAGTTGTCCATGCCTCATGGAGTTTTGGTGCTAAACCGCTTTTGGCAGGCGGTCCACATCTGCTCCGTCCGCCGAGCCTTCAGCCTCCTCTACATGGGACACGCGCAGGTGGTGGAGGGAAACGGCGAGGACTTCCGCACCTTTGATTTCAATAGCTGGCGGGACTTGAGTCAGAGCTATGACGGTGACGACGCCATGCAGACCATCAGCTTCCGCATCCGGGTCCCCCGGGTGATCGTGTTGATGCTCTTCGACCGCATCCCCAAAAAGGAGGTCAAACTGACCCGCCAGAACGTCTTTGAGCGCGACTCCTTCACTTGCCAGTACTGCGGGGCCAATAAGGATCGCCGGGACCTCAATATCGACCACGTAATCCCGCGGGATCAGGGGGGCACCACCAAGTGGGAAAACGTGGTCTGCTCGTGCATTCCCTGCAACACCCGTAAGGGGAACCGGCGGCCGCATGAGGCTTCGATGAAACTCATCCGCAAACCCAAGCGACCGAAGCTCCGCACCTTCCTGAATGTGCAGATCTCCCGCAACGGTCCGGAAACCTGGCGGCACTTCCTGGATTTGGCTTACTGGAACGTGGAGCTGAGCGACTGAAGAAGTCCCATGCGCCCCGCCTCGCCGGGGTTTTGGCCGATTCCGCGGAACGCGGCCGTCTTTTCCCGGTCACTCGCCAAGGCATCTTTTTGGCCCATGCCGCCGTGGCTCCCATCAGCGGGCCTGCCCGGGAAGCGATGGATGCTTGGTCGGAGAGTGCCAGCCAAGGTCAGCAGGAAAATCTGGAAATCTGGAAAAGGGTTCGCCAAACGCGCGAAGTCGCCGCCCGCTTCCTGGGTTGTGCATGGGAAGAGATTTCCCTGCTCGGACCCACCGCCCTGGGCTTGGGATTGGTGGCGCTGGGCCTCGCTTGGAAAGAAGGGGACGAGGTGGTGTATGACCCGCTGGACTATCCGGCCAACGTCTATCCCTGGCTGGATCTTGCTCGTCGAGGAGTCCGCCCTGTCCCCTTGAGGAGGAAACCCGAGGAATCCATCTGCTGGGAGAATGTGAAGGCGGTCCTTTCGGCCAAGACCCGATTGGTCAGCTTGGCCACGGCGCACTATTTGAGCGGACGGCAACCGGAACTTTCCCTCATCGGGCCGGAATTGAAAAAACGCGGAGTCCTGCTCTGCCTCGACGGAATTCAGACGCTCGGAGTTTTACCGACCCACTGGCCCGAAGCCGATTTTCTTGCGGCAGACGCCCATAAATGGATGTTGGGTCCGGTGGGGGCGGGGGTGTTGATGGTGCGCAAGCGGGTCTGGGAGCAAATGCACCCGCCTTTGCTCGGCTCCTGGAATGTGGTGAGTCCGGAATTTTTGGCCCAACCGAAACTGGAGTTTGAGGGGGAGGGAAGAAGATACGAGCCCGGCAGTCTTAACCTGCCTGGAATCGAGGGTATGCGGGCGTCGTTGGGGCTTTTGGAGGATCTGGGAACGAGAGAGGTAGCGGCTCATGCCCTGCACTTGGCCGGCTTGGTCAGGGAGGGTGCCCGCAAGGGCGGTTTCCGAATCTACGGGGGCGAGGACGAAAACCGGCCCATTACCAGTCTGTTGGAACCCCCGGCTGGGTGGGAAGCGGTCAAAAAGCGGATGGAGAATGAAGGGGTTCGTCTTTCCTGGAGAAAAGAACACGGGGGGAAGGTTCTGTTGCGGGTCTCTCCCCATGCCTCGAACACCGTTGGTGAAATCGAAAGATTTCTGTCCCTTTTGGGAACCGCGGGTTGACTCCGCGCCGGTTCCTCGGCACGATTTTCGTCTTACCAATCTCACGGAATGAAACCCACTTACAACCCCTCCAAGCGCACGCGGAAACGCCAGTTCGGCTTTCGCGCCCGCATGAAAACCAAGGGAGGGCGGGCCCTGATCGCGCGCCGTCGGGCGCGTGGTCGTCGCCGCCTTCTGCCCAAAGGTGTGGAGCGCCACTACGCCCGCCACACCGGGGCGTGACCGTCGCCTCCCCCGGGAGCGCATTCTCCGCCGCCGGTCGGAATTCCTGGCCATCCGCCGGGAAGGGGAAAGCGAAAGCGGTAGCCACCTCAAGCTTAACTGGCGTCCTTCCGCCACCTCCGCCCGCCGTATGGCCATCGTCGTGCCCAAAACCTGCGGAAATGCCGTGGTGAGAAACCGGATCAAACGCTGGGTGCGCGAGGCGTGGCGGGCTTTGCAATCCGATCTGCCCATGGGGTTGGATTCCGTGTGGGTCGCGCGACCTAAGGCCGGCCAAGCCGGGCTGGAGAAAATTCAGGAAGAGATCCGGGCCCTCTATCTCCGGGCCCGGCTTTTACCGAAGGCTTAAAACATGATAGGGACGTTTCTCATCGGATTGATCCGGCTGCAAAAAATGAGTTCTCCCTTTTGGCGGGCCCTTTTGGGCGGGGGCGGACCCTGCTGTCGGTTTCATCCCACCTGCTCGGACTATGCGATCCAATCCATCCGGAGCCATGGGGCGTGGCATGGTGGTTTGCTTTCCCTCCGGCGTTTGACCCGTTGCCATCCTTGGGGGGGAACGGGTTTTGATCCCGTCAAGGAGTCTTCATGAAAAAGGGAGGCATGGATCGGAGTTCCTGGATCGCGGCCGGGGCCTGCATGCTCCTGCTCGTTCTTTATCCCAAAATCGTGGCGCATTTTTATCCGCCGAACCCGGCGGCTGCAAAAAAAGCGGCAGCTCAGTCCAAGCCCACCAACGCAACGGCGACACAGACTCCTCCCGCCGCTTCTCCCAGTCTCGTGGCCAAGGAAACCCTTGCGCCGGGCTCCCTCCAGCGGTCGGGGGAGGAGCAGACCGCGGTTTTGGAAAACGCCACCTTGCGGGTAACCTTCACCACCTGGGGCGGCGGAGTGCGCTCGCTCGAGTTGCTCGGCCACGCAGGGGATCCGGGGGAGAAGGTAAGCCTGAACCGGGGATCCCCGGATGCGATTTTTGAACTGCGGGGCTGGACTCCGGCCGGTGAGGGACTCTCTTGGAGCCTCGAGAAGGCGGACGGACAGGAGGTGGTCTTCATCGCCAAGGCCCAGACCGGTGGGGAGGTCTGGCTTCGTCGCACCTTTCGTCTGGCGGGAGATTACCGGCTAACCCTCACGCAGGAGGTGGAGAATCGCGGAACGGTTCCGTTGGCTCTCCCCAGTTACGCCTTGGCCGCCGGAGTCGGGGCTCCGGTGCATCTGAAGAGGGATGAGGAAAACTATCTGGGGGCCAGCTGGTTCACCACCGACGTCACCTACACCACCCACAAACTGCCCGAGTTTCTTCCTTCCAATTTCCTGTTTTTATTTCCGCGTCCCGGCAAGGAGCTGGTCCAGAGCCGCGACGACCGGGAAGTACGCTGGGTGGCGGCCAAGAGCCAGTTTTTTGCCTTGGTCCTGACCGCCCAGGACGCGCCGGCGATGGGGGCCGAGGCCCGCAAGGTGGATCTCCTCGGTGAGACGATGCGGGACGGATCCGGCAAGGTTCCGGCGGTTGAGGCGTGGATGAAACTCGCCGGTTTTGACCTGGGAGTCGGGGCCAAGAATACGCGCCAGTTCGGTCTCTATGCGGGTCCCAAGGAGGATTGGCGGCTGCGCAGTTTGGCCCAGGGAGAGGATCAGGTGATGGAGTTTGGTTGGATGGGAATCGTCAGTCGTCCGTTGCTCGTGGTCATGAACACCATTCATAAGTGGGTGGGAAGCTACGGCTGGTCGATCGTCATCCTGACCATTTTGCTGAAAGCCATCCTCTGGGTGCCGCAGGCCAAGGCCAATCAAAGCATGAAAAAAATGCAGCTCTTGGCGCCGAAACTGAAGGAGTTGCAGGAAAAATACAAAGAAGATCCCGCCAAGCTAAACACCGAGATGATGCGCTTGTACCGGGAGTACGGGGTGAATCCGCTGGGTGGCTGCCTCCCGATGCTCATCCAGATGCCCGTCTTCCTCGGATTTTATTACATGCTGCTCAGTTCGGTGGAGCTGCGCGGTCAGGCCTTCCTCTGGATCCACG
>CAZZMY010000005.1:0-4637 GCA_964655385.1 uncultured Akkermansia sp.
CGGGGGGTGGCGACCGGCCAAGCGATTGTCTATCCACGGCTCTGCTTTTCTTTTCGCCCGAACCGGATCCGCGGGTTTCGAATCCCGAATTTGCCTTTAGGTTCGTGCGGGAACATTACTATGAAATCTCGCGACCCAGCCTGGCAGGGGATTTGGTGCTCCTAATGAACGATAAGGGTATTTTGGTGCATGCCGCCGTGCATTTGGCGGGGGACGTCGTTTATAGCAAAAACGGCATGAGCACGAGCCAACCCTGGGTTTTGATGCGCGAAAAGGAGATGGTGGGTTTATTTTCCGCCTTATCCCCCATGCGAGTTTACTACATGCGTTGGAAGGATTGGTGATAGGAAGCCTGTAATAACCCACCGCTTCTCTATATCTGCTAGCGAAAAAGGGTCAGAAGCAGTCTTTGCTGGTTGGAACCTTTGAGCATCCGGGTCACGCAGGTTCGCGCTACACACGGATCAAGAGGGTACCGAAGGGAAACTTCGGTCTTTTATTTCTTGTCGGGTCGATTCTCCGGTCCGCGGCGGGCCGGCATATCGTCCTCATCCATGTCATTCTCCATGTCCTTGGACATGGGGCAGTTCATCATTCCCATTTTTTTCATGCCACATCCACCCATCCGTTCTCCTCGACCCATCTGTCCACACTCCTGCTTCCATTTTCCGCGATAGCCATCACGATCGCAACGGGCGAAGGTTTTCACCACGGCGCAGAGGGCAATCAGGGAGAGACTAATCGCCACCACCGACATGAAAATCAGCTTCAGTTTGCAGCAACAGTTACAGGAGCTTTTGTTTTGGTCGGAGGATTGTTTTTCGTTCATGAAGTAATGATACCCCTTTCGTGCTACCGTAGCAAATGGGGCACCTAAGGTTTTAAGTCGAACCGATCAAGATTCATGACCTTGGTCCAAACGGCGACGAAATCCTTTACAAACTTCTCTTTGGCATCGTCCTGAGCGTAGACCTCGGAGAGGGCGCGGAGCTCGGAATTTGATCCAAAGACCAGATCCACCCGGGTTCCGGTCCATCTGACTTTACCCGTTTTGCGGTCGTGCCCTTCGTAAAGGCCGCCCACTGCCGATGGTTTCCATTCGATATTCATATCCGTGAGATGGATAAAGAAGTCGTTGGTGAGGGTTCCGGGTTTATCGGTGAAGACCCCGTGTTGGGTGTGACCGAAGTTGGTGTCCAGCACGCGCAGACCACCCACCAGGGCGGTCATTTCCGGCGCGGTCAGTTTCAGCAGTTGGGCTTTGTCGATCAACAACTCCTCCGCCGGGGGTTTAAGACCCTGGCGAGTGTAGTTACGGAACCCGTCGGCCAAGGGCTCGAGTACGGAGAACGAGGCCACATCGGTTTGTTCCTGAGTCGCATCCGTGCGACCCGGAGAGAAGGGGACTTTGATGCTGTGGCCCGCTTTCTTGGCCGCTTCCTCGACGGCAGCGCAACCCGCCAAGACGACGAGGTCGGCGAGGGAGACCTGCATCCCGCCGGTGGCGGAAGCGTTAAATTCAACGCGGATGGGTTCGAGTTTTTGAAAGGCTTGGCAAAGTTCCCGGGGTTCATTCACCTCCCAAGTGTTTTGCGGGGCCAGACGAATCCGTGCTCCGTTGGCGCCGCCACGCATATCGGATCCGCGGAAGGTAGAGGCGGAGGCCCAGGCGGCTTTGACCCATTGGTTGAGGGGCAGGCCCGAGCTGAGGATTTTCGACTTAAGTGCGCTAATCTCCTTTTCGCCGATCAGCTTGTGTTCGACGGGCGGGACGGGGTCTTGCCAGATGAGAATCTCCTTGGGGACCTCGGGGCCCAGATAGCGGCAGCGGGGACCCATGTCGCGGTGGGTCAGTTTGAACCAGGCGCGGGCAAAGGCATCGGCAAAAAGTTGGGGGTTTTGGTGGTACCGCTTGGAAATCGGTCCGTAGAGGGGATCCATGCGGAGAGCCATGTCGGCGGTGGTCATCATCGGGCGGTGCTTTTTGGAAGGATCATGGGCGTCGGGGATCATATCCTTTTCCTGCACGTCCTTGGCGAGCCACTGCCAGGCGCCGGCCGGACTCTTTACCAGTTCCCAATCGTAGCCCAGAAGCATGTTGAAATAACCCATGTCCCATTTCGTGGGATTTGGTTTCCAAGCACCCTCAATCCCGCTGGTGGTGGTGCAGACCCCCATGCCGGAGCCGAAGGAGTTTTTCCACCCGAGACCCATCTCCTCCATGGGCGCGCCCTCGGGTTCGCGTCCGACCAGTTTGGGGTCGCCCGCGCCGTGGCATTTACCAAAGGTGTGTCCACCCGCGACGAGGGCCACGGTCTCTTCATCATTCATGGCCATGCGGGCAAAGGTTTCCCGGATATCCCGACCGGAAGCCACGGGGTCGGGTTGGCCGTTCGGGCCCTCGGGATTGACATAGATGAGACCCATCTGGACGGCGCCGAGCGGCTGTTCCAGTTGCCGGTCTCCCGTGTAGCGCTTGTCTCCCAGCCAGGTGGTTTCGGACCCCCAATAAATGTCGTCCTCGGGCTCCCAGATGTCTTCACGCCCACCGCCGAAGCCGAACGTTTTGAAGCCCATGGACTCCAGGGCGCAGTTTCCGGCCAGAATAAAAAGATCAGCCCAGGAGAGTCTGTTGCCGTACTTCTTTTTGACAGGCCAGAGGAGGCGACGGGCCTTATCGAGGTTGGTGTTGTCGGGCCAGCTATTGATCGGGGCAAAGCGCTGGTTTCCCGTGCCTGCACCCCCGCGTCCGTCGGCGATTCGGTAGGTCCCGGCGCTGTGCCAGGCCATCCGGATGAAGAAGGGACCGTAGTGTCCCCAGTCAGCCGGCCACCAGGGTTGGGAGCTGGTCATCAGGGCATAGAGGTCTTTTTTTACGGCCGGTAGGTCCAGTTTTTTGAACTCTTCGGTGTAGTTAAAGGACTTCCCCATGGGATTGGTTTTCTCGGAGTGAAGGCCGAGGATCTTGAGGTTGAGGCGATGCGGCCACCAAGAGTCGTTGGAAGGGGCAATGGGTTCTGTGCGGGCTCCGGTGCTACCGGAAAAGGGGCATTTGGATGCGTTGGACATAATTGGTTCTCCTAATTCCCAGTGTTTGGGAATCAAAAATCTAAGGAGTCCAACTCAAACGAGTCGAATCAATTCAACCGAAAAGCGGAGGGTATTTACGTGGCGTAAGTTTTGTAGATTCGGTTGATGGTTTTTTTCGGAAGGGGCTGACTCTCCTCTGGTGGAACGATCAACTCGAGGTAGCTGGCCCCCGGGTGGTTGCGGGCGGTTTCGAGGGCGGACTCCAGTTCGGCCACGGTTTCCGCCCGGGTACAGAACCAGTCGCGGCAGCCCATGGTGGCGGGCAGGGTATGGTAATCCCATCCGGCTAGGGAGTCGTAGACATGACCAGTTTGGCTGAGGACATCCTCGATACCGTAGAGACCGTTGTTGAGAAGGATGATGATCGGGTTGATGCCGTAGCGCCCCATGACCCCGATTTCGGTGGCAGTGAGTTGGTGGGAGCCGTCTCCGGTCACCAGAATTGTACGCCGTTTGGGTTCGGCGAGGGCTACCCCAAGAGCGGCGGGGGTCGCCCAACCAATCGAGCCCCAAAGTAGCTGGGACTCGAACCCGACATTCTCGGGCAACCATATCTTGCCTAGGTGAAGCGAACAGGTGCCGGTTTCCGCCACAAGAGTGTCCCCTGGACGCAGGAAACGTTGCAAACGGGGATAGAACGAGTTGGAACCAATGGGGTCGTGGCCGGAGCCGCTCATGGGAAGTAGCTTGGGTTGTGAACGCCGTGTGCTTTTGGCCAGAGGCGCCACCCGGGCAAGGGTGCGAAGAACGTCATGCATTTGGACGTTGGTAAAAGTCTGGCTGCCGGCCTCCACATAGTCCGGTCCGATGGTGATGGTTGGAACATACTCCAGCCGATCGGTCCAAAATCCGGTGTTCAGGTCCTCCCGGATCAAGCTTCCGATATTGAGAAGCAGGTCGGAGTTTTCCACCGTGGAAGCCACGGAGGCAGGGAACGAGGATTTTCCACCATAGACACCGATATATTGTGGATGGGACTCATCGATGAGCCCTTTATCCATCTGTGTTAGGGAAAACGGCAGACGAGTGCGTTTCAGGAAGGAGAGTAGATCCGACTTCGCGTTGTAACGATCCACATGGAAGGTTGGGAGGACCACTGTGCGACGGGCTTTTTTCATCCGAGCGACAATTGCCTGGACCGCAGTCCGGAGTTCCTTGGGATTGCTGCGTCCACGGGAGATGGAAGTCAGGCGGCTGCCTTTGACCGGGGTTCCATGAATCGGCATTTTGGCGAAATCCTCGGGAATCAGCATGTAGGCTGGCTGGCTTAAACGAAACGCCTCTCGGATGAGCCGTTCCAGCTCGGTAACGACATTGTCCGGGGTGATATGAGCGCTGACGCAGGCGGTGGCGGCGGAAAGATCGAAGAAATTATTGTACGTCCCATCCCCGAGGGTGTGATGGGTCACTTGGCGCCGGCGTTGGATACGGGTGCTGGGAGCCCCCACAATATGAAAAATGGGAACGCGGTGGGCCTTCGCGCCCATCACACCATTGACGGCGCTGAGTTCTCCCACGGCGTAGGTGGTGGTGAGGATGGCGGCTCC
>CAZZMY010000005.1:4737-8532 GCA_964655385.1 uncultured Akkermansia sp.
AAATCAAGGGGTCTACCTTGATTCGGCTGGGCTATTTTTCTCGGTGAACGATGGGTGGGCTGGGTTTTTTATGAAGCTCGCTTAGGGAGGTGAGGCCACAAAGGCGGGCTTGATCGCGCAGGGTGTAGAGAATGGACTGGAGAACCTGTCGGACTCCGCCCCGACCATTATCGACACAGGAGTAGATCACCGGCCGTCCGATCCCAACGAATTCCGCGCCTTGGGAGTAGGCGATGAGGACATCGGTGGCGCTCCGAATTCCGCTGTCGAGCCAGACACCAAATCGGGGATCCGCTTTCTTCACTCTCTGATGGATGGCCCGAAGGACATCAATCGGACTGGCGGCATTGAAAACAAAACGGCCTCCGTGGTTGCTGACATAGATCCCGTCGGCCCCTGATTGTTGCGCGGCCACGGCGTCTTCGACGCTCATGACGCCTTTGACCACCAGTGGAATGCCGCGGCGGTGGGTCATTTTGGAGTGAGCGGGGGAGATGGTTTGCCGGGTGTGAGCCAAACGGCTCAGGTAGGTCACCGACCAGGGGTACATCTTGGACTTTGGGTTTTTGTCCGAATTTTGTTTGGCCATCCCCTTGAACTGAATATCGCGTGCATAGGTGAAGGCTTTTTTCAGATCGAAGCTGCGGGCCAACCTGGCCACAGGGATACGTAACCGCCGGGAAGCATAGGCCAGCACCGATTGGGTGCGGGTGCCGACACAGCGGTTCCGCAGGTAACACTTATAGTTGAACATCGGGTCGGCAAAGAGGTTGCCGGCGATTTTGGAGGCGTAGGTGAAGTCGGCATAGTCATCCATCATTTGGATGCCGCCGTGCCCGGCTCCGGCATCGATGGTCAGGATAAGGACGGAAAGGTTGGTCCGTTTGACCCGCTCGATGATGGAGCGATTGATGTCGTCGTCATCCGTAAGGTAAATCTGGAACATGGAAAACGGCGGGGCGCCCCCCGGGCTACGAAGTCGGGGGTTGAAATAGTAGGCGTTGTCCTCCACCGCCCGGCGAATGCCCTCCAAGGTGTATTTGGTCAGATGGCCGAGGGTGTGCACCACGTTGGCATCCGTGGCGCCTTGGGCGCAGGAAATCTCATCCGACTTTTTCCCGTAAAGGTTGGCGGCTCCGTAAGGGGCGACAAACACCGGCGTGGGACTGTTCAACCGGGTGACGCCAAGTTCCTTGGAGGAGAGGACCACGGTTTGGGCGTAGGAGAAGGATTTGTCGGAATGGAGGTAGCGGGGGGTGATGCGATACTTGGAAAATGCCTCCACATTTTTCCGGGTGCTGTCTCCGGCGGCGGATTCGGATTCCCCATACCAACCAAACACATGTTTGGAGATTTCACCCTGGACCTTGGCCCGGAGCTTTTCCATATCCCAGGGGACGGGAGGAAATTCGTTCTGCTGGTTGGTGAGGGTGCCCTTGATCTGGGAGTGACCCAGAAGAGCGCGAAGGGAAGTCTCGGTAAAACGGCGGGCATAGCTGTCCGGCGTGTTGAGGAGTGCGCGGATGCCGCCTTCGGTGATATCGACGGGGAATTTCTTCATCTTGAACCCGAACTTTAATCGACCTGCTTTGGGGTGAAAATAAAAGAAAGCAAATCCAGGAGATGGGGCATGAAAGTTGAGGCCCCGCTTCGGGGCTCTTCATGAAATTACAGGGGGAGGGCGACTTTGGCCTTACCTGCAAATCGGTCCCCCTCAGCGGAGGATCAGGTAAAAGGCAAGTCCCAGCATGATCGCATCGACCAAAAACATCAGCCCTGCGGCTGTTTTCTGGATCGGTGTGACCGAACCGGGTTTGGGCTCCAGGTCTTTCACGTTGCCGTGAAAGTAGACCATCGTGGAGAAGACCAACCCGAGCCAGAGGGTGATGATCACCGCTGGCAGGTTGTTGATCAGATCGACTCCACGAGGGACAAACCAAGGCACCCATCCCAGTGTCATCATGATCTCGTTCATAAGGAAACGTACCCCCTCCACAGGTTCGGGCAAATGGGGCTGGTCGGGTGCTTCGGGCGGTTCCAAGATGAGGTATGGAAGTTGAGACTCCCATTCCCTTCGCCAAACGGAAATCACTCAAACTCCCGCTTTTCTCGGCCAAGGTACAGGCGGGATTTCCTTCGCCGGCTGACGATCATCTGGAGCGGTCAATCGACCTGAACGAGGAGCTGATCCGCAATCCGGCCTCGACGTTTTTCGTGCGGGTGAAGGGAGATTCGATGCGGGATGCGGGGATCCACACCGGGGACATCCTGGTGGTGGACCGATCGTTGACGCCATCGGACCGGCGGATCGTGGTGGCGATGATTGACGGGGAGTTCACCGTGAAGAGGTTTCGCACGCTTGAAGGAAAGGTTTTTCTGGAAGCGGCCAACGAGAAGTTTCCCCGGATCGAGCTTTCCGGGGATCAGGAACTCGTGATTTGGGGTGTGGTGGCTTTTGTCATTCATCAGGCGAGATAGGACGCATGAGCAGATTGGCCTTGGTGGACTGCAATAACTTCTTCTGCTCGTGCGAGCGGGTATTTGATCCGTCGCTGATCGGGGTACCGGTGGTGGTTCTATCCAACAACGACGGGTGCATCATTTCACGGAGCGAGGAGGCCAAGGCCCTGGGGATTCCGATGGGGGCACCGTTGCATGAGCAGCAGGAGGTGATCCGAAAGCACGGGGTGCGGGTGTTCAGCTCCAACTACACGCTGTACGGGGACATGTCGGCGAGGGTGATGTCGATCCTGCGGGATGAGGTGGGCGTGATGGAGGTTTATTCGATTGATGAGGCGTTTTTGGATTTGGGCGAGGGGTTCGGGGTGGAGGAGGCGAGGAAACTGAGGGCCAAGGTCCTTCGGTGGACGGGAATTCCGGTATGTATCGGGATTGGGGAGACCAAGATGCTGGCCAAGCTGGCAAACCGACATGCCAAGAAGAACCGGGAAAAGACGGGAGGGGTGTTTGAGATCCGCAAGGGTGAGGAGGCGGAGAAACTCATGGCGGAGGTGGGGTGTGAGGCGTTATGGGGGGTGGGCAAGAATCTGGCCCGACGGTTGGCGGGTTTGGGAATCGTTACGGCCCTGGATTTTAAGAGAGCGGAGCCGGGACAGATCCGGAAGAGTCTGGGAGTGGTGGGAGAGCGGATGCTGAGAGAGATGAATGGAACAAGGTGCCTCGAGTTGGAGGAGATGCCGCCCGATCGAAAGGGGGTGATGGCCAGCCGATCGTTTGGCGGGCCGGTGGAGGCGTTGGAGGAGTTAGAGGAGGCACTGGCCAATCATGTGGCCCGGGCGGGCGAAAAGGTCAGGAGGTTTGGGCTATGGGCAACCCGGGTGGATGTGTTTTTGCAGACAAACCGTTTCCGAAAAGGGGAGCCACAGTACTGCCCGGGCGCAGGGGTTGACTTGGAGGAGCCTGTCCATGCCACGGCAGAGCTGATGGGAATCGCAGGAAAGTTGCTGAGGAAAATTTACCGTTTGGGGTATCGATACAAGAAAGTGGGGGTGATGCTTGGAGGCTTGGTCAATGCAAACTGTCGACAGCCGACACTGAAGTTTGGGGGAGTCCGTGAGGAGCCACGGGTGGATATCGATCGGATCGTGGATGGGATCAACCGTAGATTGGGTGACCGGAAACATCCGGTGATCACCCGCGGGAGCATGGGGGTAAGCAAGATGAAGGGGAAAGCAGGAGAAGGTGTGAAGGTGAGAGGATGGAGGATGAGGAGCGGGATGCGGTCCAAGGCCTACACCACGAATTGGGGACAGTTGGTCCAGGCCAAGTAGATTC
>CAZZMY010000005.1:8632-11293 GCA_964655385.1 uncultured Akkermansia sp.
CGGTCCAAGGCCTACACCACGAATTGGGGACAGTTGGTCCAGGCCAAGTAGATTCTTCCCAGCTAGGATTTTACGCGGAATTCAGATTCGAGAAACGTTTCGAGAGATTGCATCGCGGATTCCAGCTGTTCATGCAATGGGCCACGATGGCTCGTATTAAGAGCGGCAGCGCAGCGGGTAGCCAAGCCGCGAAGAGGATTGGTCTCCTCGACTTGATCCATGAGCTGTTCGACTTGGGAGACCATTCGCCTCGCTTCGCGGATCGTCTCGAGGGCCTGAGGTTCTGTTGTTTTTTCTTCCGCCAAGCGGACGAGCTGTTGGCAGTTGAATTGCCGGCAGCGATGAGGTCGGTCAGGATAGATCCGGCACTGTCCCTGATCGTGGGCTGAGCAGGGTTGGTGAAAGAAAGCCTGCCCGCTCCGCTTTTTGATTTTCAGCCCCAAGGAACCAAGATGGCGCGGGTCCTCTGCGGGCTGAAGGACGACGGAGTGAAAGAGCGTTCCGTCACAACACATTCCACAGGCGGAGCATAGCCGGGCGGCCGCTTCGCTGGGAACCACGGGACCGGAAGAGGCTACTTGGCCCCGTCAGTCTTTTCGGTTCCGTCGGTCTTCTTGGCTTTGCCGTCCTTATCGGTCCCTTTGGATGAATCCGAGCTGTGGGAGGAGTCATCGGTGCCACAATGGCCGCAATGAGCATAGGTGGGAGTGAGAGATAAGGTGAGCAAGGCAAGTACGAGTAGGATGTATTTCATACGTCTTCTTTACGATGGATAGAGGCATTGTCAAATAGCGCCAGCTAATGGCGAAATCTAAAGCTGGGGCGGAAAAAGGTTTGAGGCAGCTGGGGAATGATTCATGCTGGCCCCATGCGAAATCTATTTATTCTGTTGGCGGGTTTTCTTGTTTCCGAAGCTTTTTCCCAGGACGCGGCGCCTGTTCGGAGGCCCCTCATCCTTTGGGCGGACGCCAATGATCAGGACTATTACGGATACAACGACTACTACTACGGTGGGTACTATGGTGGTGGCGGTTACTATGGTTATGGTGGGGCGGCTGGGCGGGGAAGGGATTGGAACAACTATTCGGATGGGCGATATGAGAGTCGCGGAAACCATCGCGGGGCGGATCGGGCTGCCGGAGGTGGGCGGAGTGGGGGTGGTGGTCGCCGATAATCTGTAACCTGAAAATTCCTTAGCGGGACCCTTGATCCAGCTTGAGCTGATCTCCCAATAGGTTGAGCAGAAGGAGGGTTGAGGTGAGGGTCAGGGCGGGAAAGACAACCAACCACCATGGTGTGGCGATGGGATTCAATAGGGATGCACCATCCGCCAGCAACGTGCCCCAGCTGGCCAGCGGGGCTTGAACTCCCAGCCCCAGAAAGCTGAGAAAGGATTCTTCCAGAATCACGGCCGGCAAGGCCAGAGTGAGGTAAGTCACGATGATGGGAAGGATTTGGGGTAAGATCTGGCGAAAAAGAATGGTGGGGGTGCGCTGACCAATCAGGCGCGAGGAGAGAACAAAAGGGCGCTCTTTAATGCTTAGTACCTGAGCCCGAACGATGCGGGCCAAGGTAAGCCATTCCACCAACCCAAGGCCGACAAAGAGCAGGAGCAGGCGGGCATGGGTGGCCAAAGAGGAGAGAAATGTGCCATCGAGCGCATGTTTCAGTTTCAGGTCGAAGAGACTGATCAGGACAATCACGAGGACGATGCGGGGCAAGGCGTAGAGGATATCGACCAACCGCATCATGGCGTTATCCAGTCGTCCTCCGAAGTAACCGGCGACGAGACCATAGGCGACCCCGACCACCAGGCTGATGGAGGCACCCACAAATCCCACCAAAAGGGAGATGCGGGCCCCGTACATAAGCCGGGTAAGGAGATCGCGACCGTGAAGGTCGGTACCCAACCAGTGGTGCGCGCTTGGAGCGGCGAGGCGTTGAACGGACAAGTCCCCCACTCCATGTGGACTGAGCATGGGGCCAAGGACCGCTGCGACCACGATCAGGGCAAAAAGAACCAGGCCGATTACGCTTTTCCGGCTTTTCATGAGGAGAGGCGAATCCTTGGATCCAGCAGCGCCGTCAACCAATCAGCCACGAGATTAAAGAAAAGAAGGAGAAGGCAGTAAACCAAAACGGCTCCTGAGACCAAAAACACATCCCGGTTCATGACACCATTGACGAAAAACTGCCCGATCCCGGGAATGGCAAAGACTTCCTCCACCACGAGGCTGCCGGTGAGAATATTTGCCGCCAATGGACCGGCATAGGCGACCAAGGGTATTATCGCGGGACGGAGGGCGTGCAGTAGGACCAGTTTGGATTCAGCCACCCCCTTGGACCTGGCGGTACGGATGAAGTCAGAGCGCAGTGTTTGGAGAAGTCCGGATCGGGTGAGGCGGGCGCAGGACCCGATAAAGGGAATGGCGAGACAGAGGGAGGGAAGTAGGAGTTGGTTAAAAGAACCCCAACCGGCAGGAGGAAGAACATGTAGGTAGAAGGCGAAGAGCAGGACCGATAGTGGGGCCAAAACGAAGGTGGGAATGGATAAAGTGAGGAGGGCCAAGGTGTTTAAAACAGTGTCGGTGGTGTGCCCGTTCCGGGCGGCGGCCCAGGCGCCGAGCGGAATTCCCAGCCCCAACGCCAAAGTGAAGGAGA
>CAZZMY010000005.1:11393-35708 GCA_964655385.1 uncultured Akkermansia sp.
GCGGCGGCCCAGGCGCCGAGCGGAATTCCCAGCCCCAACGCCAAAGTGAAGGAGATGGATCCAAGAAGCAGGGACCTGGGGAGTGACTGTGCGATAATTTCGGTCACAGTACGCCCGCGAAACTTCAGGGATTCACCCAGATCCCCCTGCATGACATTACCGGTATAACGAAGAACCTGGGTGGGGAGTGAACCGGAGAGGCCATATTTCTTCTCGAGAAGAGATTGGGTGGCCGGATCCAGAGCCCTTTCGGAGGCAAAGGGGGATCCCGGGGCAATGCGGACGAGCAGAAAGCAGAGGACAAGCACTGAAAAGAGCACCGGAATCGATGAGAGGAACCTGCGGGTGAAAAATGGCAACATGGTGGTCGAGATTAGGATCGGAGTTGGGGTTTCGTCATTTCGAAGATCGAATTTCCCGGCGCTTTATTTCGGCGAAAGGATGTTCGTCGAGCAGGTTGGGATACAAACCGTCCCATCGGTTGGGATCAAACATCAGGCAACCGACGAAGTGGTAGATGGGGAAGATAGGGAGGGCTTCGGTGACCAGGAGGGTTTCGGCTTTTTGCAGAATTCTGAAGCGATTGGCCGGATTGGGTTCGGCTAAAGCCGAAGCGAGAAGGGAGTCGTACTGGGGATTGGACCATCCCGTACGGTTATTGCCACGGCCGGTGACAAAGCAGTCGAGAAAGGTGTTGGGATCATCGTAATCTCCCACCCAACTCGACCGGGCGATATCAAAATCGAGGGTATCCAAAGAACGGAGGTACGTGGCCCATTCCTGATTACGAAGGTCGACCTCGATCCCGAGTTCGCGTTTCCATTGGGCCTGGATTTCCACGGCAATTTGTTCATTGAGTTCCGATTTATTGTAGAGGATAGAGACCCTGGGAAAGCCCCGACCTCCGGGATACCCTGCCTGCCGGAGAAGCCCGCGGGCGGTATCCATGTCGCGGGAAAGTCCCTCCGGGGGTTGGTAAGCGCTGATTCCACGGGGAGTGAGGGCTTGGGCGATGGGCTCGCCGCCGCGGGTGATCTTTTCCGTGATCGCCTCCTTGTCGATCGCCAAGGCGAAGGCGCGACGGATCCGTGGATCATCGAAGGGAGCGCGGGTGACATTGAATCGGTAGAAGTAGGTGGCCAAGAGAGGTCCAGGGTGGAAATCCGGTCGCCCCCGAAGCTGCGGGAGAATCAGGGATGGAATCATGCCTTTGTCCAGAAGCAGGTCAGCCTGCCCCGAGCAGTAGAGATTGAAAGCGGTGCTGGCCCTAGCGATGGAAAGCGCATCGATCCGGTTTAAGGCGACGTTCTCCGGGTGGTGGTACTTGGTGTTTTTGGTCAGGGAGACCCGATCATTAATTTTCCAATCCAAGAGACGGTAGGGTCCGTTACCGACCCAATTCTCCGGTCGGGTCCAGCGGTCGCCAAATTTCTCCACCGTGGCACGATGCACCGGCAGGTAAGTGGTAAAGGAGATGAGGGAAGGGAAAAACGGAGTGGGATGCTCCAGCCGTATTTCGAGGGTTCGAAGATCGATGACCCGGATCCCAACACTCTCCGGATCCGCACCTCCAGAGTGATAACTCTGGGCTCCGTTGATGAAGAAAAGGATCTCCGCATAAGGGGAAGCTGTCGATGGGTGGAGCGCTCGAAGCCAGCTGTAGCGAAAATCCTCCGCCGTTAGAGGATCCCCGTTGGACCACTGCAGATTTTCGCGCAGGGTGAAGGTGTAAGTTCGACCGTCCGGTGAAACCGACCATTTTTCCGCCGTGCCGGGAACGGCTTTCCCTCTGGCGTCTTTACGGGTCAATCCCTCATAGAGCGCGGCGCAGAGCCTCCCTTCGAGCTGTCCGGAAACCAGCGCGGGATCGAGAGTTTGAGGCTCCGCTCCATTGCAGAGAACCAGATCGGCACGGGGTCGGCTCTGACAGGATGTCAGAACAAGGGAGAGAAAGAAAAGGCCGGGGAGAGCCCGGCGAAGAGTCATCAGGGCTTGGCGGGGGCCGGGGTGGCGGGAACGCTGTTGGTCTCGGGAGTAATAGGCAAGGTGGCTGCGGGCGCGTTGGTGTTGACGGCGTTGCTCAGGGTGGGGGTCACGGGTTTGGTCAACTCCTCCTGAAGTTTGTTGCCGCTCATTTGCCGGTGACTGTAGAGCAGGGCCAGCACCAGCGTGAGGGCCATGAAGATTCCGCCCAGCCAAATAGTGCCCTTGGTCAGGACATCGGAGGTTTGGGCCCCAAAGATGGAATCGGTGAAGTTTCCGCCAAACGCGGCGCCCAAACCCTCGGAGCGGGGTTTTTGCATGAGAACGAGCAGGGTCAAAAGGATGCAAACGAGGATATTGATCCCCAGCAGGATGTAGATGGCGAGATTAATCATTTTCGGATGCCCGAACGGGTCGGGCAGCTTCAATAATATCAAAAAAGGAGCGGGCGTCGAGACTCGCGCCGCCCACCAAGGCGCCGTCGATATCCGGCTCGGCCATCAGTTCGGCGGCGTTATCCGGCTTCACACTTCCCCCATAAATCACCCGGATAGAGGATCCTGCCTGTCCAAAAAGGGTCACGAGGAGCTTTCGGATCCGGTGATGTACCTCATTGGCCTGTTTGGGAGTAGCAACTTTTCCCGTGCCAATGGCCCAGACCGGTTCGTAGGCGATGACCAACTCATCGAGGTGATCGGCGGGAAAATGGGCGAGGGAACCGCGGACCTGAGTCTCCACCACCTGATTGGTTTCACCCGCCTCCCGTTGGGCTAAAGTCTCCCCAACACAAACAATCGGCCGGAGATGATACCCGACAGCTGCCTCGGCCTTCACTGCCACGGAAGTATCGGTTTCGTTAAAGTATTGCCGCCGTTCCGAATGACCCAAAATCACATAGCGAACGCCGAACTCCCGCAACATCGGGCCGGAGATTTCCCCGGTAAATGCTCCCTCCTTGGCCTGATGCATATTTTGCGCTCCCACGGCGAGGATACTGTGTCGGCCCAGGGTTTCCGCTGCCACATGCAACGAGGTGAAGGGCGGGCAAACCACCATGTCCACCGTGGCAATTTTCTGGACTCGTTGCACAATGTCCTCGATCAGGGTTTTGGTGTCCGAGGCCGTCCGGTGCATTTTCCAGTTTCCGGCGACAAAAGGTCGACGGGGAATGGACTTCTTGATTTTGGTCTTAGTCATTTTTTCTCGTGCAGGGCGGCCACCCCGGGAAGGGTTTTTCCCTCAAGAAATTCCAGTGAGGCACCGCCTCCGGTGGAGATGAAGGTGACCTGCTGGGCGAAGCCGGCTTTCTTCACCGCTTTGACAGAATCCCCGCCACCAATAATGGATACGGCCTTGGTATTGGCGGCGACCGCCTTGGCCATGGCGAGGGTTCCTTCCGCACAGGCCGGGATCTCAAAAACACCCATGGGTCCGTTCCAAAGGATCGTGGAGGCTGTGGCAATTTCCTTGGCGTAAGTTTCCCTGGCCATCGGTCCAATATCCACGCCTTCCCAACCATCAGGAATATCGGCGCCGGGTTCCGTGAATTTTCCGGGGGAGACCTTGCGGCCCGCAAAGTCGAGTTCCTGCACGATGAGGGTGTCTTCGGGTAACAATAGTTTGACCCCGCGTTTTGCGGCTTCCGCCAGGATTTCCTTGGCCAAAGGGACCTTATCCGGCTCGGAGAGGGACTTGCCGATCTTACGTCCCTGGGCGAGGCGAAAGGTGTAGGACATGCCTCCTCCGATCAAGATAGTGTTGGCCTTCTGGAGCAGGGCCCGCAACACCCCGATCTTGTCCCCAACCTTGGCACCGCCGAGAATGACGAGGAATGGGCGCTTGGGGTTGGAAAGTTCCGTGCCGAGGTACCGGAGCTCCTTTTCCATCAAAAGACCGGCGGCGGCCTGTTGGGCGAGGCGAGCGCAAGCCTCGGTGGATGCGTGGGCGCGGTGGGCAGAGCCAAAGGCGTCGTTGATGTAAAACTTGGCCGATCCCAGAAGTTTTTTAGCAAAGATAGGATCATTCTTCTCCTCCTCGCCATGGAAGCGGACATTTTCCAGCAGTAGGATGTCGCCTGGCTTTAGGGAAGAGCGGGCTTTTTCAGCCTCGGGGCCCACGCAGTCCGAGGCAAATTGGACAGGGCGGCCAAGCACCTTGGCCAGATGAGTGGCCACAGGCCGGAGAGAGTATTTTTCCTCTGGCTTGCCTTTGGGTCGACCAAGATGACTGGCCAAAACCAGGGAAGCCCCTTTTTCCAGAAGTAGTTTTAAAGTGGGAAGTGTTTCTTGGATGCGTGTGTCGTCGGATACCTTGGGACCTTCCGGGGAGGGTTCCAAGGGGACGTTGAAGTCGACCCGGACAAACACTTGCTCCCCTTGGGGGGAAAGATCCTGAACGGTGAGTTTGGCCACGGAGGATCAGCCCGCGATGTGGCGGAGAAGGTCGACGCAGCGGTTGCTGTAGCCCCACTCGTTGTCGTACCAGCTGACCAGCTTGAAGAAGCGCTTGTTCAGGCCGATGCCGGATCCGGCGTCAAAAATACTGGAGGCTTGGCAATGGATGAAGTCGGAGGAGACGACTTCGTCCGAGGTATAGTCCATAATTCCCTTCAGATAAGTCTCGGAGGCCTTCTTCATGGCCTTACAGATTTCCTCGTAGGAAGTGTCCTTGGTGGTGCGGACGGTGAGGTCGACCACGCTCACCGTGGGAGTGGGGACACGGAAGGCCATGCCGGTGAGTTTTCCCTGCACCTCGGGGCAAACCAGCCCGACGGCCTTCGCGGCTCCGGTGGTGGAGGGGATGATGTTGATGGCGGCGGAGCGTCCACCCTTCCAATCCTTACGGGAGGGACCGTCGACGGTTTTCTGGGTGGCGGTGTAACTATGGACGGTGGTCATCAGGCCTTCCTCGATGCCGAAACCTTCCTTGAGGAGAACGTGAACCACGGGCGCCAGACAGTTGGTGGTGCAGGAGGCATTGGAGATGATGTGATGTTTCGCCCCGTCGTACTTGGTGTGATTCACCCCCATGACCACGGTGATGTCCTCCCCTTTGGCTGGAGCGGAGATGATGACTTTTTTACAACCGGCGGTGATGTGACCCTTGGCTTTTTCCGCCTCGGTGAAAAGTCCGGTAGACTCGATGACAAAATCGACACCCAGCTCTTTCCAGGGGAGCGCCGTGGGGCCTTCCTTGACGGCGAGGCACTTGATTTTCTGTCCATCCACGACCAGGACGTCGTCTTCCGGAACCGAAGGGGAGGATTTGGCGCTGGAGACGTCGAGGTGGAAGCGACCCTGGGTGGAGTCGTATTTCACGAGGTAGGCAAGGTTGTCAGCGGGGACCAGGTCGTTGATGGCGACCACCTCAAATTTGGTTCCGAGGAGCCCTTGCTGGCAGAGGGCCCGGAAAACCAGTCTGCCAATCCGCCCGAATCCATTAATCGCGATCTTGTGTTTGGTGGCCATAGATTTAAGTCGAAAACCCTAGCGAAAAAGCGAGGTCCGAGTCAACGAACGAAGCGGGTGCAATCAAGAACCCGAAGTACGGCCAAGAAACGAGATACAGGTTTGGCCGTATTCGCGGCGCCAAACCTCCTGCAACGGATTCGTCGCTTTCCAAGTGGACTGGCGAGAGTGTTCCCAGATGATCCGACCACCGGGAGCCAAGAGCCGGTCAAGGCCCGCCACGGTTTTCCAGTCCGAAAGCTCCTGACTGGGTTGATCATAGGGTGGATCGAGGAAGATCAGATCGAAGGATGCTTCGGAAGCGCGGGGAATCCACATTTCCACCGGGCTTTCCAAAACGGGATAATCATATCGCAGGGAGGCCAGATTTTTGCGCAAGGCTTCCGCGGTTCGATTGTTTTGTTCGACAAAAAGAGCGGAGGATGCCCCGCGGCTGAGGGCTTCAAGCCCGTACGAACCGGTGCCGGCAAATAGGTCGAGAACCCGCGATTCGGGGACCAGGTTGCCCAAGGCAGAAAACACAGCCGCCCGAACGCGGTCCTGTGCGGGGCGAAGACCGGGAAGGGAGGGGACTTCCAGTCGGCGACTGGAATGGATCCCACCGGTGATCCGAAGAAACCCGCTTCCCCGTCGGGAATGACACGGGGCGATTCTTTCCCTATCACCTGAAGATGGCTTCTTTGGCACAAAACAAGTTATGCATCATCCTGAACCCCGCCGCCAAGGGGGATCAGGCACGGCGGACGTTGGACCAGATGGCGAAACTGGTCCCGGAAGCGAAGATCTTTCTCACCGAGAGGGTGGGGCATGGGGAGGTGTTGGCTAAAGAGGCATCGGAGCAGGGCTACCGCACCATCATAGCGGCAGGTGGGGACGGGACGGTCAATGAGGTGTTGAACGGGTTGGATCCCGAGAGGTGCACTCTGGGGGTTCTGCCGGTGGGCACCATGAATGTGTTGGCGCTGGAGTTGGGAATTTCTTCCCGCTTGGACAAGGCGCTGGAAATCATTCGTTCAGGTAAAAGGAAAAGATTGGATCTGGGGATGGCTAATGGGAGGCGATTCATCCAATTGGCGGGGGTCGGTTTGGATGCGGAGACAGTTCGCCGCACCCACCCGGACGCAAAACGGGCCTGGGGTCCTTGGAGTTACCTTCTGACGGCTGCCCAGTTGATGGTGGCTCCGGCCCCTGTGTTACGAGTCGAGGTTCAGGGTCGCGAGGAGATTAAAGGGGCGATGGTGCTCATTGGAAACGGCCGTCATTACGGCGGGCCTTTTCAATTTTTCCCCAAAGCGGACATGGCTGATGGATTGTTGGATGTGTGCGTATTTCCCAAATCCGGACCGCTGGATCTGCTTTGGTATCTGCAGGCCGTCCTGTTGGGAGGACCGGATTCGCTGCCCGAGGTCACTTACATGCAGGTTTCCTCTCTCAAAGTGCAGGCAGACGAGAGGATCGCCCTTGAGGTGGATGGGGAATATTGCGGAGAGACGCCGGTGGAGTTCCACGTCCTCCCTAAGGGGCTTGAGGTGATCGTGCCGTGAAGAGTGCGCAGGAGGTTTTTCATTTGGAGAAAACGGACGGGAAGGCTCGGGCTGGAGTGGTCAAGACCCAGCATGGGGATGTTCCGACTCCGGTATTTATGCCGGTGGGAACCCAGGCCTCGGTGAAGGGAGTGAGTCCTGACGAACTGATTGAAATGAGAGCTCCGATCATTTTGGGCAACACCTATCATCTGGTGGTCCGACCAGGCCTGGAGGTCTTGCAAGAGATGGGTGGATTGCACAAATTTATGCGGTGGGACGGTCCCATTTTGACGGATAGCGGGGGATTTCAGGTTTTTAGCCTGGCCAAGATTCGCGAGGTTTCGGAGGAGGGGGTGATGTTTTCCAGTCACGTGGATGGGAAGAAATTTTTTCTCGGACCGAAAGAGGCGATCCAGGCGCAGATTGTTTTGGGATCCGATATCATGATGGCCTTTGACGAGTGCCCGCCTTGGCCCTGTGAAAAAGAAAGAATGGAGGGGAGTTTGTCGCGGACTTTGCGGTGGGCCAAAGTTTGCCGCGAAGAGCAGTTGGCCTCCGGCACCCAGAATCTGCTTTTTGGCATTGGGCAGGGTGGAGATTATCCCGATTTGAGGAGGAAGAGTCTGGAGGCGCTCCAGGAGATCGGTTTCGACGGGTATGCGATCGGCGGGGTAAGTGTGGGGGAGCCGGAGGACCTGATGATGGCGGCCATCGACCACAGTGAGCCCTTTCTTCCAGCGGATCGGCCGCGCTATGTCATGGGATTAGGGCACCCGGATCAGATTGTCCGGATGATCGGCAAGGGGATCGACATGTTTGATTGCGTTTTGCCGACCCGGGTGGCGAGAAACGGCACCGCCTGTACCGAGACGGGGCCGGAGTCCGTCCGGAAGCCCACCTGGACTCGGGATGAAAAGCCCATCGTGAATGGTTGTGGCTGTTATACTTGTACGCGCTTCAGTCGTGCCTATATCCAACATTTAATCAAGGCGGAGGAACTTCTGGGATTAAGGCTGATTTCCCTCCATAATCTCCACTTCTACCTTGAAACGGTCCGGCAGGCCCGGGCTTCCATTCTGGCAGGACGGTGGGACGAGTGGTCTCGCGAATTTGTCGGAAGGTATCGGAGAGGTGGGAAAGAAAAGGAGCAGGAGAAAGATGAAGATTGAGACAACTTGGTTGGCCGGTTGGCCTTTGATGATGGCTCCTCCTCCTGCGGATGGGAGTGCTCCGCCCGCTTGGGTCCAGTTGCTCCCCCTGGTGGTTTTGTTTGCCCTGATGTACTTCGTTTTGTTGCGGCCGCAGATGCGGCGGCAAAAAGAGCAGGAAAAGCTGATTTCCGCAGTCAAAACAGGAGACCGGGTGGTAGCGGCCGGTGGTATCTGTGGAACGGTGGCCAATCTCAAGGACCAGATCGTGGTCTTGAAAGTGGCGGACAACGTGAAGATTGAGGTCCTCCGCTCCAGCATCACCAGCGTGGAAAAGGCGTCCGAAGAAAAAGCCGCATCCTAAACCAAGGAAACCCTCTATGATCGCCTTACAATTCGGACTGAGTATCGCCTTTTTTGTCCTCTTCATCGGTTATTTCCTTGCGGGGGATAGTCGTAAAAGAATTAAGCTCAGTATCGCGCTCACGCTGGCCCTCAGTGCTCTCTGTCTGAGCTCCCTTTTCAAGAAAGATGAGAGCGGCCAATGGAAGGTTACGATCAAGCCTGGATTGGATCTTCGTGGTGGAACCCAGTTCCTGCTGGAATTGGCGGGAAACACCACGCGCAGCTCTCTGGACCAGGCAGTGGAAGTTATCCGGAAACGGGTGGATTCAGTGGGGGTGGCGGAGCCGGTGATTCAACCGGTGGGCGAAAAGCGGATCATTGTACAGATTCCCGGAGTCAGTGAAGCCGACAAGACCTCGTACCGGCACCAGCTGGAACGGGTGGCGAAGCTGGAGTTCGCCATGGTGCATCCGGAAACGGAACGACTGACGGAAAAAGCCAAGGGAGCGGCACCTCAAATCCCGATCGATTATCAGGTTTTGAAACTTCGGGATCGGCAGGCCAACGGAAAAGTCAACGAGACCCCCATTGTGGTCAAGCGTCGTTCGGAGATTTCCGGGAAGAGCGTGGCCAATGCATTCCGGAGCGTGGACCAGCTGGGTCGGGCGGTGGTCATCATTGAGTTCAATTCCGACGGCCGGGATAAATTCGGCCGTTTGACCGAGCAGAATATTGGAAAACGAATGGCCATCATTCTCGATGGGGAGGTGTATTCCGCCCCGGTGATCCGCAGCGCGATTTACGGAAGTTGCGAAATTTCAGGTGGAAATATGTCTCCGACTGAGGCGGAGGAGTTGGCCAGTGTCCTGAAAAATCCGCTGGAGAACCCGGTGGCGATCGTGGACGAGCGGGGAGTGGACCCCAGTCTGGGCGCGAGCTCGGTGCGGAGCGGTTTCTTGGCCGGCTGGGTGAGTATCGTCGCCGTCGGACTTTTTGCCCTTATCTATTACCGTTGGTTGGGACTGGTTTCGGTCTTCGGTCTGGTCATCAACATGCTGGTGTTGCTTGGTTTACTCGCGCAGTTCGGCTTTACCCTGACCTTGCCCGGGTTGGCCGGCTTAATCCTCACGATTGGTATCGGAGTGGATGCCAACGTGTTGGTTTTTGAGCGGATTCGGGAAGAGTTAACCCATCACCGCACCGCGTTGGAATCTGTGGACTCCGGTTTTCGCCGGGCCTTCAGCTCCATCCTGGATGCGAACGTGACCACGGTCATCGCGGCCGCACTGCTCTTTTGGCAAGGTTCGGGTCCGGTTCAGGGTTTTGCCACCGTGCTCTGTTTGGGAATCTTTTCCAGTTTATTTGCCGCCTTGGTGGTGAGCCGGACGGGTGCGGAATGGGTCTCGCAGATCGGGGGGAAATCGGCTTTGCACATGATGCAATTCCTCAATGACGCCAAATTCCAGTTTCTAAAGTGGAAAGGTCCGGCCTTTGCGCTTTCCGGGCTACTCCTGGTGGCTGGCATCGTGGCCGCCGGGGTTCGTGGGGAAAAGGCCTTGGGGGTGGATTTTACCGGAGGAGATCTGGTGACCTTTAAATTCAGCCAGAAGATTGATGACGGACAAATTCGAGCTTCTTTGGGTAGTTTGGCGGAAGTGGCCCAGTATCAGCGAAGCCCGGTGGGCGGGGAGGAGGTTCTCTCCCTGCGGACGGCCTTCGGGAGTGGGGAAAAGGCCGGTCAGAAACTGGCCCAAGATTTCCCGCAGGCCGGCTTCCAGCAGCTGCAGTTGGATAAGGTGGCAGGCGTGGTGGGAGCGGAATTACAGAGAAAGGCTTTGATCGCCTTGGTGCTTGGGGTCATCGCGATCTTTTTCTATACCACGTGGCGATTTGAATCCTCCTTTGCCTTGGGGGCCATCGTGGCTTTGGTACACGACGTTTTCATCAGCTTGGGGATTTTCGTGCTTCTGGGGCGGGAACTCTCCCTGCCCATGGTAGGGGCCATTCTCGCGGTTGCGGGTTACTCCATTAACGACACGATCGTGATCTTTGACCGGATCCGAGAGACCTTCCGTGGCGGGTTGCATGGGAATCGTGAATCCTCCATGAATCTGGCCATCAATCAGACCCTCAGCCGAACCTTGCTGACTTCCGGAACCACTTTTTTGGCGGTTCTGGTGCTCTTCCTCTTTGGGGGGAGAGTGATCAATGACTTTGCCTTGATCCTGCTCATCGGGATCGTGGTAGGAACCTATTCCTCGATTTTTATTGCGAGTCCGATTGCACTCTTGGCTGGGAATAGAAAAAAATAGTTCCGGCCGGGCGGCCTTGATTGAGCGAAGTCTTGCGGAGGGCATGAGGGGCGTTATCCCATAAGGATGCGCTGGACCGGAAATCCTTGTCAGGCCGCCTCGGGAAAGGGCGCGGGAAGTGTGATGGAGCTTCTGCTGGAACGCAGGGGACTGGCGGAGGGTTCTCTCCGCGAGCAGTTTCTGAGGCCGAAATTGGCCCACCTCTGTGCGCCGGAGGAGGTGGCTGGCATGGCCGTGGGGATTGAGCTTCTGCAAAGGCATATTCGCGCCAAGAGCCGGATGCTGATCTTTTCCGATTACGATGTGGACGGGATTGTTAGCGCGACTGTTTTCCGGCTCTTTTTGAGTGCGTTGGGAGCGGAAGAGGTGGTCCATTTTATTCCTAATCGAAAGGCAGAGGGATATGGCCTGACCTCGGCTGGGTTAGAGAGGGCTCTTTCCTCTGGTCCTAAGCCTGATCTCTTTATCGCCCTGGACTGCGGAACCAATAGTCGAGAGGAGGTGGATCGAATCAAGAGAGAGGGAATGGATGTCTTGATTGTGGATCACCATCAGTTGGGGGAGGTTGCGAAGGCGGATGCTTTGGTCAACCCCCAGCAAGCCGACTCCCATCATCATCTCTGTACCGCGGGTCTGGTCTTCAAGCTTTGCCACGCTTATCTCCGCAAGGATGGGGATCGGGAAAGGTTTGATCTTCGAAGTGTGTTGGATTTGGTGGCATTGGCAACGGTGGCGGATCTGGTCCCGCTCCATGGAGATAACCGTATCTTTGTGCGGGAGGGATTGAAGAGGCTGGCGCAAACCACTCATCCGGGGCTGAGGCGGTTGATGGAGGTCAGTGGCACGGGTACCCGCGCACCCACTCCCTTTACCCTGGGATTTCAACTGGGTCCGCGAATCAATGCGGGGGGCCGGGTGGGGGAAGCCACGGCCGGGCTCGATCTTTTGCTCAGCCACGATCCAACAGAAACTTCACGGCTGGCACGGGAGTTGGATCTACAGAACCGCAAGCGGCAGGAGTTGGAGGCGATGGCGTTGGAGGAAGCGGAAGAGCAGCTAGGCAACGATCCCGGGGGTTTGGGATTGGTGGCGGCGAGTGATCGGTGGCATCCGGGCGTGGTGGGGATTGTGGCGGCGAGACTGGTGCGAAAATTCCATCGGCCCAGTTTTGTGATCGCACTCAACGAGCAAGGCGACGGCAAGGGAAGCGGACGTGGACTTCCCGGACTTTCCTTAATGGATGCCCTGCGCGCTTGCAGCCCATGTCTAAAAGGGTTTGGCGGCCATGAGGGGGCGGCCGGTATCGTGATCGAGGCTGAACGGGTAGGCGAGTTTCGAAGTATTCTGAGCGCCTGGCTGGAGCGCAGCGTGGCCCCCGAGATCTTTGAAAGGAACCTATCGATCGAAATGATGCTTCTGCCCGAGCATCTGACCCCAGAGATGGCGCGGGCGGTGGGGGAGATGGCTCCTTTTGGCAAAGGAAATCCCGAACCGGTCTTTCAGTTGGATGGAGTGCAATTGGCGGGATCGCCCAGGGTTTTTGCCGAGCGCCATCTGAAGTTCCGGGCCCAAGCGGGAGACCGGAAGTTTGATGTGGTGGGATTCGATTTTGCGCGACGTCCCCCCGATCGGCCGGTGTTTGACTTGGCTGGAGCCTGGGAATGGGATGAATACACGGATGGACCCCGGTGGCGGATGGCCGACTGGCGCTAAGCCCTGAAAAGGCGCGAGCCCTCCGGGCCGCGGAGGGGTTGGCGGCCAAGTTAGGCTTCAAAAACCCCGAGGAGTTAGCCGGATATCTTCCGAGAAGACATGAGGACCGGCGGCAAGGTTGGCATCCGAGTGAGGGTTTGCCCGAGGGGCCCGTGCACTTTCAGGGAACGGTCACACGATCCAAATTAAACCGCTGGAGAGGGAGGCGCTGCATGGTGGAGGTTGACCTAGCGGTGGGGGACGGAAAAGAGGTTCTGAGTGATCCCGTCCGGCTGGTTTTCTATAATCTCCCCTTTATGGCGCGGGCCTTTCCGGAAGGGAAACGGGTGGCGGTTTACGGAAGAATCGAGGAAAAAAAGGGGATCTTTGTTCTGGCTCATCCGGAAACCGAGACCATTGAGGAGGGACGCGAGGAGGGAATTCATTTGGATCGGGTGGTGCCTATCTACCCTTTAACTGAGGGACTGAACCAACGCCGTGTCCGTTCGATTCTTTATCACTACTTCAAACAGTTCCCTCTTAAGGTTCCGGAAGCTTTCCCCGGGATGCAGGATATGCCGAGCAGGCAACAGGCCTGGCGGACCTTTCATTTTCCGGAGTCCCTGCGCGAGGTGGAGATCGCCCGTCGCAGGCTTGCGTATGAAGAACTTCTAGGGATTCAGTTTTCCCTGAAAGTCAGACGGGCAGCCCGGGAGGCCATTCGGGTTGAACGACCGGACAAAGTGCGCGACCTGGTGGGCGCATGGAAAGAGGCGCTCTCGTGGAAAATGACGGGAGATCAACTAAAGGTTTGTCAGGAAATCGATGCAGACCTGAGGCTGGCTCGCCCCATGCATCGATTACTGCAGGGCGATGTCGGTTCCGGTAAGACCTTGGTCGCTGCCCACGCTCTCCTTCGTGGATTGGAGTCTGGCTCTCACGTGGCCCTGATGGCTCCGACCACGCTCCTGGTCGAGCAGCATGCCAGTTCCCTTAGGAAGATCCTACCGAAAGGCGTTTTGGAAATTGTGACCTGGACCTCTGATTCCAAACCCGGGCCCGCAGGTCTTTTCCCGCGTATTACGGTGGGAACCCATGCCCTCTTTGCGGAGAAAGCCAGGCTTTCTCGACTTTCCCTCTGCGTGATTGATGAGCAGCAAAGGTTTGGGGTGAAGCAGAGGGCTGCTTTTCTGGCCAAAGGAGAGCGTCCTGATCTACTGGTTTTGACCGCTACCCCCATCCCCCGAACCTACAATCTCTTGCTCCATGGGGACTTGGATGTGTCTCTTTTACAGGAAATGCCTCCCGGTCGCGGAGAGGTAAAGACCCACGTTCGGGACAGCTCTGCGGTGGAGAAGATCTGGGCTCATCTTAGGGAGCGGGTGTATGCAGGGGACCGGGTCTATGTGGTGGTACCCCGGTTGGGCGAGGAAGTGAAAGATCCGGCGGATGAAGCCTCGGTTAAGCGAACCCATGAACAACTGTGCGGGATCATCGGCAAAGACCGGGTGGGATTACTTCACGGCCGAATGAAGGAAGAGGAGAAGTTGGCCATCCTGGATCGATTCCGATCTGGAGCTATATCCGTTCTGGTGGCCACCACCGTGGTCGAGGTGGGGGTGGATGTACCTGAGGCCAATTGGATGGTCATTGATCATGCCGATCGGTTGGGACTTTCCCAACTTCACCAACTCCGTGGAAGAATCGGAAGGGGCGGCAAGAACGGAAATTGTGTCCTGATCCAGCGGGCGGGGGGTACTCCCGCCCGGGAGCGTTTAGATTTCTTGGCCGAGCATCGCAACGGATTCAAAGTCGCCGAGGAAGATTTTCGTTTGCGTGGGCCCGGGGATATTTTGGGTGATGACCAAAGCGGTTTACCGAGATTTCGGCATGCCCGTCTACCCTCGGATCTGCCCCTTTTACAAAAAGCTCAGGAAGCTGCTTTGCAGTTTCTCGTGGAAGGTTGGGAGGTTTGGCCTGGGTTGGTAGAAGCCGAGTCGAGGGCTCGGGCTGATTTCGCGGCCAACTAGTTTGGATCCAGGATGGATGAAGGGGGGCGGAACAGGCTAGGATTCCACATGCAAGAGGGCGGGGGTCATCGTTCCAAAGAACTATTTGCCAGGGCGAAGAAAGTCACCCCCGGGGGTGTTCATTCGCCGGTGCGGGCTTTTCGGGCCGTGGGTGGCACGCCGGTCTTTATGGCCGCCGCTCACGGGGCGAGAATTCAGGATACTGACGGGAAGGAGTATGTTGATTATGTGGGGAGTTGGGGGCCTGCGATTCTGGGTCACGCTCATCCAGAAGTGGTGGAAGCGGTTCGGGGTGCTGCCGGCAGGGGATTGAGTTTTGGGACGCCGCACCAAGGGGAAGTCGAGTTGGCAGAAATGATTACCCGGATGGTTCCCAGTGTGGAAAAAGTTCGTTTTTGCAACAGCGGGACGGAGGCCACCATGTCCTGTGTGCGTTTGGCGAGGGGCTGCACGGGAAGGACTAAAATCATCAAGTTCGCCGGTTGCTATCATGGTCACAGTGACGCACTGCTCGTGGCGGCCGGTTCGGGGGCTCTGACCCTGGGTCGACCGGACAGTGCGGGCGTCACCGAGGGCGCTACCCGGGACACCTTGGTGCTGCCTTTCAACGATCAGGAAGCCGTGGAGGAGGCTTTTGCTGCCTACGGCAAAGAGATCGCCGCGGTTTTATTGGAACCCGTCCCCGCCAACGCCGGTCTGATCCTGCCGGAAAAGGGATATTTACGGTTTTTGAGAGAATGCACGGAAAAGCATCAATCCTTACTGATTTTTGACGAGGTGATGACCGGATTTCGGTTGGCACCCGGTGGAGCACAGGAGGTGTACGGAGTTCGACCTGATTTGAGCGCTTTTGGGAAAGTGATTGGCGGAGGGATGCCGGTGGGGGCTTTCGGTGGGAGAGCCGAGGTGATGGACTTTCTTGCGCCGGACGGGCCGGTGTATCAGGCGGGAACGCTTTCGGGAAACCCGATGGCGATGACCGCCGGACTGGCGCAACTCAAGGTTTTGGCCCGCGGAGGGGTTTATGAAAAATTGGAAAAGATCGGAATGGCGCTGGAGAGAATGGTAGAGCAAGAGCTCAAGAATTCAGGTGCCATGGCGAGCTGGGTCCGCATCGGTTCGATGTTTTGCCTATTTTTCCGTCCTCCGGGATCAGGCATTCATAATCTGCAGGAGGCCCGCCAGTGCGACACCCAAGCCTACGGGCGGTTTTTCCACTCCTTATTGCAGGCCGGTGTTTATTTTCCGCCCTCCCAATTTGAAACCTGCTTTCTATCCACCGCACATGGTGACGAGGAGGTGGAACTCACCCGTATTGCTCTTCATCAAGCGCTCCGCCACAAGGCTTGAGAAATGAACCGGTTCAGGGCAGGGTGAATGAAATGGGGACCGCCTTATCGGATTTCTTTGATCTTCAAGGGCAAAATCATGAGGCTCTCTTTGCCGGGGTGAATCAGGCGTGGGAGGTTTTGCCTAAAATCGGATCCTACCTGCAGAAGCATCTCAAGTATGGGTCGAAGGCCAAGCTGATCGGGGCTCCGGTCATTGGGGAAAACGTATTTCTGGGAGAGGGCACCATTGTGGAGCCCGGAGTCTATATCCGGGGGCCAGCCTGGATCGGAAAGAACTGCGAAATCCGTCACGGTGCCTATATCCGTGAAAACGTTATCGCCGGGGACGGTTGTGTGTTGGGAAACAGCTGTGAATTTAAAAACTGTGTCCTGCTTTCAGGAGCCCACGTCTCCCACTTCAGCTATGTGGGGGATTCCGTGGTAGGTCGGGATGTGAATCTTGGGGCGGGGGTTATTCTTTCCAACTACCGATTGGATGGTCAGACCATTCGTGTCCGGGTGTCAGGCCAACTGGTGGAGACAAGTTTGCGTAAATTCGGGGCCATGGTCGGTGATCGCGCCTCCATTGGGTGTAATGCGGTGGTAAACCCCGGAAGTTTGGTGGCGAAGGAGGCTAGAATTCTTCCGGGCACGATTTGGAGGGGAACAGGAAAATCCTAGCTTAGGCGTAGGGCATGCCGACAAAGTTGTGGAACGGAGTTGGCAGAAACGCTCGCTCCATCAAGCCATCAAAAATAGCGGGCACGGCATCGGCCGTCTGGGGATGGAGGTCATGCAGTAAAATAATGGATCCCGGTTGGCTGGCAGAGAGAACCCTTTGGGTGATGGCTGAACTACCTGGTTGGGACCAGTCTTTTGGATCCACAGACCAGTAGGCAACCCCCAAACCCATTTTTGAGGCGATCGGACCCTGTTCCCGACGAAAAGCGCCATAGGGCGGGCGAAACCAGACAGGAGTGACACCGGTGGCTCGTGTAATCGATTCTTGGGTGCGGGAGAGTTGTTGTTCCACCGCGCCATCGGCCATCCCGGCCAACCGGGGATGGGTGTAGGAATGGTTGGCTACATCGTGGCCTTCGTCTACCAAACGACGGGCTAGATCCGGTGCGGCATCCACCTTCGAGCCAATCAAGAAAAAGGTCGCATGGAGACTGCGTTTGGAGAGTTCGGCTAAGACACGCTCGGTCACGCCTGGGGTGGGGCCATCGTCAAAAGTCAGAGCCAGCCGGTTACCGAAGCCTGGGCCGCTATTGATGAAGTGGGGGTTGATCTCAAATTCACCCTCGATCGTGGTGGCACTTGGTTGCGCTTGTCCCGGAGTGGCAAAACCCGCGCCGGCCAGAGCCAACAGGCGTAGAAAATCGTTCCGCCTCATAGACTTCCTATTTAGCAGGGATAAGGGCATGATCAAGGCACCTCTGGATGAAAATCTGTGATTTGACGCAAATTTACTCACCTATGGGAGGTGGGGTGAAGTCGTACCTCCAAGCCAAGCGCCAATATATATTAGACCAAACACCTCACGAACATCTCATGATCGTTCCGGGATCCAAGACCGAGCAGGTTGAGGGGGGACGTGGACAAATCTGGAAGGTCCGAGGGCCTTTGGTGAATCAGACATCGCGGTATCGGTGGATGTTGGATCTTCCCAGTCTTCTGCAGATTCTCTACCGGGAAAATCCGGGAATTGTTGAGGCTGGCGATCCGTACCATGCCGCCATGTTAGCCCGGAATTGGGCAAATCGAAGGGGTTCGGATTTTTACATGTTTTACCATTCGCACTTTCCGGATGCGATGTTGCGAACCGTGCTGAAGTTTGCCGGTACTTGGGCGAGAAAATGGGTGGAGCGGGTGGCGGGGGATTACCTTCGCAATCTGGCCGACAAGGGAAAGGGAGTCTTCGTGGGCAGTCATCATCTGATGCGGGTCTTGGATGGTTGGGGGGTGAGACGTTTGATCCATCTTCCATTGGGGGTGGACACTTCGGTTTATTACCCGGATCAAAACAGGGATCGGTTGGAAATCCGTCGCAAGCTCGGATTACCCACCGACCGACCCATCCTGCTTTACGTGGGAAGATTTTCCCCAGATAAGGATACGGCGCTCCTGTTGCGGAGTTGGTTGAAAATTGGCCAACTCCATCCAAACCCATGGTTAGCCTTGATGGTGGGGGATGGTCAAATGACGGAGGCTGTGGAGAAGTTTTGCCGTCACACTCCCCAAGTTCGCCGGATTCCCTTTTTGCATAAGCCACAGGAGTTGGCCGAGTGGTACCGGGCGGCCGATCTTTTGGTCCACCCGGGTCGCTGGGAAACGTTCGGGTTGGTTTTATTGGAAGCGCAGGGGTGCGGATTGCCGACCGTGGCGTTTCGCGGGGGGGCGATGGATGAGCAGGCGTCCGACCGGGGATGTTGGGCAAAGGAGAGGAGCAGCAGCGGTTTGGCGGAGGCTGTGGTCAAAAAGATGCGAGACCTGCAGGGGTCCGATCGTGAGGCGGCGGCGGCGTTTGTGCGCAATAACTACAGTTGGGAGAAAACCTTTTCCCGGCAAATGAAAGTCTATGCCAGCCGAAACTAAGCTCATTTCACGGTTTCGGGTTCGCCCCTATCGGCAGGAGGATCGGATTCACGTGCGAAGAATTTGCGGGGACACCGGTTTTTTGGGGAAACCGATTGATCCCGTCTTTCAAGACCGGGAGCTGTTTAACGATTTCTTAACTTCCCCGTATACCGATGCGGAGCCGGAATGTTGCTTTGTTTTGGAGAACCAAGAGGGCCAGATCGAAGGCTTTCTGACCGCCTCGAAAAACCCCTCACGGCATGATCAATATCTTCGGTCCCGACTTCTAGGATGGCTCATGCGGGCTCTCCATGGGTTTCTTTTTTCCTACAACTCCGCCAGTCGTAAATACCTGCACTGGTTGCTGGTGCGTGGCTGGAGGGAAACCCCGCAAAAACCCAAGGATGCCGCTCATTTCCATGTCAACCTCCTGCCCGGTGTGAGGAGTGTGGAGGCCGTACGAACACTGATTGACGCGTTTCTCCAGGTACTGGGGCAGCATGGGGTTCGGTGTGTCTACGGCCAGATTGTTACGCGTGGGGATCGCCGCGGAGAGAGAATGTTTGCCCGATACGGGTTCCGGGTGACCGACCGTAAAGAGGTCACCAAGTTTCGTGAGCACTCGAGGGAGAGGGTATTCCTTTGCACGGTGGTCAAGGATCTGGCGGAGTCTCCTTTGCTTTATGGAAAAGATCTGCAAAGAGAGGGAGGTAGGCGGCATCAAAAGGGTAGGCGAAAGCTTCTGCTCTCCTTACATGATTTCCACCCGGGAAGCAGGCGTCAGATTGCTGAGCAACTTGATTTCTGTTTGTCCCGTTGCCCGGGCCACGCCTCCATTTTGGTCATTCCCGAGTATCACCACGGTCCACGAGTTGATCAGTGCCCGGACAGCGTAGAAATCCTGAATCATTGGCAAGAACAGGGGCATGACTTGGCGCTCCATGGCTACTTCCACGACCGCCACGGGTTGCCTGGGGGCTCATGGTGGTGGACCCGGGTTTACAGCAATCAGGAGTCAGAATTCTATCAGCTAGCGACTCAGGAGGCAGAGCAGCGGTTGGATGCGGGTTTGGCGATTTGGCGGCGGCTTGGTTGGGTGGCTACAGGCTTTGTGGCACCCGGTTGGCTTTATTCCGGTTCCTTGGAGCCCCTATTGAGGAAAAAGGGATTTGCCTATACCTGTCGCTTAAGAGAGTTGGTGCATCTGGCAGATGGTACACGAGAGACTGCTTGGGCTGGCGCGTACAGCCTACGTTCTGGTTGGAGAAGGGCGTTAGCCCGTGCATGGCATCCTATCTGGAAGTCTGTTTATGCGGGCAGGGATTTGGTTAGGCTGAGTCTCCACCCCGCGGACTTGGAAGTACCGTTTGTTCGGCGACAGGTGGGGGTTTTGCTCGAAGAGATGGCCAGTCGTGGATATCGTTCGGTTTCCTACGCCGAACATGTCCAAGTGTGACCTCCATCTTCATTCCCGGTATTCCGACCGACCCACCGAGTGGATTTTGCGCAAGGCGGGTATCCCGGACTCCCTTTCCCAACCTCGCAAGCTTTATGAACTTCTTCGAAAGCAAGGACACGATTTCGTCACGCTGACCGATCACAACACCCTGGGAGGAGGTCGGGAGCTGCGTGAGTGTGAGGGATTTATCCCAGGCGTTGAAGTTACGACATATTTTCCCGAGGACCGTTGCAAGATCCATATTCTGGCTTGGAATCTTGACGAACGGCAACACGCAGAGGTGGAGAGGATACGGGGAAGTATCCTCGATTTATCGAAGTTTCTCCGGCGGGAACATATTGTCCATGCCGTGGCCCATCCACTCCTGAATCTGGATGGAAAACTTAAGCCGGAACATTTTGAGAAACTGATCCTCCTGTTTCGCGTATTCGAGTCAGTCAATGGATTAAGAGCTGGCCCCACCCAGGAAATTGCCCGTGAGTGTCTGTGTCGTTTAAGTCCGGCCATAATCCAAGAGTTGATTTCCCTTCATGGAATTGAGCCGCTTGATGCCGAACCTTGGAAAAAATCCTTCATGGGTGGATCCAACGATCACTGCGGGTTATACGCGGGCAGGGTTTGGACGGAGGTGGCAGGCGCCAAAGACGCAGTTTCTTTTCTTTCCGGCTTAGAGAGTGGCCGAGGGCAAGTACTGGGTCACGGCGGGGATCCGACCCGATACGTGAATGGACTATTTCATGTGGTGTTCGATTATTTGCGGGAAAAAGTCGGCCATCGTGCCCCCAAAGGGTCGGCTCTCTTGCTGCAAATCGCGAACCGGTTCTTGGCGGGTGAAAATCCCATCGAAATGAGTTTCATGGATAAGGCCAAAGTCGCGGTGGAGTTGGTGACGAGCGGGAAACTATTTGATTTCTGGAAATCGCCCGAAGGCGGCTTGAACAAGGAGCTCTCCGCGTACTTAACGCAGCCCACCACCCGCAAGGAGCTGCAACAAGTTCTTTCAGAGGAGAGGGAACCGGAGCGAAGAAGTTTCCGGTTGGCCTCCAAGGTGATCAATGATGTGGGGTACAGGATTGTTGTCCGTTTTCTTGATAAGGTTCAGAGAGGCGATGTGCTTGGAGGTTTGGAACCTCTCGCTGGGGTGATCCCACTGGGATTGGCGACCGCACCCTATCTTTACTCCTTCCATTCTCTGAGAACCGATCGGCCGTTGCTTGGTTTGGTGGCTGACCGTTTGTTGGGTCAGAGACCCCCCTCCCTGACAAACCATGCCAAGGGTTGGTGTACGGATACCCTTGAGGACGTAAATGGGGTCGCACGGACGATCCGAACGATGGCAGAGGCAGGACGGAAACAGGGTTTTGACATCACCATTCTCACGAGTCGCATGGGAATGAAGTCGGAGGCAGGGGTGGTCAACTTTCAACCGGTGGGTGAATTTGCTATTCCAGAATACGAGTTACAAAAACTCAGCTTTCCACCGATTCTTGAGTTTGTGGACCATGTGGCCCGAAAGGGATATACGGAACTCATCTTAAGCACGCCCGGCCCCATGGGATTAGTGGGTTTGATGACCGCAAAACTCCTCGGCTTACGAACGAGCGCCATTTATCATACGGACTTCCCGCAGTATGCACGGTTCTTAAGTGAGGATGATCCCATGGTGGAGGGGATTGCGTGGAACTATATGCAATGGTTTTACAGCCAGGTAGATCGGGTCTATGTGAATTCTAAGGGCTACGCGGATCGTTGGGTGGAGCGGGGCATCCCACAAGAGAAAATTGCCATTCTTCCGAGGGGATTGGATACCGACGCTTTTGACCTTCGACATTTTCGGCCGGATTTTTGGTTGCGAAGGGGAGCGGTTGGAAAGGTGGTTCTCTATGTCGGGAGAATCTCCAAGGAAAAAGAGCTAGAGTTTTTAGCCCGGGTGGCCCAAGCCATGCCTGCGGAACCGCGGGTGACCTTCGCTTTTGTAGGGGAGGGGCCTTACCTGTCTGAATTAAAGAAAAGCGTAAAGGGTGCCATTTTTACCGGAGTTCTCCAGGGCGAGGATCTTTCTCAAGCCTACGCCTCCGCGGATCTTTTTGTTTTTCCCAGCACGACGGATACTTACGGTAATGTCGTGGTGGAAGCCTTGGCCTCGGGATTACCAGTGATGGTGTCCGATCAGGGTGGTCCTGGGGAGCTTTTGAAAGATCCGCGTGACGGGAGGATTTTGAAGGCAGGAAATTTAGACGTTTGGGTTTCCGCCATCCGTGAGCAACTAAAGATCATTGATTCCATCGAGATCCGCGTGGAACGTCGGAAAAGAAGCATTCTTGGAAGGCAATGGGCTGACGCATTTCTCCTTTTTTGGGATAAGGGTTTGGTGTGAATAACTTTTTACAACCTTGCATTTATCAGTGTAAATAGTTTGACGCTGACCGACGAAACTCGTTTCATTTCACGATGCCCGAAGGAGCACCATTGCCACCAACACCCCCGAAGCCTCCAGGAATTCCGGCAGTGCCTACTCCTCCGAGACCTCCAGGCATTCCCTCGACCCCAACTACTCCTAAACCACCCGGGCTAACCTTACCCACGGCACCCAAACCAACCGGTCAGGCCCCAGTTCCTCCTGGGCTCAAAAAGGAGACCATGCGCTTGGCGCCTCCTTCCATGCCCAAACCACCTGCTCCGGTTGCTCCAGCCGCGCCCTCTTTACCAAAGCCTCCCGGGGTTCTTGGGGTGCCTCAGCTTCCCAAACCGCCTGGTGCGGCAGCTGTTCCAGGCGCGCCTGCCTCCCCGGTAACCGCACCTGGAGCACCAACGGTTGCTCCCAAGCCGCCAGCCGATCTTCGCAAGGAAACCATGAGAATTTCCTTGCCGCCTCGGCCGGCCGGCGCCCCCGGCGCGGCTCCCAAACCAGCCGGGACGCCACCCTCCAGCCCAGCCCCGGGCGCTACCCCTAAAACTGCAGCGCCAACACCAGCCCCCGGAACCTCCACGCAAGCCGCATCGCCAGGGGGAACTGGCTCTGGCACGAAACTTGGTGCGTCAGCAGCAGGGGGTCTCAAGACTGCTCCCGTGGCTGGACCGGCAGCGGTGCGCACAGTCGTCGACACAGACGGAGCCAGTACAGCGCTGGCGATCGCCGCCTTAGTTGCGTCCCTCATTTCTTTTGGCGTGGTTTTAATGAGCTTTCTGCAAAAGTAATCTATGTCCAATTCGAGCACCGTCACGTTGACCCAAGCCAATTTCAAGGAGTTGGTGCTCCAATCCACTGTTCCCGTCTTGGTGGATTTCTGGGCTGAGTGGTGCGGTCCGTGCCGGATGGTGGCACCGTTATTGGAACAGATTGCCAAGGATCACCCGGGAAAAGTAGTGGTGGGCAAGGTGAACGTGGATCAGGAACAGGCCTTGGCTGCAGAGTATGGGATTCAATCCATCCCTGCCTTCTTTATTTTTAAAGGGGGGAAAGTGACGGATCAGTTTGTCGGCGCCCAGCATTCCCGCCAAACCATAGAAAGTAAGCTCGGGGTCTGATTTTTGGCGCGTCCCTGCGCTTTATTCCGTATCAAAAACGGGGAGGGAAGCCCTTTTTCTGGGGAAACCCTAAGCGGGTTACGAGGACGAAACTGCCGAGTAAGTGCAACGGTAAAGACCTGAGATTCTTTCTTCGTCCCGGCGAACCTTGGTTCGAAGAATCTTTTCAAACATCTGTCTCTCATAATCCCGGATCATCGGGAAAGCATCCAAGCAATCCTGAATGGCGGAGTTAAACTCAGTGATCCTGTGGGCTCGACTGGAGTTATCAAAAGAATATTCCGCCATGTAGCCATCCTCCTCCCGCAATTGAGCCAGACCTCGAAAACGCGCCTCGCCATCCAGCTTTTCCAATTTGGTTTCGTAGCGCTGCGTCTCGGCTTTGTAGATATTGTGGAGGATTTTTTCGGGTCCCAACGAGCCGTAAAGTTCCTTCACGGACTCGAGGATCTGGAGGCTGAATTGGGGGTAACGGCTGGGAAAAAACTCTTTGGCACCATCGGTCAACCGATAGGCCTTTTCCGGTCGGCCCATGCCCTTTGGCCGCCGCCAGGTATCCAGGTAGCCCTCTCGTTCCAGTCCGATACAGTGCTGCTTAATCCCCATGTAGGACAAGCCCACGCGTTGGCATAGCTCGGTGACAGAGAGTCCTTGGCTTTTCTTGATCTCCCGCAGGATGGAGAGTTTGGGGTTGTTCTGATTGCGTGTAAGTAGCTTGGTCTTCATTCCGAGGGATATGAATTTCAACCGAGAATGACCTGCGAATCAACTCCTGAATTATGAATTATTCACTAGCCCTAACGGGACTCGAACCCGTGCACCGGCCTTGAGAGGGCCGTGTCCTAACCAGCTAGACGATAGGGCCTCAATTATTTGAAAATACCCTGTTTTGGCCAATGGGCAATCCTCAAGGA
>CAZZMY010000006.1:0-5688 GCA_964655385.1 uncultured Akkermansia sp.
AACTGGAACCCGGCCAGATGGTCATCTGGTCCCCCGCGGGTCGCCGCACGGAATATTTCTGGGATCTCCCCATCGAGGACAATCCCGTCGGCGCCGGCACGTTCGACGAATCGGCCGAGGCCACCCGGGAGCTTCTCCGCGAGGCCGTCCGCTACCAGCTGCGTAGCGATGTCGAGGTGGGCATCCTCCTGAGCGGCGGCATCGACTCCAGCGCCGTCGCCGCCTTGGCCGCTCCTTTGGCCGGTAAAAAACTCCACTCCTTCTCCATCGGTTTCGAGGAAGCCTCCTACAATGAACTCCCCTACGCCGAAATGGTCGCCCGCAAGGTGGGCACCGAGCACCACCACCAAACGCTAACCGCTGCGGACGTGGTCGGAGCCTTGCCGAAAATTTATCGCGGTCTGGACGAACCCCTCGGGGACGCCTCCCTCGTGCCCACTTGGTTTCTTTCCCGCCTCGCCGCCTCCAAGGTCAAAACTGTGCTGGGGGGAGACGGCGGCGATGAACTCTTTGCCGGCTATCCGAGTTTTCAGGCTCACCTCCTCATGGAACGCTTGTCCTTTCTTCCGGTCGGCATCCGCAACGCCATCAACCATGTCATCCAGCGCCTGCCCGTCTCCCATAACTACAAAAGCGTTCCCTTCATCCTCGCCCAGTTCCTCAAGGGCCTGGGACTTCCGGCTGAAATCCGTTTTCTTCTTTGGATGGGCGCCTGCGGTAACACGGAGCGCCGCGATCTCCTCGCCCCCGGGGTCCGGGACGAGCTCCACCGCCACAACGCCTTTGAGGATGTCACCCGCTTGGCCTACCGCAGCGGCCTGTCCGGTGGATTGGAACGGATTTTCTACCTCTGCACCAAACTCTACCTGCAGGAGTGCGTCCTCATGAAAGTCGACCGAGCTAGCATGGCCCATTCGCTGGAAGTTCGGGTCCCCTTCCTGGACATCGATCTCGTCACCCACGCCTTCTCTCTGCGGGCTGACTACAAACTGCGCGGCCGCCAAACCAAACTCATCCTCAAGCAAGCCCTCAAAAACGATCTCCCGCCCGCCATTCTACAAAGAAAGAAAGCGGGCTTTGCCATGCCGGTCGCCGCCTGGCTCCAGCAGGATCTGCAATCCTGGGCCCGCGATCTAACCGAAACCTCGCTTGTGGAATCCACCGGGGTGCTGGACCCGACCGCCGTGCGTCGCATGACGGAGGAACATCTCCACCGCCGCGCCGATCATCGCCGCTCCCTCTGGTCCGTTCTCGCCTTCCTCGCTTGGTGGAACGAATCCCGCTCCTCTTAATTTTTCGCGCACAGCGCGAACCCCAGATTCCCCATTCGCCATTAACTGTGCGAATTCAGCCCTGTTCACAGCGAATTAGTTATCTTCCCACTATCCAGATCCCGGTTAGAGGTAATAACGCTTTTCTTGGGGATTCCTAGCTATTCGATGATCAGGTCAAATTCACCCTCGGCATTTGTTTGCCCATAGCCAATTACCTCACCACCAGCCGTCAGAATTGCGAAAGGTTGACCAACTGCAGGACAATACGGATTTGCCTGATTTGTCCGTTTGCCTGGGGCAACAAAAAATACCGGTAAACCTGCATTTCCATCCGTCCATCCATGTTGGAGGTTGCCGTCACTATTTATGATCGCGAGACAGATGTATTCATCGCTTTTATTAATCAGATGAACTTTTGACGCACCCGAGGTCTGAGCTTTAGGAAATTTTTTTGGCAAATCAGAAGAATAAGTGAAACTTAAACCATTACGGTCGGCAGATGTGCCTAAAGATTTTGTATGACTATCTTTGGGCAGCGGTCGTTGAGCAAACCCAGAAAAACCAAACATAACCAACAACACGAATACTAAACCGATCTGAATTGTTTTCTTATTCATAAAAGTAATAGTATCTATTTAGCTCTTCCGTAGCGATATGAAAAAAACCGGGTTAATCCCCTGCTTCACTAATCCTATCCGCCAGAGCCGCGCCCGCAGCTGAAGATCATAGATGGAATATGGGATATCGGGGGCGGCCCGCTTCCAGCGCAGGGGCATGGGCCAACCGCTTTCCTGCCAACGATCTCCCAGCTTCAAATCTCCCCGGCCCGTATCACCGTGTCTTTGGCGGTTTTGGCCAAGCCCGGATAATCCGCATTCGCATTAAGTCCCCGACTCTCGTGTCGGCGCAGGGCAGACTCCACAATCAACGCGGCGCAAAGAGCAAGGTTTCTCAGCTCCAACAAATCCGCTGTCACCCGGAAATCCCAATAAAACTCCTGCACTTCCTGCTGGAGAAGACGCAACCGGGACCGGGCGCGGAGCAGCCGTTTCCGGGTACGGGCGATCCCCACATAGTCCCACATCAGCTGCCGGATTTCCTTCCAGTTGTGGGTGATCACCACCAACTCGTCCGCGTCATGGGCTTTGCCCTCTTTCCACTTGGGCACCCTCGTCGCCCGGGGAATCCGGGCGAGTTTGCCCGGCAAATCCTCCGCCGCCCGATGGGCCATCACCAGGGCCTCCAGCAGGGAGTTGCTCGCCAACCGGTTCGCGCCGTGCAGACCGGTGCAGGCCACTTCCCCCAAAGCCAGAAGCCCCGGCAGGGAGGTGTCCCCGTTCAACGCCGCCGGAATTCCCCCGCACTGGTAGTGTGCCGCCGGCACCACCGGAATCGGTTGCCGGGCCGGGTCGATGCCCAACCCGCGCAGGGTCGAAGTGATCGCCGGAAATCGCTTTTCCAGAAATTCCGAGCCCCGCGACCGGATATCCAAAAAGACACAGGCGTCGCCACTTTCCTTCATTTCCTCGTCGATGGCCCGCGCCAGGATATCTCTCGGGGCCAACGATCCCCGCGGGTCCGCCCGGCGGGTGAAATCGCGGCCGCGTCCGTCCACCACCACCCCGCCCTCTCCCCGCAACGCCTCGGAAATCAGAAAGGTCGGTGCAGCGGGGTGAAACAAACAGGTTGGATGAAACTGCACAAATTCCATGTTGGCGATGGAAACCCCGGCCCGGTACGCCATGGCCACGCCATCCCCCGTCGCGATGGCCGGATTCGTGGTGTAGAGGTAACACTTGCCGCATCCGCCCGTCGCCAAGACCACCATCTTGGCCGAAATCGCCTCCACCCGGTGGCTGGCTCCATCCAACGCATAAAGTCCCAGCACCCGGTCCGGACCTCTTTTTTTCATTTTCCGGGAGGTGATCAGGTCGATCGCCACCATGTTCTCCCGCACTTGGATGCGGGGTGATTCCCGCACCGCCGCTAGCAGGGCCCGCTCCAACTCCTTGCCGGTGATGTCGCCGGCATGCAGCACCCGACGTTTGCTGTGCCCCGCTTCCTTGCCGAGATCCGGCAGATGCCCTCCGCCATTTTCCCGCTCGGTAAACCTCACCCCCAGTTCCACCAATTCCGCCACCCGGGCGGGCCCATCCCGCACCACCTCGCGGACCACCTGCTCCCGGCAAAGCCCTGCCCCCGCCGCCAACGTGTCCCGCACATGGAGTTCCACCGAGTCCTCTGCCGAGGTCACGCAGGCGATTCCCCCTTGGGCATAGTTCGTGTTCGATTCCACCGCGTTTTTCTTGGTCAACAAAAGCACCCGGGCGTGGCGCGCGGCTTTGAGGGCGAAGCTCAACCCCCCGATCCCGCTCCCCACCACCACCACCTCGGCCGAGAATTCCTGACTTGGTCTTGCCCGCTTCACTGGTATGTTTTTCCCCTGCTGGAGCTGTAGCTCAATTGGTCAGAGCACCGCCCTGTCACGGCGGGGGTTGCGGGTTCGAGCCCCGTCAGCTCCGCGGAATTTCACGTAAAACTCCGCGCAACGAGGCCGGCTGGATCCTCTCATCCTGCAACTCCCCTTGATAAAAAAGCTGCCAGGAGTATCCGGCATAGCTCGACCCCGCGACTGCCCGGCACTCGGCCGTTACCGCCCGCAACCCGTCCTTCTCGCTTTGGGGAGGCCCCTGCTCCCAACGTGGGAGAACGGGATCGCTCTTTTTCAGGACACCGTCGGGGCCCCGCTCGAAAAATGTCACCCGAACGACCACCTGACGCGGGTCCAGATTCGCCACGCCAGCGACCGCCCGAACCCTCCAAATCACAGCTCGACCACCGGATTCGGCGCTTTTTTCCTCCACCCCCGCCAAGGCTAGTTTGCGCGGACTCTTGGCTAGGTTTTCCTCCCGGGTTTTGGCCACCTGCTCCAAACGAACCCGCTCCTCCATCACCCGGGATCGCGCCAAGGCCAACCGCCGAATCGATCCTCCCTCCTCACTCATGCGGATGAGATCTCTCCACCGTTGAAGTGCGGTAGCCGAATCTTGTCGGGCCTCGGCCAAAAGGGCGGAGGCGATTCGAATCCTTGGATTGGCGGGGTCTTTGGCCTGTGCTTGCCCCAGAATCTTCTCCGCCAGATCCAATTGCCCCCGGTTCTGCAGATCCCGGGCTTGCTCTAAAAGATCCTCGGCTTGGGGGGCAGCTGCTTGAGCGGCGGAAACCGATAACCGGACTGTTCCCTGGGGAACGGGCAGATTTTTCAGTGCCTCCCGGGACTCCCGTTCCTGCACAGCCTCGGCGGCCGCCGCTTTGGGATCCAAGGACCACTCATGCGAATCATCCATCTCTTGCTGCCGAAGATTCAGAAGACCAGCCAAAACCAAAAGCTGGATCAGCACCAAGGCAGCCGCAGCCCAAACCCATGTTCCGAACCCCTTCTTGCCCATCACTTAGGCTCTTCTTTGCTTGGAGCGCTGTTTTGTGACCTTGGCTCCACGGCACCCTTGTGCCCCCGGGACTGCAGGAACTTCATCCATCCGCTCCACCATTGCCCCGCCCGTTCCCGCTCACTTTGGATAATGCCTTCAGGGGTTTTGGAGTTTGCGTAAGGGCGCAGAAAAAACACCGACAAACAGAACATCAGCTGCAGAAGCAGAATGCCTGCCACAAGATAGAGCGCCACCCCGTAAAGCCGAGGTCGCAAACGGGCTCGGGGCTCAGGGACGGGTTGGCTCATGAAGGTAGCCTAACCCAACCGTTCCGATCGTCACCTCTGGGTTGCCGAAGACCGCTCGACCCCTGAGGGCAACTCGGGGGAATTCTTGATCTGCTGTACCCCATCCCTCCCCAAAATGCCGGTCTGATCGGTTCCCTCAATTTTTAGCGGAGCAGTTCCATCAGCGGCTGATTTACCCAGCACCAACTTCACCTTTTGCCCGGTGGCACCCTCCACCAGGATTTCTGCCTCAGGCTTGAGAAACTCCGCTTTTCCCGCAGGGGCGATCCATTTGGCCACCCGCAATCCCTCAAGGCGGCTCACGTAACCCGAGACTGCGGGACAGTCCTTGCCGGAACCTTGCATCTTCCAGATGGTTCCCTCCCCCCGAAACTCCTTCCTCTTGCCCCCCGAAACCCAGACCAATCCCTTCACCTCACCCAAACCCTCCGGCAAAATGTTCTTGGGCAGCACACCTTGCGGACTCTCGGGGATTCCCCGGACCAACTCGGCCGGAAGGGCAATCCCCCCCGAGATGCTCGAGACTTGGACAAAAGCCTCCTCTTTGGACTCATCCCCGATCTTCAATGTCTCCGTCCGATTCGTGGTTCCCTGCATTGTTTTGGCCGACCAAGTGAAGGTCAGGCTCTGACGCGGCTTGATGAATCCCAACTTGGCCGGATCCTCCGTGGTAAG
>CAZZMY010000006.1:5788-34666 GCA_964655385.1 uncultured Akkermansia sp.
TCAGGCTCTGACGCGGCTTGATGAATCCCAACTTGGCCGGATCCTCCGTGGTAAGGAAACGGCTGGCCCGGGCGCTGTGCAAGGCCTTGATCCATCCCTCGATCGCTTCCGTATCAGCCGGACGATTCGACCCGGCCGACTTCAACGCCCAACGCCGCCCCTCTCCCTCCCTCTCGATTCGAAAATCTCCGCCCTTCCCGATGAAATCGACCGATTGCACCACCTCGGGGGAAGGAAAAGTCACCACCCGTTTGTCACGGATCCGGTCGGAAAGCTTCGCCAACGAATCGACAGAGGCCCGGGGCAATAGAAACACCGAGGCTTGATCCGCCACCCGGGCAAACACCTGATTCGTCTCCTTGGGGTCATTCTGCCCGATCTGCAGCACCTTATTGGTCGCGGCCGTCTTTACCTCCAAAGCCAAGGCGGGTGCGTTGAGTCCGTAGAGCGCCAAATCTCCCCCCGTATCGGAGACAAAGGAAGTCGCTTTCAAGGCGGAGATTTCCCCCAGGACACCGGCCACGGCCGTCGGATCCGCGGGAGCTTCCACCGGCTTGAGCATGGTCCACTCCCCGTCTTTTCTTTTGACCTCCACCTCCAAGGTTCCTTGGTGCAGCAGCAACTCCTGCACATCCGGTACCATCAGGGGCAAGATCCGCTTTTCCCGCCAAGCCGACAGATCCCGGTCCAAAACTTCTCCCAAATGCTTTTCCACCACGGCCACCTCCTCTTCACCCCGCCCACTCCGGATCCGAGTGTAGATTCCCCCTGAAACCGGCGTCTCCCGACCCACTTCGAGCTTCAAATCGCCCTCCTTTGTCCGGACAGACAAGGTGCGCGTGGGTTGACCCAACCCGAACGTTTGAATCATCCCGTCGTTGATCCGATTCCGCGGCACGGTTTGCAAACGCTCCATGAACTGCACATCGGAGAGCAACTTCCCCACCACCGTCGAGTCTGCCTGGGTCGGTAAGGGTTTTTCGATCCGCCAATCGCCTTCCCCCTTTTTTTCGAAAACAAACGTCCCCTTGGGTCCGGTCAACTCCACCCGGGTGGCCTCCCGCAGGGGCAAATCCGTCAAACGCCGGGACTCCCTGCCCATTCGTTCGGTTCCCGGAACCTTCTTCTGCAGAAAACTCAGGGTCCCCAGCATGAGGAGGAGCAATCCGGTGGCCACCAGAAGAGACCGGGTCTTCATGCAGGAAAAGGAATCAACTCCGGCGCCGCCACCAGACCAGAACGCCCAAGGCCCCGGTCAACAGCGGGATTCCGCCCAGAACCGCAATCATGATCATCCGTTCCTGGGACTCGTCCATCGATAGGGCAAAGTCCTTGGGGGTCTTAGGGGAAATCCCCAGGGACTCCTGCCGCCCGAGGATCCAGTTCAGGGCATTGACGATAAAATCCACCTCCATCGGGGAAATATTCTGGTTGGAGAAGGCGGAAGCGGAACCCACCACCACCGCCCGCAAGGAAACAGCTTCCTTTCCCTTGTCGCCCGGAGCCGAACCATCCAAGGCCGCCGCTACGGTAAAGGGTCCCTTGCGATCCTCATTCTCCACGAAATCGCTCTTTTTTCCACCGGCCAAAGGCCAGTTCTTCGCCCAGTAACGATCGGAAGTCTCAACGAGCATCTCCGCCTTCACCGTGGAGGCCGCACTGACCGGCTTGATCGACAAGGAACGACTGGGCCCCAGACGGAGGGATCCACCGACATTGTCGATCCAACGGATGGCCGGATGATCGGAAAAACGTGTCCCCACGACCTCATCATTCAATCCTTGGGTCAAACCCGCCGTGCTCAAAACCGCTACCTTCCGGAAGATTTTATCGCCGTCGACGGTTACCCCATGCTCCGACAAAAGATTTTCCAGGCCGGTCGGAACTCCCGGATCAAGCAACAGCAGAATCTTTCCGGGCTTACCGACGTAGGCTTGCAGGGCGGCCACCGAAGCCGCCGGCACCTGAAACCTCGGTCCGGCCACCAAAACGGCGTCCGCATCCGCAGGGACTCCCTCCTGCTCCGCCAGCTTCAGCGGGACCAACTCAAGATTCTGTGAGGCCAACCTGGCGGAAAGGAGGGAATATCCACCCGGATCGCGATCGGTCGTGTTGAGATTGTATTCCCCGGATCCTTCCGTGACGTAAATTTTGGCCGGCTTGCCCTGCACCAAGGAGCTGATGGCCGAGGAGATCTTTTCTTCCGCCCGGAAAGATTTCACCCGGGCCGCCCCGCCCTGCATCATCATCCCGGGATCGACCTCCGCCATCTCGGCCACCTTCAGAATCCGGGAGCGGTCCCCGTACTGCACGATCACCACGTTCTCGTTGCTCGTCAGCTTGAACTTCTCCGCCAACTTTTGCGCCGTCTGAAAATCCAGAAAAGGCTGCACAATCTCCACCTTGATCTTTCCACCGGAGCGGTAGCGGTACTCCTCCATCAGCTTTTGCACATCGTCCTGAATCAGACTGCCCGTGGTGTCCTGTTCCGGGGCCAGAAAAGCCGTCAAAACGATCTCCCCCGGAAGATTTTTCAGCAGGTTCAGCGTCTGCCCGGAGAGCTCCTGAAACTTGTTGAGCGTGAAGTCCGCCCGATAGTAGTGCCTCCAACCAATGTAGTTTACCCCAAGCAGGAGGGAGAAAAGAATCGGCAGGAACAGCCAATGATTGAAAGTCTGGGCCCTCCTCTCCTTGCGGAGTTCGGAAAGCGGCGGCGGAAGGGGACGGGAACTCATGGTCGCGTCCTCATCCGTTCAGTCTGCGCCCAGCCATCACTCTCTGGGTGAGGATGAGAAAAAAGACCGTTCCGCTGAGGTAAAAAACCACCGCCCGGGAATCAAAGAGACCGGCGCTGAAGGAGCGCATCTGCTCCAGGGTAAAAATATAGGTCAGGGCATCGCGCCAACCCGGATCACGCACCAGGTAGCTGAGAAATCCGGCGAAAAAGAGAAGGGCGATCATGGTGAAGGAGATCATGGCCGCCACCGCCTGGTTTTTGGTCAGCACGGAACTGAAAAGTCCGATCGAGAGATACAGCATCCCCACGAGGATCACCATCAGGTAAGAGAGACCCAAGGGCATCCAAGCCACCGGGACGGCGTTTCGTGTAACCAATTGGAAGATGGCCAACCCAGCCAGGGAAGGCAGCCAGAGCAGGATGTAAAAGGAGAGCGCCCCCGCAAATTTCGCCAGAATCACATCCCCATCCCGCACCGGGGCGGTCAACAGCATCTCAATCGTTCCGGTCTTATATTCCTCCGAAAAAAGCCGCATCGTCAGGACGGGAACCAGGATGATCAAGAGGAACCAAAAATGGAAAATATAGAAGTAAATCTGCATCACCGTGAATTCCCTCACCCCTTGCCCTAAATAGGCCACACACTGGCTGAAGCTGAACCCGTTGATCAGAGCCATGCAGGTCAGCAGGACCCAGGCAATCGGCGACAGCAGGATCGCCCCGGCTTCCCTCTTCCATAAAATCCAAAAAGCGCGCGTCATGGTTTACTCCTGGGTGAGTTCCACAAAGACATCCTCCAACCGGGCCTTCTCCCGGCGGAACTCCCGCAAAGGCCAGTTCTCTTTTTTGATCAGGGTATCCACCTCCCCGCGGATGTCTTTGCCCGGGGAAGCCGTTACCTCGAAAAACACCCAATCACCCGCCTTGGCCAATTCGTTGACCACCGCCACATCGGGAAGTTGCAGCAGCTTCTCCTTCGCCTTCACCGGATCCGCCTTCACCTCGATCTGCAAGGCCCCGGCCTGCACCCGCTTCTCCAGGTTGGCCAAAGTGTCGGAAGCCTCGATCTTGCCCCGATTGATGATGATCGCGCGGCGGCAAACCATCTCCACCTCCGAGAGAATATGGGTGGAAAGCAGGATCGTTCGATCTTTGCCCAGCTCTTTGATCAATTCACGAAAAGATCGGATCTGATGCGGATCCAAACCCGCGGTCGGCTCGTCGAGAATCAGCAACACCGGATTGTGGATGAGGGCATCCGCCAAGCCCACGCGTTGCCGGTAACCTTTGGAGAGGGTTCCAATGATCTTGCCCCGCACGTCCGTCAAACCGCACTGATCGAGAACCAACCCCACCCGATGCCCGATTTCCCGGCCAGGGACCCTCTTCAGCCTTCCCCGATATTCCAAAAATTCCTCCACCCGCATCTCAGGGTACAGGGGCACATTTTCCGGCATGTAGCCGATGCGTTGTCTCACCAACAGGCTCTCCCCGGGAAGTTTGGCTCCGGCAATTTCGATTTTGCCGTCCGTCGCCGGCAGGTACCCCGTGAGCATCCGCATGGTGGTGGATTTGCCCGCCCCGTTGGGCCCAAGAAACCCCACCACCTCCCCTTTTTCCACCGAGAAGGAGATTCCGCGCACCGCCTCTCCTCCCGCATATCTCTTGGTTAAATTCTCAACTTGGATCATGACGAATCCTAAAAAATAGGAAGACCCCACCAAAGGTCAAGTGAACCAATCCAACGAATGACCTCGACAACCCACCCCCTCCGCCGTTTCCATTTCCTGTGCGCATTGTAGCCGTCGTCAATCAGAAGGGAGGGGTGGGCAAAACCACCACCGCCATCCATCTGGCGGCCGGTGCCGCCGAATCCGGCCGACGGGTACTTTTGGTCGACCTCGATCCCCAGTCCAACGCCACCAGCGGTCTGGGCTTGGAGCATGCCCCGGGAAAAAGCCTCTACCCCGTACTTCTGGGTCAGGCCAGGGCTCTCGACCTTCTCCAACCGGCCCGCCAAGCCAACCTGCAGATTCTGGCGTCGGAACTGGATCTCGCCGGCGCGGAAATCGAACTCGCCGGACTGGAGAACCCCCTTCTGCGCGTCCGTGAGGCACTGGAGCCCCTCCGTCACGACCCCGCCTTTGACCTCGTGATCCTCGACTGCCCCCCCAGCGTCGGTCTTCTGATGACCAGCGCCCTGGTCGCGGCGGAAAAAGTCCTCGTCCCCGTCCAGTGCGAATATTTTGCACTCGAGGGTGTAGGAAAAATTCTCAGCCTGATCGAGCGGATCAAACAGGGCGGCCTCAACCCCCATCTCTCCATTCTCGGCATTGTCCTCACGATGTACGATGCCCGGACTCGGCTGAGCCAACAGGTTAGCGAAGATCTGCGCACTCATCTCAAAGATCAGGTTTTTCAAACCATCGTTCCACGCTCCGTTCGCCTGGCCGAGGCGCCCAGCCACGGAAAAACCATTTACGAATACGACAACGCCGGGGCCGCCGCCGCCAGCTATCGCCAGCTGACGACCGAGTTTCTCAGCCGGCTTTGATTTGCCGAACCCCCCTCGGGGTCGCCAACAACAACAGATCGGCCCGCCGCCGGGCAAAGATGCCGGCACAAATCACCCCGGGAATAGCCTCGATCTTTTTTTCCAGCCCCAGGGGATCTCGGATCTTCAACCCGTGCACGTCTAAAATCTCCCCTCCGTTGTCCGTGACGCATCCCTTTCTCCATACCGGACGGCCACCCAGTTTTTTCAGCTGTTGGGCCACCTGGCTCCGGGCAAACGGAACGATCTCCACCGGGACAGGAAACTTGCCTAACCGCTTCACCAGCTTGGCCTCGTCCGCAATGCAGATGAACTTTTTAGCCGCGGTGGCCACGATCTTTTCCCGGGTCAACGCTCCACCTCCCCCCTTGATCAAACGCAGTCGGGCATCCGCCTCATCGGCCCCATCGACGTAAACCGAAACCTTCTTCGCCTGACTGAGGGGCAAAACCCGGATTCCCCGCTTCCGTAGGGCCTTTTCTGTTGCCACGGAACTGGGCACCGCACCTTTCACCCAGCCTTTCTTAAGGGCTTGGATAAAGTAACCGGTGGTCGATCCGGTGCCCACGCCTAGCCAACAACCCTTCGGCACCATTCCGACCGCCACCTCCGCCGCCGCTTTCTTTTGGGCTTCCTTGTCGGTCATATCTTCTTTTCTGTAAATTCGCCTTGGTTGCGTCAATCTATCCTCTTCGCCATGTCACCTACCCATCTTCATCTGGATTGTCCTTCAGGCATCAGCGGGGACATGTTTGCCGCCGCCCTCCTCGACCTGGGCGTTCCCTTGGCCACTTTTCAGGAAGCCGTTCAGGCCCTCCGCCTACCGGAAAAGATGACCCTTCGATCCGAGCGCGGAGTGCGCGGCGGGATCGCCGGTACCCGCTTCCTCGTCGAAAGCCCGCACGATCATGCCCACCACCATCATCACCACGGGGATCATGACCACGATCACGGTCGTTCCTGGGCGCAAATCCGCGAACTCCTGCAAAAGTCCTCCCTCGAGCCCATCGTTCGGGACACCGCTCTCAAGATCTTCCACCGTGTGGCCGAGGCCGAAGCACGCATCCACGGCAAGCTCGTGGATGAAGTCCATTTCCACGAGGTCGGCGCCATTGACTCCATTGTCGACATCGTCGTGGCCGCGGTGGGCCTCCATCATCTTGGCATCAGGGATGTGACCGCCTCGGTCCCGGTCGAGGGCACCGGCTCCATCCATTGTGCCCACGGTCATTTCCCCCTCCCCGCCCCGGCGACCGCCGAAATCCTCCGCGGCATTCCCCTCCGACAGATCGAGGTTCCCGCCGAACTGACCACCCCGACGGGCGCAGCGATTCTTGCCCAAACCGTCCGCCACTTCGGCCCGATCGACTCCTTGGTGACCGACCGCATCGGTTACGGGTTGGGCACTCGCGAACTGCCCCATCGTCCCAATGTCCTGCGGGCCTTTTTGGGACACACCCCCAGCCACGGCGGAACCTCCCATGACCAAGTGGTGGAAATTCGAACCCACCTCGATGACATCACCGGCGAGCATCTGGCCCACGCCATCGAACGCTTACTCGCGGAGGGTGCTCTCGATGCCGCCGCTTCCCCCCTGATTATGAAAAAGGGCCGGCCCGGCCAACTCCTCACCGTTTTGGCCCAGCCCAAGGATGCTGAACGCCTCGCCTCCCTGGTTCTTCACGAAACCACGGCCTTCGGGCTCCGATTGGAACGGGTCGAACGTCGCACGCTCCGCCGGGAAGAGAGAACGGTCACCACTCCTTTCGGCCCCGTTCGCGTCAAACTGGGCTGGGAGGGGGAAAAGCTTGTCCAGATTCATCCCGAAGATGCCGACTGCCGAAAACTTGCCCATGGGGCTGGCGTCTCCCACGCCATCGTTGCCTCCGCCGCGCGTTCCATGGTTCGGTAGGGATGAGCAGCTTGGCTGCTCGTCCGATGGATGAATTTAGCCCTCAAGTTTCAGCTTTTGGATCGGGCAAGCAGCAAAGCTGCTCGCCCCTACCAGGCCTCGCCGCATTGACGCCCCATACTTCCTAACCAATAATCTCCCCATGGCCCACACCTATCCCAACCAACAAGAATCCCTCCTCGCTAAAGTGAAGGGAAAAACCGGAAAAATTTCTGACAAAACTCACGAAGAGCACCTCAAGCTCTACACGGGTTACGTCAACAAGAGCAACGGCATCCTCGCTGAAATCGAAAAAATGGGTGTGCCCGATCCCGCCAATCCCGCGGTGGCCAACCAGATCTATTCCACCGTGCGCGCCCTGAAGGTCGATCTCACCTTCGCCTTGGGTGGGCTCAAGAACCACGAGCTCTATTTCTCGATCCTTGGGGGCGATGGCCAACCCGCCGGCAGGGTCGCCAAACAGATCGACGCGGACTTCGGCTCGTTCGACAACTACAAGAAAGACCTCAAGGCCACTGGCATCGCCGCCCGCGGATGGGCGTGGACCGGATATGATCACGGCACCAAAAAACTCTTCAACTATATCGGCGACGCCCAGAACACCTACCCGGTTTGGGGTGTAACCCCGATCTTGGGCCTGGATGTCTACGAGCACGCCTACTACGCGGACTTCTACACGAACCGCGGGGGTTACATCGACGAGTTCCTCAACTTTGTCGACTGGAAGGCCGTAGAGGCCCTCCTGCCCAAGGCCTGACTCCCCAACCGACCCAGCTGACGGCACGCTGTGCCGGCTCCTGCTACCCTGCCGATCCCAGGGAGGCCTTGGCTTATTTTGACCAAGCACTGAAAAAGGTCCGACCCTTCAAGGGCGATCCCCACGAAGATCGCCGACCGATCGTCCCCCACATCGATTTTCGGGTGAACCTCGATCTCTACGCCCAAACCTATGCCCTTTGGCGTGACCGAAAATGGTTTCCCTCCCGTGTGGTCATCTTGGGGGTCGGGCACCGCTGTCCCAGCGAACTCGCCTGCCTTCCCGCCGGCTTTCAGACCCCCCTCGGAAAGGTGAACGCCGACACCGACCTCTTTGCCAAAATCGCCACCCGCTGCCCCTCCCCCATCGGACGGGAGTCCCGGGGCTTTCAGGGGGAACACTCCATCGAATTCGTTGTCATCTGGTTGCAGGCCATTCGCGATCTGTTCTTTCCGGGAAAGTCTTTCACCATTCTTCCGATTCTTTGCGGGGGATTCCAATCGGCGGTGGAAGCAGGAGCGCCGCCTGCCGCAGAGTCTCCGGAAACTCTTTTTGCTCATGCCTTGGCCAAGGCTTCCGACGATGCCGGGACCGCCTGGGTGGCCAGCATCGATGGGTGCCACGTGGGACCCCGATTCCAGCACCCTTTTGCCGCCGACCCCAAGGTTCGTGCCCAAGTGGCGAGCTGGGAGAAAAAACTCTGGACGCTTGCCTCCAGTGAAAACCTGGACGCCTTTTTTCAGCATCTTGCCACCAATCAAAACAGCTTCTACTTCGACGGGGTCGGCGTCCTGCACACCCTTCTGGCAGGACAAAATCTCCATGCCGAGACCCAGCCTGCGACCCAGTGGCACGAGGCTTCCGATCAGTCCATGGTCTCATTTTCCCGAGGCCATTTGGTTTCTGCAGGCTGATTCCGCACTCCTTTCCATGCACGGTATCTCCTCGCCCGCCGTGCGGCTCGGACCGATAATTCCAATTGGTGGATTTAAATAAACTAACGGAAAACGCACAAAAGGCTGTCGCCTCGGCCCAAGCAGAGGCGGCCAAACAAGGGCATCAGGCCGTTGAGGTCGAGCACCTCCTTCACGCCCTAGCTACACAGGAGGACGGGCTCATCCCCCGGCTCCTGGAAAAACTGGGGGCGCAACCCGCCCGATTTGCCGAACGACTGGAATCAGAAATTGCCCGCCTCCCCAAGGTTTCCGGCCCGGGCACCTCTCCCGGCGGAGTTTATGTCACCCCCCGCTTCCAGTCCCTCCTAGGTCGCGCGGCCGAGGCCGCGGAAAAACTCAAAGATGAATATATCAGCGTGGAACACCTTCTCCTCGCTGCCTTGGGCGAAGAGTCCCACACCGGTGCGGCCAAGGTTCTGAAGGAGTTCCAGATCACCAAGGATAAACTACTCTCCACCCTGCAAACGGTTCGCGGAGGCCAGCGAGTCACTTCGGCCAACCCGGAAGCCACCTATGAGTCCCTGGAAAAATACGGCCGCGACCTCACCCGCTTGGCCCGCCAGGGCAAGCTCGATCCCGTCATCGGTCGAGACCAGGAAATCCGCCGCACCGTTCAGGTCCTTTCCCGCCGCACGAAAAACAACCCCGTACTCATCGGGGAACCCGGGGTGGGAAAAACCGCCATCGTGGAGGGTCTGGCCCGACGTATCGTTGCCGGAGACGTTCCAGAAAGCTTAAAAGAAAAGCGGATTGTGGCCCTGGACCTGGGCGCCTTGGTGGCCGGAGCCAAGTTTCGTGGGGAGTTCGAGGAGCGACTGAAAGCCGTTCTCACCGAGGTCTCCAAGGCCGAAGGCTCCATTATCCTCTTCATCGACGAAATCCACACCATCGTCGGTGCCGGTAAGGCCGAGGGAGCCATGGACGCGGGCAACATGCTGAAACCCATGCTCGCCCGGGGCGAACTACACTGCATCGGGGCCACCACCCTGGACGAATACCGTAAATACATCGAAAAGGACGCCGCCCTCGAGCGGCGCTTTCAGCCGGTCTTTGTCGAGGAACCGTCCGTGGAGGACACCATCTCCATTCTCCGGGGCCTGCGGGAGCGGTACGAGGTCCACCACGGGGTGCGCATTCAGGACGCCGCTTTGGTGGCCGCGGCCACTCTCTCGAACCGCTACATCACCGACCGTTTTCTCCCAGACAAGGCCATCGATCTGATCGACGAAGCCGCCGCCAAGCTTCGCACGGAGATCGAATCCATGCCGGAGGAGTTGGAAAACCTCCAACGCCGCATCCTCCAACTCGAAATCGAGCGGGAAGCCCTCAAGAAAGAGAAGGACACCGCCTCCAAGGAACGGTTGAAGACTCTTGAAAAGGAGTTGGCCGACCTCAAATCCAAACGGGACACCCTGCAGGCCCAATGGCAGGCCGAACGCGGAGGGGTCGAATCCTCCCGCAAGATTCGGGAGGAGATCGACAAAATCCGCCAACAGATTGAAACCGCCCAGCGGGCCTACGACCTCAATAAAGTGGCCGAACTGCAGTACGGCAAACTTCCTGAGTTGGAGAAAAAACTCAAGGATGCCGAGACCGCTGGGGAGGAAAAAAAGTCCAAACCCGGCAAAGCTCGGCTGGTTCGCGAAGAAGTCACGGCGGAGGAAGTCGGCGAAGTCGTCTCCCGTTGGACCGGAATTCCCGTCACCCGTCTTCTCGAGGGAGAACGGGACAAGCTCCTGCGCCTCGACAAAATCCTCCACGAACGGGTTATCGGGCAGGATGAGGCCGTGCAGGCCGTGGCCGATGCCGTGGTGCGGGCCCGCTCGGGGCTCAAAGACCCCAAACGCCCTATCGGTTCCTTTCTATTCCTCGGACCAACCGGAGTGGGCAAAACCGAACTCGCCAGGGCTTTGGCGGCGACCCTCTTTGACAGCGAGGACGCCATGGTCCGCATCGACATGTCGGAATACATGGAGAAGCACGCCGTCTCCCGCCTGATCGGAGCCCCTCCTGGCTACGTGGGATATGAAGAGGGCGGCCAACTGACGGAGGCGGTCAGGCGCCGTCCTTACTGTGTCATTCTTTTCGACGAAATTGAGAAGGCACACGCAGATGTCTTCAACACCTTCCTCCAAATCCTGGATGACGGCCGCCTAACCGACAGTCAGGGCCGAACCGTGGATTTTAAAAACACCCTGATCATCATGACCTCGAACATTGGCTCCCCTCTGCTGATGGAGGGCCTGGATTCCAAAGGGGAGATCACCGAAAAGACCCGGAAATCGGTCATGGGCGAATTGCGGAAACATTTCCGGCCTGAGTTTCTCAATCGGGTCGACGAAATCGTTCTCTTTAAGCCCCTCACCCTTGAAGAAATTAAAAAGATCGTGGATCTACTGCTCGGCCAGCTCCGCCACCGTTTGGCGGAACGCCGCCTCACCTTGAATCTGAGCGATGCCGCCCGTGAACACATCGCCCGCGAGGGGTACGACCCGGTTTACGGAGCCCGTCCACTCAAGCGCTTCCTGCAAAGAGAGGTGGAAACCCGCCTTTCCCGCAAACTCCTCTCCGGCGACATTCCCGACGGCTCCACCCTCAGCTTGGGTTACAAGGACGGCAACTTGGATATTCAGACAGGGAAGTAGCGGCCCTAAATTTTCTTAAGGCTCTTAGGGGATTAGTCTTTAATAATGAAGGAAACTCCAAGTTGACCGCTTCCCTACATGACTAATGGCTAAATCGCTAACCCCCTCAATCTTCCCGCTTACTTAAACTTCAACTTAATCTTAAACTAACTGCGATGCCCTCCTTCGACGTGGTTTCCGAAATTAACATGTCCGAACTGAGCAACGCCCTGCTCATGGCCCGCAAGGAGCTGGCCAGTCGTTTCGACTTTAAGGGGGTGCCGTGGGAAATCGCCGAGGAAAAGGACAAGTTGGTGCTCTCGGCCAATGACCAGTTCAAACTCGATGCTCTCCGGGAGATTGTCATGGGCAAGCTGGCCAAACGCGGGGTCCCTCTTAAAAATCTGGAACCCAAGGAGGCCGAACTTTCCTCCGTCGGACGGGCCCGACAGGAAATTCATCTAAAGCAGGGTCTCTCTGGAGAAAACGCCAAGGCAGTCAGCCAATCCGTCCGCTCCTCCGGCCTCAAACTCCAGGCGGCCATTGAAGGAGGCAAAGTCCGGGTCTCGGGAAAGAGCCGGGATGACCTCCAGTCTGCCATCGCCCACCTTCGGGGTCTTGATTTCCCGGTCGCTCTTTCCTTCAATAACTTTCGGGACTGAAATTTTGTCAGGCACGGACCTCCGGACAGGCTATTTTTTAGTTCCATAATCTCTTTGGCGATCTGTCGGGAGATCGTCCCCAACCTAATTTACGACTATGCTTTTTTGTCATCTTCATCCTAGTGTCCCCCATGACCAAATACCTGCTTCCCCTGCTCTTGATTTCGGTTGGCTTGGCTGAAGAGGAGACCGTAAAAAAAGCCGAAGTCGCCCCGCCGAACGATGTGGTCTGGCCGACGAAGCTTCCCGCCCAACTTTATGTGATCCCCGTCAAGGTCGATCCCGCCGCCGTGGCCGATGCCAAGAAAAAAGAGGAAGGCGGCCTTCCCAAAGGGCCTTTCCGCAAAATGATGGAGGGAGACGACGAGGACAAGGCCGAGAAACTAAAGGACATTCAAGCCGACATCACCAAAAGCCTCATCGACAAGCTCAAGGTTGCAAACCTCCCCGCGAGAGCCTGGACTTCCCCGGGTGCGCCTCCCGCGGATGGCTGGAAACTGGAATCCAACATTGTGAATCTCGATCCCAACAAGAAGCTGATGAAGGACAATCCGGAGATCGGCATGGTTTTATCGCTCTCGGATCCAACCACCTCGGGGGGAAAACCCTTCCTCGTTCTCGACAGTTCCGCCAAGGCCAAGGTCTCGCCTGGTCCGGGCATCAGCCCCATGGCCAAAGGCATGAATCTCATCATGGAAAGTTCAGGCCTGCGTGACTCCATGCAGGTGGATCGTCTGGCCGGGCAGGCAGTCGATGAAATCGTCAAGGAGCTGAAGGACAAAAAGCTCCTTAAAGACGAATAGGAAGGACCGCGCCGGGATATCGGTCCCTACCCCAGTTTAGGCAGTTGAATCATCGGTCTTAGGCTCGGGTCCCAAGGATTTTTCTTAAATTCACAGGTTTCGAGCTGCTCAATCGTTTCTCTCGCCAATTTCAAAACCGGTCTGGTCTCTAACCCCTCCCAATTCTGTCCGTAAGGTTGGATATTCCTCTCCGCCAGCGCCAGCAACCTGGCTGCCGGGCTCAATCGCTGGCCATGGACCCGGTGGGTGGGATTCTCGAAGTGCTTGCGCAAATGGACGAAACCCCCGGCCAACTGAATCAGCCCCTGATAAAATGCCGCTCCTTGGGCCTGTCTTCCCTGCTCCAGCCAAAGGGATTCCAGCACATCATGGGCCTCGTAATAGTCCCCCCGGTTAAAATGGTGAAAGTAGGCGGCATACCGCACATCCCGCCCTCTCGGGTCTACCCCCTCCCATAAAACGGAAATCCGGCTTGATTTTCCCGACATCCCCCGATCCTATCCGTTTTTGCCCTCCTCGCGAAGCTCTTGCCGAAAGGTGGTGAATCCGTACCTTCCGTCCATGGGAGCTGCCCCGGATCGTGCCAGTGCCGCCGCCAAGATCTTGGCCAAACCCTCGGACTACAAGGTCTGCGAAGGATGCGGGAGCATCGTCCTAAAAAAAGCCCTCCTTTGCCCCAACTGCCACGCTTACCGCTTTGATGAGTCCACCCCTTTGGTCAAAAAACAGGCGGAGATCCTCGGCTCCCGCGAAGCCGCCTCCGTGACCAAGGACGATTACAACTAAAACCTTCACTGACAAAACTCCTGTAGGCTGAAGCCGATAGCCTATAGGCTTATGGGATTCCCGTATGAAACTTCTTTTGGGCCACTCTCCGGATGCTGACGACGCTTTCATGTTCTATGCCATGGCGAAAAACCTGGTGAATCTCCGTGGCCACGACTACGACCATGTCCTGCAGGACATCGAAACGCTGAACCGCCGTTGCCAAGCCAATGAGCTGGACGTCTCCGCCGTTTCCTTTCACGCCTACACCAAGATCAGCGACCGCTACGCTCTCCTACCCTGCGGAGCGAGCTTTGGGGACGGGTACGGCCCCTGCCTCGTGGCCAAAAAGAAATATTCACGGGAGGAGATGAAAAAGCTGCGTATCGGCATTCCCGGTCTTCTCACCAGCGCCTACCTCACCCTCCAACTTTATCTCGGCCTTCCCCACGGCTCCTTTCAGGCCATCAACATCCCCTTCGACCTGATTCAGCAGGCGATTCTGGATGGAAAAGTGGACGCGGGCCTGATTATCCACGAAGGCCAACTCACCTATCAGGAAGAGGGCTTCACCCTTTGCGAGGATCTGGGGACATGGTGGGCCCGGGAGACCCAGGGCCTGCCTCTTCCCTTGGGGGGCAACGTTGTCCGCCGGGGGTTGGGTCCAAAAACCATCTCCGATGTGACCGAAACTCTGCGCGAGAGCGTCCGCTACGCCCTCGACCACCGGCAAGCCGGCGTCCGCCATGCCCTCCCCCTGAGCCGGGGCATGGATGAAAAACGAACCGACAAGTTTATCGGCATGTATGTCAACGATCTGACGCTGGATTTCGGCCCTCGAGGAAAAGCCGGATTGAAAGAGTTCTTTGGCCGGTCCCAAGCGGGCGGTCTGATCGGGGAAGTCCCGCAGATTTAGCGCAGCACCACACCGCGTTCGGACGTCTTTAAAAACACCAGCAGTTCCTCCACCTCGGTCGTCTTGGGCCCCTTCTCCGCCAGATATTCCCGGGCCTGGGAGAGATTGTACTTGGGGTTCAGCAGTACCTTGAGGGCGTCTTTCAGCCCTCGGATGGCCTCCTCGGAAAAACCCTTCCTTTGCAAACCGGTCAAATTCACCGAGCGGACAATCGCCGGATTGCCATCGGCGATCATGAAAGGGGGAACGTCCTGCACCACCTTGGTACATCCCCCTACCATCGCATGGTTGCCGATCCGGCAAAACTGGTGCACGGCGGATAGCCCGCCAATCACGGCGAAATTCCCCACGGTCACATGTCCCGCCAACGTCCCGTTGTTCGAAAAGATACAGTCGTTGCCCACGACACAATTGTGGGCGATGTGGGCGTAGGCCAAAAAATGATTCCGGTTTCCGAGAACGGTTTTTTCCTCCGGACTCGTACCCCGGTTGACGGTGACAAACTCCCGGAAATTATTTTCGTCCCCGACCTCCAGATAGGTCGGCTCCCCCCGATACTTGAGGTCCTGGGTCTTCCCCCCAATGGAGCAAAAGGGGTGAAAGATGTTTTTGGCCCCGAACCGGCTCGGCCCTTCCAAATTCACGTGGTGCCTCAGAACACAGCCTTCGCCCAACTCCACTCCCTCCCCGATCACACAGTAAGGCCCTACCTCGACGGAGGCTGGAACCTTGGCCTTGGGATGGACCACCGCCGTGGGATGAACCGCCATCTTGCCCCCTCCTCAGCGATCCATGATCGCAAACATCAACTCGGCTTCGGACACCACTTCGCCGTTCACGAGGCACTGACCGGAAGCCTTGCCGATCTTCCCACGGGACTTAGTCAATTCGACTTGGATCATCAGGGCGTCCCCAGGCATGACCGGCTTACGGAACTTCGCCTTATCCACGCTCATGAAATATCCCAATTTGCCTGCATTTTCCGTGTTCCGCAGAAGAAGAATGCTGGCTACCTGCGCCATGGCCTCGATTTGCAAAACTCCCGGCATGATGGGGTGACCCGGAAAGTGCCCCTGGAAAAAGGGTTCGTTGATGGTGACCGTCTTCAGGCCAACGGCTTTGGTGTCTCCCTCGAATCGCAACACGCGGTCCACCATCAGGAACGGGTAGCGGTGCGGAAGGATCTTCATGACATCGTTGATGTCCAGCGCCCGTTCCCCCACGGGAACATTCTCCACCGGCATGAGAGAGGATTGATAGGCCCGGTAGGCCTTAAGCAGGGCCTTGGCGAACTGAAGGTTCAACCCGTGACTGGGTTTGGCCGCCAGGATGTGTCCACGAATGGGGAGCGGGAAGAGTGCCAAATCCCCGATGATATCGAGAATCTTATGCCGGACGAATTCATCGGGATAACGCATCGGCTCCTTGCTCATCACCGATTCCCCCCGAATGACGATGGCGTTTTCGAGGCTTCCGCCTTTGATCAATCCCTTACCCAGAAGAGGCTCCACCTCCTCGTAAAAAACAAAGGTACGCGCCCGCCCGATCTCCTTGGCATAATTATCTGCCCCCACCTCGATGCTCAGAAACTGGGTGTGGTGGGCAGTGTGATTGGAGTTGGTGCAGGAAACTTTAAAGCCCTCATGAGGCAGCGCCGCCATATAGCCACCGTCCGGGGCCGTAACCCAAACGGGCTCCTTGATCTGAAAAACGGAACGCGGTGCCTCCAGCTCCTTGCGACCCGCCTTGGCTAAAAGATCGAGAAATGGGGCTGCGCTACCGTCTCCAATGGGCGGCTCGTTCGCATCCAGCTCGATGAGGGCGTTATCGATCTCCAGCCCGCGCAAGGCGGATAGAAGATGCTCCACCGTGCTGACCTTCACGCTTCCCTCCGCCAAGGTCGTTGCGCGTTCCACCTGTTTCACCTTTTCCAAAAAAGCCGGAATCGTGGGCTGATCGGCCAAATCCATGCGCCGGAACTGATAGCCAAAACCCGCGCCGGCCGGCTTGACGGTCAACCTCACCTTGGCCCCGCTATGCAGGGAGGTGCCCGTCAGACTGGCCTCACGCTCTACCGTGGTTTCCCTTGCCGTCGGCATCCCACTTTCTACACATTTTACCCCCCTGAGTCATCCCTCTTATCTTCCCGGGTTGCGGGGTCTGGTAGAGTACCCCACTTGAGCCAACCACTTCAGGATGAGGGTGTTCTGTTCCATCTGCGCCGTCAGGGGGAGACCAGCCTTTTGGCTGCTTGGTTGACTCGTCGCCATGGAGTGGTTCGAACCTTAGCCCGGGGTGCGGCCAAACCGGGTAGCCCCCTCAAAGGACATCTGGACCTTTTTCATGAATGCGAGATCACTTGGGAACCCTCGCGTCGCACCACCTTGCATCACCTTAAGGAGGCCCGGGTGAAGGAAACCCATGCTGGTTTGCGCCAATCCTATGCCCGCTTTTTGGCCGCCACCTATTTCGCCCAAACCATCGAACAGTCCGTCGAGCCCGACTCCGATCTGGAATCGTTACATGCGCTCCTGCGACTGGCTTTGGCCTGGCTGGAAAAGAAAGACCCCCACCGCAAGCTGGTGGAACGCTTTGAACGGGCCGTTCTCAAACAACTCGGTGCCGACGACCCACGTCGATCCGCCCGCTCCCTTTTGGACGATATCTCCCACCGCCGCCCAAAAACCCATGCCGCGTTACTCAAACTCCTGGGTTAAAGATTCGGTAGGGCCTGACCTCTGGGCACGCCGAAAAAGTTGTCAGCGGCCCGCCGGGACCTCGGGCCCTACCCAGGGAAAAAATAAGATTAAACGGTGACTGGGGAAGCCGGCGCATCCACCCACTTGCCGTGCTCCCGAATCAGATCTTTTAACCGATCCACCGCCTCCGCTTCCGGAATATTAAACTTCACGGGGGTTTTCCCAACGTAGAGATTGATTTTTCCCGGAGCGCCGCCGACGTAGCCAAAGTCTGCATCCGCCATCTCCCCCGGCCCGTTGACGATGCACCCCATGACCGCAATCTTGACCCCCTTGAGGTGCTGGGTGGCCGCCTTAATTTTGGCCGTTGTGCTCTGTAGATCGAAAAGGGTTCGTCCGCAGGAGGGACAGGCCACGTAGTCGGTCTTGAAGATTCGGCTTCCTGCCGCCTGAAGAATATTGAACCCCAACCGGAGGCAGGCGCCCGGAGCCGGTTCTCCCCGAACCAGGATGGCGTCCCCGATTCCGTCACAGAGCAACGCCCCGATATGCACCGCCGCCCGGATCAAGCCGGAGAGCCCTCCTTCGGATTCCAACGGCTTAAGGGTATCTTTGAGCACAATCGGATGACGGGCCGGAATTTTCGCCGCCAACAGCCGCGTGCCGGAGACTGGATTTATCTCCAGCCCATCCTTCAAAGCCACCAAAGTGGGCTCTTTTTTCGCCTCCAACGCCTTCACCTCCGCCTCGTTCCGGGGATCGACTTCAATCAAAGGGGTCTGCTCATGCACCAACTCCGGAGCCAAGTCGCCGAGCTGGGCTTTTCTAGGACGTAGTGCCTCCTCGACCTTGGCGGAGACGAATACCCGCGGTGGCTCTTCTCCACCCACTGCGATGCCATGGACGATCAGTTTTTGGGATGCCCGCTTGGTAAAGCTGAACGGATCGTAGGAAAGCTTGGCCTCGGCATCAAAACTCCCCTTCGCCCTCTCCTCCAGGTATTTCACCAAGGCTCGACCGACGGGAATCTCGTGCACGCTATCCTCCGTTAGGCTTACCCGGATGGTATCCCCCAGCCCATCGAGAAGAAGGGATCCGATGCCGATGGCACTCTTGATTCTTCCGTCCTCGCCATCCCCGGCTTCGGTCACCCCAAGGTGCAAAGGATAGTTCCAGTCGGGCCCCTCCTTCGCCAAGGCCACCGTCAGCAGACGATAGGCCTCGATCATCACCTTGGGATTTGAGGACTTCATGGAAAATAGGAAGTTGTGAAAATTCAATTTCCGGGCAATGCGGGCGAACTCGAGGGCACTCTCGACCATGCCGTGGGGCGTATCCCCATAACGGTTCATAATCCGATCCGACAAGGAGCCGTGATTGGTGCCGATTCGCAGCGCCAGCTTCCGTTCGATCAGCAACTTTACCAGCGGAGTGAAAGTCTCCTCGATGCGGGCCAATTCTTCCGCGTACTGGTCGTCCGTATACTCGCGCACGGCGAACTTCTTTTTGTCGGCAAAGTTGCCCGGATTGATCCGGATCTTGTCCACCCACTGCGCAGCCTCCATGGCCGCATCCGGTTTGAAGTGAATGTCGGCCACGATGGGCACATCACAATCGACCGCCGCCAGCTCTTGCTTGATGTTTCGGAGATTGGCCGCGTCTTTCACCGTTGGAGCGGTGATGCGAACGATCTCGCAGCCCACCTTGACCAAATCCAAGGTCTGTTTGACGCATGCGGCCGTATCCATCGTGTCGCAGGTGATCATGCTTTGCACCCGGATGGGATTGCCCCCCCCGATCCCCACCTTCCCCACCTTGACCTCCCGGGTGACCCGGCGGGCATAACGAAACGAACTGGCGCAATAAGACTTCATTTCCCCTCCCCGCTTTTGCGGAAGACCGGCAATTCGGCACTCTCTGTGGGGCGTTGCATGCGTTTTTTCAGGCGCATGGAATCATGGTAGGTCACCAGGACAAAAAAACCCGCCAGAAGAATGACGAAAGCCGTCTGGATCCGCTCGATGGTCTTGGCCTGCAGTTGGCGACGCCGGAAGGCCTCGATCAAGGAGAACATGATGTGCCCGCCGTCCAGTACCGGGATGGGCAGAAGATTCAGCACGGCCAGATTCACATTGAGGATCACGCTGAAGTAAATCACCAGGCGTGGATCGGTCTGCAGCAGGGAAACCAGTCGCTCAAAGATTCCCAAGGGACCACTCAAATGCTTCACCCCCACGCTCGAGGCGGGTGAAACCAGCGCGTTGAGCGTCCGAAACACCATGCCGGCCGCAGAGCCGATCTGCTCGAAAGGATTGGGGTGGGTGATCTGAATCTCGTTGGGCTTCCAGACGACCCCGATCATCCGCTCCTGGCGATTCATGGCCCTTTCCGGACGGATCCGAATCGTCCTGGTTTTGCCTTTGGCATCCTCGATTCCCAGATCCAAAAACTCCCGGCCGGAATCGACCGCTGCTTTGACCGCGGCGGGGTTCCAAACCTTGGTTCCGTTGACCGATCGGACGATATCGCCCGGGCGGATTCCGGCACGCTTAGCCGGACCGCTATCAATCACCTTGTTCACCACGGCGGTCTGTGCCGGATACATTTCGAATCCCAGCTTCCGTAGGCCCTCCATCTCCTGATCCCGTTCCGGCGTGATCCGGACGGTGACGATTTCATGCTGGTTCCGGTCGAGTTCCAAAAGAATTTCGTGATCCGTTCCCAGAAGAATGCTCTCCACCACGGCTCCGGGGCGACCCGCCCACCGGTCCGGTCGTTGTCCGTCGATGGCCAGAATCCGGTCCCCCGGAAGAACCCCCGCCTTGGCCGCTGGCGACCCCGGTTCCACCCATCCAATCGTGGTGGTCCGGTAAATCATGTTGGTGGGAACCCCGCCGATCCAACTTTCGATGGAGCAAAGGACCCCGAGCGCCAAACTGGCCACCGGCCCCGCCAGAGCGGTGATGATTTTGGCTTTCGGCGAAGCCGGCGGCAAATTCTTCATCTCCTTGGCCGCTTTGCCCTCAATGGCCTCCGCAGGACTCATCTGGGGCAACTGCACGAATCCCCCCAGAGGAAGCAGGTTCAACTGCCACTCCACCCCATCAATTACTTTTCCATAAATCTTGGGCCCGAAACCGATGGCGAAGCGCTCGACCACCAGCCCCATTTTTCGGGCGGCCAAATAGTGCCCGAATTCGTGGGCGGCTACCGTGGATCCAAAGAGAAAAAGGGCCAAAAGCAGGGTCCCGACCACGGTAAAAATCTCACCCCAAGGCAGGTTCATCAATGCTTCCCTTGGCCCAGGGACTTGCGGGCCTCCGACCTGGCCCATTGGTCCGCGGCGACAATCGCCTCCAATCCCGGGTTTTTTTCACTTCGATGAGCTTGCATAACCGTTTCCACCATTTGCCAGATCTTCGGGAAAGAAATGCGCTCTTCAAGAAAAGCTTCCACGGCCACCTCGTTGGCCGCGTTGAATACCCCGGGCAACGTCCCCCCCTGCTCACCGGCCTCCCGGGCCAACCGCAATGCCGGAAACCGTTTTTCATCGGGCGACTCAAACGTCAGGCTCCCCAGTTTAGGCAGATCCAAAGGAGGTAACCCGCTGGGCAACCGCTCCGGGTAGGTCACTGCATACTGAATCGGGAAGCACATATCGGTGACGCTGAGTTGGGCCAGGACCGACCCGTCCACAAACTCCACCATGGAGTGAACGATACTTTGGGGATGCACCACCACGTCGACCTGACTCATGGGTAGCCCAAAGAGCCAATGGGCTTCAATCATCTCCAATCCCTTGTTGAACATGGTGGCCGAATCGATGGTGATCTTTTTCCCCATCGACCAAGTGGGATGCTTGAGCGCTTGCGCCACCGTGACCTTCTCCATTTCCGCCGCACTGCTCTTGCGGAAGGGGCCGCCCGAAGCGGTCAGGATGATTTTTCTCACCCCCTTTTCATCCGCACCCTGCAGACATTGGAAGATGGCGTTGTGTTCGCTGTCGACCGGTAGAACCTGTTTTTTTCTTTTCTTGGCCTCGGCCATGACCGCCGAGCCGGCCAAGACCAGGATCTCCTTGCTGGCTACCGCCAGATCCTTTCCCGTCCTAAGCGCCGCCAAAGCCGGGGCCAGACCGGCCGTGCCGACGATCGCCACCAGGACCATGTCTGCTTCCGTCTCCTCCACCATCCGGGTCAATCCCTCGGCTCCGGGATAAAACTTGGTGCCGGAAGGGATATCCTTTTTGATTTTTTCCGCAGCCTGGGAATCGGAGACCGCCACGGACCCTACCCCGAACTCCTTGGCCTGTTCGAGAACTCGGGCCGTGCTCTTGGCCACTCCCAAGCCGACGATTTTCATTTTGTCCGGCAAAGCTCTCGCCACCTTGCAGGTGCTTTCCCCAATCGAACCACTGGAGCCCAAAAGAATGACCCGCTTCATACTCTCCCTGTCAAAACGAGGTACCCGTAGAAAACCGGAAGGCTGAATAAGAGACTATCCACCAGGTCCAGGGCTCCCCCGATCCCTGGAATGAAACTTCCGGAATCTTTCACGTGGGCGTCCCGCTTCACCACCGACTCACCCAGGTCGCCGATCACGCTAACCCCGGAGAGAACCAAACCGAGAATCCAGGCATGGATGCCCGTCAGACTTCCCAAAGCCTGTGGAAACAATTTCACCAACCCCACGCTCGCCAACAGGGCCATCACCACCCCGCCCACCAACCCTTCCCAGGTTTTCTTGGGACTGATCAATGGGCTGAGCTTATGCCGGCCCAAGAGCGTCCCGGCGATGTAGGCACCAATATCGGTCAATTTGGTGATCGCCACGGCAAAGGCCAAAAGAGGTATCCCAGCACCTCCCGGCACACAAAAAAGGATCTTGATCGCGTAATTGAGGAGATAAGGAACATAAAAGAACCCAAAAAGGGTCAGAGCCATGGCTTCGGTGGCCCCCTCGATCTTGGCCTCAAACACCCTGCGGGTCAGCGCACCCAAAATCACCAGAAGAATGAGAACCGCTTCCCCCGTGAACGTGATGGGAAGTTTTCCGTAAGGAGAACCCACGGCGATGAAAGTCGCGATATACAAAAGAGCTCCGGCCAATAGGCCGGTCTTGAGAAATACCGTTCGCCCCGCTGCTCTCTGTGAGAGATAAAATTCCCTCTGGGCCGCAACTCCCACGACCGCGATGAGAAGAAAAACCCCGTTGGTATACCGCAAGGCCACCAAGGCAATGACCAGACTCCACAGGACCAACGAGGAAAGAAGACGCCACCCAAACATTTTACAACCCTCCAAACCGACGTTCCCGCCGGGCATAGTCCCCTAGGGCATCCGCGAACTCTTTTTTGCCGAAGTTCGGCCAAAGGACAGGGGTGACGTAAATCTCGGCATACGAAATCTGCCAAAGCAGAAAATTACTTACCCGCATTTCGCCGCTGGTTCGGATCAACAGATCGGGATCCGGAATATCCTTGGTATAGAGATACGCGGACAAGGTCTCCTCCTGGATGCCCTCTGGGTCGAGGACACCCGCTTTGACCTCCCGGGCGATGGATTGCACCGCCTCAGTAATTTCCACCCGCGATCCGTAGCTCAGGGCCAAAATCAGATCGAGCCGCGTGTTCTGTTTGGTTTTTTCGATGGCTGCCTCCAATTCTTCCCGCACCGCTGCCGGAAGATCCTGCCGACGTCCGATCGTCCGGAGTCGGATCCCCTCCTTTCCCATCTCACTGAGTTCCTCACGAATCACCCCACGCAAAAGTCCCATCAGTCCCTGAACTTCTTCACGAGGCCGTTGCCAATTTTCCACGGAAAAAGCGTACAAAGTCAGATATTGCACTCCATGATCGATGGCCGCCTGCACCACCTGCTTAACGGACTTTCTTCCCGCTTCGTGCCCACTCAGCCGGGGAAGGTGGTGCTGCTGGGCCCAACGACCGTTGCCATCCATGATGATGGCGACGTGACGGGGAACTGCCGATGCCGCCCCAGTTTTACCCATGGCGGAAAGTCTGCTCGCGCCCCGCCCCCACCGAGATAATCCCCAAGGGAGCCCCCACCATTTCGGCAATTGCGGAAAGATAGGTCCGGGCTTTCTTCGGCAAATCCTTCCAATGGCGGGCCTCCGTCGTGGGCTCACACCAACCCTCGAACATTCGGTAAACGGGACGGCATTTGGCCCAGTCGGAGGATTCCACCGGGGGTTCCCGTAGGATTTTGTTGCGCAACCGATATCCCACACAGACGGGAATTTTTTCCAAACCGTCCAGACCATCCAGATTGGTCATGGCCATTTCGGTCACCCCGTTGAGCTGCACCGCCCGACGTACCAACACGGCGTCAAACCAACCGCAACGCCTGGCCCGGCCGGTGGTGGAGCCAAACTCCCTGCCCATGCCGTGCAAAAGATGGCCCAAGGATCCGTCCTCCGTTACAAAAGGTCCGCCCCCCACCCGCGTGGTGTAGGCCTTCAACACTCCCACCACCCGCCGAATGGCCGTAGGCGGCACCCCCGTCCCCGTGCAAGCTCCACCCGCCGTGCAGTGGGAGCTGGTGACAAAAGGATAGGTCCCATGATCCACATCCAGAAAAGTCCCCTGGGCCCCTTCAATCAAAATTCTTTTACCGGAAGCCACGGCCCGATGCGCCATCGAAACCCCGTCTGCAAGATAGGGGCGCAGGAACCGAGCCGCCCGGTTCATCTCACGGATCGTCTCCACGGAGGAAATTTTTACCCAACCTTGCACCGGGGCTGCCCGGTTGTGGGCCTCGACCCGGTCCCGAATTCTTTTGGCCAATTCACGGGAGGGCAAGGCCAACTCCCCTGCCCGCAATCCGATGCGGGCGGCCTTGTCGGAATACGCGGGACCAATTCCCCTTCCCGTGGTTCCAATCTTGCTGCTGCCCCTTTTCTTTTCTGATCCCTGGTCGATGGCCCGATGAATGGGGAGGACCAGGTGCGCTTGGGCCGCCAAAAAGAGCCGCTTGCGGGTCAGGATCCCACGCCGGGTCAAACCTTCAATCTCCTGAATGAGGCTGGCAGGATCCACCACTGCCCCACCGGCAATGAGACAGGAAACCTTGGATCGCAAAATGCCGGAAGGCACCAAATGCAGCACGTACTTCTCTTTTCCGATTTCCACCGTGTGGCCGGCATTGTTGCCTCCTTGGGCCCGCAGCACCCAATCAGCCTCCGAGGCCATGACATCCAGAATTTTTCCCTTCCCCTCATCTCCCCACTGAAGACCAAGGACAACTGTGACGCGCGAGTTCAAATCAACCCTGAAGCTAGTTGCCCCGGTATCCCCCGCCAACTCCCTGCTGAACTCCTCCGACACTCACCCCGGAACTGGTCGGATTCTGGTTGAAACCCAACGGCAATTCGGGAAACGCCTTCAGGGTCATGGTCGCCAAGAGCACCGTCTCGGAGGGAGCCCCTTGATTGTTTCGCTGCCCAAACTGAGCTCCCAAAATCCAAGCCCCGATATCCCGGTAAATTCCCGCATTCACCCCTTGAAGTAGTCCGGGATTCATCGAATAGGTAACTCCCGCATTGAAGAACCAGCTTTCGTTCAGACGATAATTCGCACTGCCGTTGAAAAGCTGGCTCTGATTGTCCGTCAGCACGTTGTTATTCAGAGCGTCCACATAAGAAAACTGCTCCAAAAAAGAATAGCCTAACTGCACCTGAAGGGCCGGAATAATTTGCCAGGTACTACCCAAATTCAATGAATTGAAGCCGTTGCTACTGACGGAGGTGGTGGCGCCCACCGACGCCGTCCACCAAGGAACCGGCATCACATTCAACTGATTGTAAAGTTCAGGAAAATTGGAGGGCACGGTTTCCGGAAGCTGAGCCAGCGGAGTGTTGAGGCCAGGGAGATCCGGACGAATGGGCTGGTAATCCCCATATATTTTCCAGTTGGCCAGCTCGTAGGGAGCACCATCCCTCTTGGTCATCAACCGGTTCATCAGCCCTGGCCGGACAATCAGCATTTGATCCAGGGAGTCGATGGAATTGTATAGAGTGGGGTTCAAAGGCTGGGATTCTGTGGAGTTCACCCGATTGTCATAGCCGGAAAATTGGGTCGGACGGACATTGGGTTGGGGGATATAGGTGAACTGGACAAAGGGCTCAAAGATATGACGAAGACCGTCCACCCCCATGGCCTTTTGTTTGATGTCATTCCAAGTGGCATACGTTTTATAGGACAAATCCGCACCCACATTGATAACATAACGGAAGAGCGAGGTGTCGGTCAGGGAGCTTGAGGAAACTTGCTGGGTTTGTGTGGTGTTTTGCTGGTTGTTGAGCAGCCCGTATCCCGGCGCCAAATTATCCCTCGTATAGACCGTTCCACGTATTCCGGCCTTCGGAGTGAAATTCAGCCATCCGAAATACTGCCGGGGATAGAGGAACTGATGGTAACTGTCATAGCGGATGGCCGAGTAGCCGGCATTATTGGTGGAGACCTGGCTCCATTGCGTACCGAGGTAGCTGACGCTCGACTCCCCTTCATAGGCCAAACCCGGATTGGCGTCGGGATCCTTGAGAAGTTCCTGAGGGTCGTAGGTTCCGGGAATGCTCTGGCGCTTAAATTCAATTTTGGCCGAGGGTTTTTGTTGCTGGGTCTGAAAAAGGTTATTGATCTGGGTTCGGGCATTGGCCGTCACCGTGAAATTAGGATCCTGGTACATCGCATCCAAATAGGTATTGGGCTGCTGATCCCGGATGTAGTCGCTGGCAAAAAAGTCCTGCGTCACATAGGCGTCGCTGAGCACATTCACCTGGGATCTGGAGGATAGGGAAGGTGCGTCGAACGCTGGGGCCCGATCCGCATCCACCTTATTCCCCCCCTTCATAATCGTGGTGTTATGGCTGTAAGGGAACCAATACCGACCCCGGGGAGGTGCGGCGGCAGCGGGGCGCTCCGTATCCCCGTCGTAAATCTGATAACCACGATCGTTGATGTACCAGCCACGCAGCCTAACCTCGGTCAAAGGGTGATCGGGGTTGTTTTTATTGGGCGTCACATAGGAAGCCTGCGCCCCGCCAGCCCAGCCACGTCGGCTGTAGTAGTCCACATCGATTTCGCCACGCAGCTTATCAGTGACGGCAAACCTGTAGGATCCCAAGGCATAAATACCTAAACGGGACACGGATCCCGGACTGATGTTTACGCTGCCATCGATGTCTCGTTGATATTGAACCAAGTAAGGAAAATAGAAAAAAGGCACATCCCCGAAATAGGCGACGGAGTTTTCAATGATGGTTTTGTCGTCGGGATAGAGGCTGACCGAAGTGGCCTTCATTTTCCACCCTGGGGTCTCCCGGTTGTCCGTCGAATACGTCCCATTTCCGATGTCATAGTGTCCCAATTCCGGGGTGTTCATCGTCTCGCCTTCCACCATCATTTTGCCGTCTAGGAATCGGAAGTGTTCAGAGAGAATCCTCTTGGTGCGAAAGTTATATGTCAGGAGATCCCCACGATAAATCTGATCCATCATGTAGAGCCGCACGTTCCCCTTGGCCGTCGCCTCTTTGGTGCCAGGGTTAAAGTGAACCTGATCGGCCATGAGGACGTCGCCCCCATACGTGACCACCACATTGTCCTCGGCATAATAAATCCCGCCCTCATAACGGTTGGCGCCATCTGAAGTGATCTGTAGGGGGGGCTCAACCGACTCTGGGGCCTCCTTGGTTTGGGCAATAAGCCCCCCTTCCAAGCCCATCAGGACACAGAAAAACACTCTCCATGAAGCGTTTATTTTCATGAGATTACGTAAAAAGTGCTAGCGCCCGTATCCTATTTGCCCAGCAAAAATCACTCAACCCAAGTGCACGTGAAGCTATAGACTTATACTGTTAATAAACAACTAGTTGCGACTCCATTCCAACATCCTTGTAATGGGGGTTTTAGCCCGATCGATAGTCTCCCGGCTTAACTCGACCTCAGGGGATAGGTTTTCCAACGCCAGGACCGCCTTTTCCAAGGTATTCATCTTCATGTAACGGCACTCCGCACAGGCACAATGATCCGTCGGCCCGGCGATAAAAATCTTATCCGGCATCTCCCTTCTCAGCCGGTGCAACATCCCCTCCTCGGTCACCACAATGAAAGTCTGGGCTGATGAATTTCGACAGTAGCCCACCATCTTTTCCGTGGAGCAGACCTCATCAGCCAACGCCCGTACCGTCCGCGTGCATTCCGGATGCGCCACCACCGGAGCCTCCGGATGTTCCTTCCGGATCCGGTCGATCGAAGCGGCCGTGAACTCCATGTGCACGTAACAGTCCCCATCCCAAAGTCGCATCTTCCTTCCCGTTTTTTGCATCACCCAATCCCCTAGGTTCCGATCTGGAAGAAAGAGAATTTCCCGATCCGCCGGCACCCGCTGCACAATCCTTTCCGCGTTTCCGGAAGTGCAGATCACATCGCTCAGGGCTTTCACCGCCGCCGTGCAATTGACATAGGAAACCACAAACAGCCCGGGATTCGCCGCTAAATATTCCTTTAATTTTTCGGCCGGACAGGAATCAGCCAAGGAGCAGCCCGCATGCAAGTCAGGCATAAGCACTTTTTTTTCGGGATTCACAATTTTAGCTGTCTCCGCCATGAAGTGGACCCCGCAAAACAGGATCACTTCTCCCTGCGCTTTTTGCGCCTCATAACTCAACCCCAGAGAGTCCCCCACATAGTCCGCCACTTCCTGAATTTCGCGACACTGATAATTATGCGCCAGCACCACGGCTTTTTTCTCCTGTTTCAATCGGAGAAATTTCTTTTGCAGTGGCGTCATAGCGGGAGTCTGCCTCAGAAACTTTCTTCAGACAAACTCCTGATTCCCCTCACAATCAGGCATGACAGAAACTAACATTTACCTTATTTTTCTCTCATGGATGAAGCACACACAGGACTGGGACTGATCTTCTTGCTGGCCGCCTTTGCTCTCTGTGGCGGCATCGTCATTTGGCTGATTGTTTCCGAAGGCATCCGCCACAGTCGCACGGACGGTCAGGAATCCTCCGGATCCCCCCACTCGCACTAACTTTAAGGCAATAAATTCACCCGGACAAAACAGGCCGGGGCATCGGCCGACACCGAGACCGTCACAGAACTGGTTCCCGAAACGCTGGGCGCCACCACGTCTCCCGCATTCTGCCAAGCGCCGGCACTTAACTGTGGTGCCGTCTGAACCTGATACCTCTTCCCGGCCACCGAAGGCCACGTGATCGTCAAACTACCCCCACTACGCGTCATCTCGCCGACCTGGAAGGTTGAGGCTGCACTTTTCGGGTCGGTCCCCAAGGCGTACTCCTGGACATTGGTAAACCCATCCCCGTCCGAATCAGCCGAGGCGGAAGCTCCCGCCGTCGTGCCAAAGTACTGGCTCCACCAGCTGTTGGGAATTCCGTCGGTCATGGGATTATAAAACACCACCGGGGCTTCGAGCTGGGTCACCATGGTGGGCTGAATTTCCACAT
>CAZZMY010000007.1:0-29191 GCA_964655385.1 uncultured Akkermansia sp.
CCTGCCGGTAGACCTTGTCCGCGCAATCGCCTGCTCCAAAAACTCCCTCCACATTGGTTCGGCTCCCCGGCCCAAGTTGCAAATAGCCAGCCTCGTCCATCTTCAGCTTTCCTTGAAAAATCTGCGTGTTGGGCACATGCCCGACCGCAATAAAAACCCCCGCACACGCTAGAACGGAACTTTTTCCCGTCGCCGTGTCCTTGATTTTCACCCCGGTGACCTTCCCCTCCTTCAGGCCCTCCACTGACTCCACCACCGAATTCCAGACCGGCTCAATCTTGGCATTTCCCAAGGCCCGCTCTGCCATGATCCGGGAAGCCCGCAACTCACCCCGGCGGTGGACCAGATAAACCTTCGAGGCAAATCTCGTTAAAAACGTCGCCTCCTCGCAGGCCGAGTCCCCTCCCCCCACCACCACGAGCGGTTGATTGCGAAACATCGGCAAAGCCCCGTCGCACGTCGCACAGTAAGTCACCCCCTTGGTCTCCAACTCCTTCTCCCCGGGCACGCCCAGATGCCGGTGCCCTGCACCCGTGGCCACGATCAACGCCCGGGTCTCAATCGTCTTGTTTCCCACCCGAATCCGGTGAGCTGGCTTACCCAGATTCACCTCCTCAGCCACCACTCCGAACTCCACCTCGGCGCCAAACTTCTGTGCCTGCTCCATCATCTGCGCCATCAAGGTCGTTCCGTCCACTCCCTGGGGAAATCCGGGAAAATTTTCCACGATGGAGGTCGTGGTCAGCAACCCGCCCATCTGCGCCCCGGTCAGCACCAGAGGCTTGAGGTTCGCCCGGGCTAGGTAAAGCGCCGAAGTCCATCCGGCACATCCGCTGCCCAAAATCACCACATCACGCATGGTTTGGTGTTACCCCTTGGGCCCGATCGCGTCCAATACCCTTCGGGAATTTTTCACATCCACTTGTGTTTTTCTGCAAAAAAGTCTCCTTCTCCACCGCCCGGACGCTACCAATTCTTCATGGCTCAACCCGACAAACTCGACGAAATCTTTCGCATGCAGGATATTCTCAACAAAAAGATCGGAGTTGACCTCGCCAACCTCACGCCAGAGGACAAAACCAAGTGGGCACTCAACTACTCCCGGGCCATGACCCAGGAAATCGCCGAGCTGATCGACAGTTTTCCCTGGAAGTGGTGGGCCAAATACCAAAAGGTCGACGAGCAAAACGCACGGGTGGAGGTCGTTGACCTGTTCCACTTCCTAGTCTCCCTCGCCCAAACCCTGGGGATGACCGCCGAGGACATTTACCAGGGTTACGTGAAAAAGAACGAGGTGAACCACAAACGTCAGGAATCCGGTTACACCGTCAAAGATCACGCCGACTCCAAACACATTTGAAACGGTTCGGCCCAGCCTAACTTTACTTCCAGAGCGTCGCAATCTCGTAACGCCGGTCGGACCACGCAGGGTCGTGGGTCACCGCCGTCATTTTCTCCAACCGGCACTGCGCGATCATCATCCGGTCAAAAGGATCCGGGTGCACCCGGGGAAGCTGATAAACCTCCTCCGCGTGCCTGGCCTCCACCGACAACAACCGGAACCCCGCCTCTTCCAACTCGCGACTCAACCCCTCCCCCAATCCCTCGGGTGCGGGCAACTTTCCCGAGGAAGCCTTCATGGCGATTTCCCAAAGCGCCGCCGCACTTACATACACCTGGTTGCGGGAATCCTCGATCGCCTGCGCCGCCCGGGCGGAAATCTCCTCGTCCTTACGGAGGAACCAAATCAGGGCCGAGGTGTCCAACAGGAGTTTCACAACCGGGAGGAAAACTCGTCCAAGGGCTCGTGAAACTTTTCTCCCACCGGGCCAAACCTCTGCCTCATCATTCCCCTCTTCCTCCTGATTTCCGGCCCCTCGCAAGGTCTTAGTTCCGCCATCCTTCGACCATTCCGGGTGATGATAAAAACCTGCCCCTCGGAAGCCTCCCTGAGGATTTCCGAAAACTTGGATTTGGCCTCGTAGGAGGGAACAAACTTCACTTTTCCAATCTATTATGACCAGTCTGACCGGTCAAATAAAAATGCGATATAAAGCCTAGAATTTATCCATGGAACCGAGTAATATCTACATTCTGTGAGTCAATCCAAAACCAAGACCTCAACGAAGAAAGCCGGTGCAAAATCCAAACTTAGCCCTGCCACGATGGGCTGCGATCTCCTGGTCCAAGCTCTCGAGCATGCCGGGGTAGATACCATTTTTGCCTATCCGGGCGGAGCGAGCATGATGCTACACCAGTCGCTTACCCGCTCGAAAAAGATTCGCACCATTCTTCCCCGCCACGAACAGGGGGGAGCCTTCATGGCTGAGGGATATGCCCGCGCCACCGGCAAAGTCGGCGTGGTCATGGCCACTTCCGGCCCCGGAGCCACCAATCTCGTCACCGGCATTGCTGATGCCTACATGGACTCCGTTCCGATGGTCGCCATTACCGGCCAGGTTCCCACCACGGCCATCGGGCGGGGCGCCTTTCAGGAAACCGATGTCTTTGGCGTGACCCTGCCCATCGTCAAACACAGCTACCTCGTGATGCATCCCGGGGACATTCCCCGCATCGTGGCTGAGGCCTTTCACATTGCGACCTCCGGCCGCCCCGGACCCGTGGTCATCGATATCCCCAAGGACGTTCAAAAAGCCACCGCCCAGGTCATCTGGCCGGCGATCATGGATATCCCAGGCTACCGCCTGCCCCCTGCGCCCGAGGAACTGGCCCTGCATGAAATCCTGGGCCTGATTGAAAAAGCCGAGCGCCCCATGCTTTATGTCGGAGGAGGCATTATCACCTCGGGAGCCGAGGCCGACCTGCTGAAGTTTGCCCGCTCTACCGGCATCCCGGTCACCACCACCCTCATGGGCATCGGCTGCTTTCCAGAAACCGATCCCCAGTCCCTCAAGTGGCTCGGCATGCACGGAACCGTTTACGCCAACTACGCGGTGGATGAATGCGACCTTCTCCTCGCCATGGGAGTCCGATTTGACGACCGCGTGACCGGCAAGGTTTCCGAATTCGCCAAGAAGGCCACCATCGTTCACATCGACATCGACGCCTCCGAGTTAAACAAAAACAAGGCCGTCGCCCTGCCGGTTCTGGCCGATGTCCGGCTGGCCTTGAAAAATCTCAATCAGTTGCTCGCCCGCCGTTCCCATGCCCACCTCCCCAAACGCTGGGCCAAGTGGCGGGAAAAAATTGAGGGCTGGCGCAAGAAATACCCGTTCTCTTACTCACCCGTCGCGGGACGAATCATGCCCCAGCAGGTGATCGAGGAACTCTGCCGCCTGACCAAAGGCGAAGCGATCATCACCACCGGGGTAGGTCAGCATCAGATGTGGGCCGGGCAGTTCTACGACTTCCATCACCCGCGTAGCTTCCTTACTTCAGCCGGCCTCGGCGCCATGGGCTACGGTTACCCTGCCGCGGTCGGCGCCAAAGTGGCCTGCCCAGACCGCGAGGTCATCGACATAGACGGGGACGGATCTTTCCTCATGAATGTTCAGGAATTGGCCACAGCCATGGCGGAAAACATCCCGGCCAAGGCAATCATCATCAACAACCAGTACCTCGGCATGGTGGTGCAGTGGGAGGATCGTTTCTTTTCCAGCAACCGCGGACACACCTTCCTGGGCGATCCCAACGACACCGGAAAGATTTTTCCCGACTATCTGCCAATCTGCCAGGGATTCGGCGTTCCCGCCGAGCGGATCACCCGACCCGAGGAAGTCCGCCCCGCCCTGCAACGCCTGCTCGCCTCCAAGACCGCCTATGTGCTCGACGTCATGGTGCCCTACACCGAACACGTCTTGCCCATGATTCCTGCGGGGGCCACGGTCAAGGATATCATCCTGGAGCCGATGCAGCTCGGCGATGCCCCCTTGCAGTCCGAAGTCCCGGGCTAACCCCACCCAGAGGGCTTCAGTCAGAACGGCGCCTAGGAACTGTGCCTTTCTCTTTTTTGATATCGAACCAGCCCCATCAACCCGACTACCAGAAGAACACCGGTGGAGGGCTCGGGGATCACTTGAAAGGTGTATAACTCGACCGGCGTTTCCAGAACGGACAAATCGGCAACCAAGACGCCCACCGCTTTGATTTCAAAAGTATAGATTCCTGGATTGGAAAAACCCCAATTCCAGTGCTCATGCCCCCCCACGGGAACGGTGAATTGCTGAATATCCACGTTCGCACCCGTAGCCTGAAGGCCGATTTGTAAATTTCCGCTCCCTCCAAATCGATACAGCACAAAGTTTCCCGGATTGTTGGAGCCGGCTGAAACCATCCGGAGGGAGATTCGGTTGTTTTGGAAAACCCCGGTGGAACCGACGGCAGAAACCCCTCCGTATAGCATGTCCGCCTCTTGGCTCGCGGGGAGGATGTAAGCCGAACTACCCAGCACACCAGACAGCGTCGCTGGGGAGGAAAAATAGGAAGACTCATTCACCTGCAGGATCACATCAGCTGGCTCGTAGTGAAATCCGGTTTCATCATCGTGTACATGAAGGGCAAATTCGGCCGGTCGGGTGGAAGCGTCATAGTGCACCTCCCAGATATCCACATGGCCGTTGGACAAAGTGGTCACCGCGGGCAAATCGCAGACACCCAAGACTGACAGTATAAAAAGTAAGGGAATTCTTTTCATCCGAAACGGGGTAGGGTTTCTTTAAAGAGGGTTTTTTGCGATGTTCAGGCCCCGATCCACTCGAGACTTAAGAGTCTTCGCCCCCAGAATTTCCGCATGCCCATCGGCGAAAAGGTAGGCGGAGGAGCCCACATCCCGCTGGATGCTCATCGGGCCCGAGCTGTCCGGATTGATTTCGCCCAATAAGGAATGCCAGCGCCCCATCGAGCCGGAATGGATATGATCCTCACCCGCCTGCTTCGTCCGGGAAGCAGGAAAAAGAAGGAGGCGACGGGATGCCTCAGTCGTTCGGTTTTGATTTTGTAATAGACCCGGTTTGGGGTTGCCGGCGCGGTCAAAGGCCGCGTCGACCTCATCATTCAAAAGATAGCTGGTTCCCCCGGCGGATTTGCGGGCCTCACGGTTGGGATCCAAGGAGGAAACCCGAATGCCGTCATACTGCTCCCCCAGGTAAGGTTTGAGCGCCCCGATCCAGCTGGGTTCCCCTTGGCAACTGGTCGAAGGGAGATTTCCCTGATTCTCCCCCGCATAGAGGAGAATTCCCTGACCAATCTGTCGAAGATTGTTCAGGTCTTGGGTCAATTTCGCCTTTCCCATCGCGCCTTGCACCGCGGAAAACGCCACCCCAGTTAACAAAACCACAACCGTTAGACCCGTGAGTAGCTCGATCAGGGTGAAAGCCGGACAATATTTTTCACGCATCAACGAATCCTATGCAAATGCATATTTTAATCAATGCGATTTTTCGCGTTTGTAATAAAGTGGCTTTCTCTTGAGTCTGAACGCGTAGGCTCTCATTTTAACGAGGTGCCTCATCGACTCAAAGCGGTCGGATTAAAATCCACTCCGGGTCGCCGGGCAGTTTTGGAAATTTTGGCGAAGGTTAACCGCCCCCTCTCTCCGGAAGAGGTTCATCAAAGGGTGGGAATCAAGACTTGTGACCGGGCCACGGTGTACCGGATTCTCGACTCATTATGCAAAACCGGTTTGATCCAACAGATCCTCGTGCACGGCAAAAAACTCTTTCTTTGCGAGGAACCCCAACACCACCACCACCATGCCGTATGCCGCCAGTGCAAGGCTACCGTCTGCCTCGATCAGTGCCTGATCGCCCCATTGGAAAAAGAGGCCCGCGCTCTCGGCTTCCGGGACTTACAACACTCGATTCAACTGACCGGTCTGTGCCCCAAATGCGGCTAGGGCTCTCCACGAGAGCTGAAGCCAGCCTACCGGGGAAGTTTGATCCTAACTCAACGTAATCTTGAATTTAAAGGGGCTGTCGTCCGCCCCGAGAAGCAGGATGTTGTCACCGCCTCTCAGGTCGCAGGTTAATGTGTCCTCTGCCAATCCGATCGGCTTGTCGTTGACCACCGTGCCCACCGAGCTTCCCCGGTCGCGGACAAAGAAATGGTCCCCCTCTCTCTCGATCGAGCAGTGATTGCGGGATATCTGATAAGGCTTTTCATCCGCGACGGGTAGATCGTTCGAGGCGAACACCGTCGCCCCTTTTCCGGGCGTGTCATGCTTCCGGCCGATCCGAAAGGGAAATTTTCCAATCGTGACCACCGCCTCGGGTAGACGGGCCTTGGCATGCTCGGTCAAGGCCGTAAGCACGACGGACTGGTATCCCCCGGCCGGAGGTGGGGCCACCGGCGTCGGAGCGGGAGCCGCCGGCTGTCCAGCCGCAACGACCATCGGTGCGGGAGGAGCCACCCGGGTTAGCTCGAGGGAAGGACGAGCAATCGGGGTGATCACCGGGACCGCCACCCGGGCCACCGGGGCCGGAGCTGCGCCTACCGAAACCTGGGATTCGGCTTTGGCCCGTAGCCGCATTTCCAAACGGAGTCGGTCGTTGGCCGTGCGGAGACGCTCAAAGAACGAGGCCATGTAGGGAATCAAGACTTCGGGGCGCTGCAAAACCAAGTCGTTGAAATTTTCCGGTGTCAGCACCTCGCATTCCGTGACCTCGAGGGCCTGGGCCGAAGCCGAGCGAGGACGCTCGTCCACCATTGCCATCTCCCCAAAGATGTCCCCCTCACCCAGTTGGGCTAAAATGACGGGTTTTCCGTCGGCGAGGATGCTGATTTCCACCCGGCCCCGCAAAATGCGGTAAGCTTCCTGACTGGTGTCTCCCTCACGAAAAATCACCTGACCCGGCTGAAAAAGGGCTTCGCTCATGAGAATTTAAAGATGCGGATTCCCCATCCGGCGGGCAAGCTTCACCCTTACTGGGGCCGAAGATGTTCGTTGAGACGCCGGGCCACAACCCATAATCTTTCTGGTGCCTTTTAGATTTTTGAAATTCGGTTCACCCCCACGGATCCTCTTTTTTGCACTGACCACCTTTCTCGTATCCTGTGGCCCCTCGCTGAAACCGGTCCGGTTGGCTCCTGCCCTAACCTTCACGGATTTGGCCACCGGACAAGCCTTTGAGACCCAAAATCTGAAGGGGAATCTTGTCCTCCTGAATCTCTGGGCCGCCTGGAGCCCCGCTTCCGCCAAAGAGTTGCCGGAAGTGGTCGATCTAAATGAAACATTCTCCAAAAAAGGATTAATTATCTTGGGGGTCTGCCTCGATGATGCCCCGCCAGCTGGCTTGCTGGTCTTTGCCGAACGGCATGGGATTCACTACCCACTCGTTCGTCCCGGCGAGCAGACCCTCGACCAACTCAACCCGATCGAAACCATTCCCTACACCATCCTCTTCAACTCTGAAGGCAAGATTCTCCATCGGTTTCGGGGTCCGTTCAAACCCTCCGAAGTCCGCGAGGCGATTGAAAAGAACCTCTAAATCCCGCTCTCCCCAACCAAGTCCTCACACCAGGGCAACACGGTTTCCATGGGGAGGCCGATGACATTGCTCCGCGATCCCTCGACCCGCTCCACCAGACGATCCCCCCCATCCTGTAGGGCATAGGCCCCCGCTTTGTCCAAGACATCCACCTCCCGCACATAGTCCGACACCTCCTTTGCCTCCAAGGGGCGAAACTTCACCCGGGTCCTGACCACCGCCTCACGGCTTTTTTTCCCGCCCGGCATCATCAGGACCGCGGCGGTGATCACTTCGTGGATTCGTCCGCTCAGCCACCCCAACATCTGTTTGGCCATCTCCTCGTCCGCCGGCTTACCTAGGATTTTGCCCTCGCAAATTACCAGGGTGTCCGCCGCCAAAACCGGTTTTCCAGGATTTTTTTCCACCACCGCCTTGGCCTTGCGCCTGGCATTCGCCCGCGCCAACTCACCGGGGGCCACTTCTGGAAAATCTTCGGCGGTCCACTCCTCCACCTCCGGCCGAATCACCTGAAAGACGATACCGGATTCCCGAAGAAGATCCGCCCGACGGGGTGAGGTGGATGCCAGAATCAGCCGCATCATTTCTCACCTTGCCCCCCCCCTCAGCCAAGGCACGCCCGGAGTGACGGAGTTATTCTTTTTTATCCCTCTTTTTCCCAAAATGTTCTCCAACAACTTTCAGCCGTTCATTGAGGCCTGCGCCCGATCACGGACGATTCATTCCTGTGATTGCGGAAGCCCATCCTCGTGGACAAGGACGTCGCGGAGCCCCCGCGCCCATCACCATCGAGGGCCTGCCCGCCCACCACAGCCTGGAAGCCGAGCGCTCCCTGCTCGGCGCCATGCTGGCCGACCCGGAACATGTCGTCGACCTGACCCGGGAAAAGGGATTGCGTGAGGAGGACTTCTTTCACCCTGCTCACCAGGTCATTTTCCGTGGCATCATCCAGATGCGCGAAACCAGCCAGGCCATCGACCCCTCCACCCTGCTCGCCTGGTTAACCGACCGCAAATTGGCCGACGCCGCCGGCGGACCCGCCCTCATCGGCGATCTTGCTGCCGGAGTCATCAGTGTCTTCACCGCCCCGACCCATATCACTCAGGTCCGGGATAAAAGCCTCCTGCGGGAGCTCCAGCAGGCTTGCGCTCAGATTGTCGTTGGGGCACACGAGCGTCCGCACGAGGTGCAAACCATCCTCGACGAGGCAGAGCGCGATATTCTCGAAATCCGCGGTCGTCGGGAAACCCAGGGCATCGTCCGCGCCTCCGAGGTCACCCCCAAGACGATCGAGATGATCGAGCGCTTGGTCAAAGGCAAGGGGCGCTACGGCGGAATCCCCTCCGGCTTTGACGAGCTCGACCAATTGACCACCGGCTTCAAAGGTGGAGAGATGATTGTCATCGCCGCCCGGCCCGGTGTCGGCAAAACCGCGCTCGCCCTCAGCATGGCCCGTCACATCCTCCGCCAACGCTACGATTCCGAACGCGATGAATTCATCCGCCCGGGTTACCCCGTGGCCTTCTTCACCTTGGAAATGTCCGCCCAACAGCTCATGTTTCGTCTTCTCTCCTCCCACGCCGGCCTCGACTCGGAACAGATTCGGCGGGGCCAGCTCAGCGAAAGCCAGATCACAGCTCTCCGCGGGGTGGCCGCCGAAATCAGCGACCTCCCGCTTCTCTTGGATGAATCCAGCTTGCTGACCATCGGCCAGTTACGCGCCCGTGCTCGGCGCTTAAAAAAGCAGCACAACATCGAGATTCTGATCGTCGACTACCTCCAGCTGCTGACCTCCGGCACTGACCGGGCCAAGGAAAACCGTCAGGTCGAGGTCTCCGAAATCTCCCGCGGTCTTAAGGCCCTTGCCATGGAGCTCAATATTCCGGTGGTGGTGCTCGCCCAGCTCAACCGAAAACCGGAGGAAACCAACTCCGAACCCGCCCTTCACCATCTTCGGGAATCCGGTTCCATCGAGCAGGACGCCGATCTGGTCCTGCTCCTCAGCCGTGAAACCGCCGCCGACGAGCCGGAAAACCACAGCCCCGCCGAGGAAGGTGAAGCCCAGCCTATGGCCGCCAATGTCCGCGGAATCCCCTGCAGGCTCAATATCGCCAAACAACGTAACGGGCCCACGGATCGCATCCGCCTGCTCTTCCAGCCCCGCTTTACCCGTTTCGACTCTCTCCCCCGCGAAGCCCGCTGATCTTGGTGCACCTGGTCAGGGGTGCTTATCGGAACCCCAACCGCCGGATCTTGACCCCGAGTTTCGCCGAAAGCCTTTCTTTCAAATCCATCCGCCGGGCGATCTCGTGCCGGCGAGTCGAACTCATGCACCGGATCCATGCCACCCCTTTGAATCCATCAATCCTCTCCAACAACGACTCTTGTGCAGTCTCCTCCCCCGCCACCGCCGCCCAGGCCTCTTGCAAACGTCCCTGACTCCCGCGGACGCGGTTCTCCACTTTTTCCACCACCTCGGCCAAAAGCCGTTTCCGGATTCCCGATGCCTTGGCCGCCAGGTCCGGTTTCTTGCCCAGCCCCTTCTGCCCAGCCGCCTTGCCATAAAGCTCCAACTCTCTTGGGGTCATCCCCCGCCCGTGCGCCTGCCGAAACGCTTCCCGCAACCCCGCCGCAGCCGACTCTTGGGTTGCTAATCGGTCATAGGTGCCACGCTCGATACGTAAACGGTCGACATCGCGGGCCGGACGATTTCCCAAAAGCTCCCGGGCGATCTCCTGTCGCACCTCCAGGTACTCCGCCCGTGTGACCTTCAGCCAGGGGCGATCCGCCGTTCCCTCCCCGATATAGCGATAAAGACCGATCTGATCCGCAGCCATCCGACGCCGCTTTGATTTCATCTCCCGGCCAAGGCCGAGCATCCGGTAGGAGCCTAGCTCCTTCCGTTTGGTTTCGCTATCTCGCTGGCTCCATGGGCGCTCCTGCATCCCTCCACTTTACCCGCGCCAAAAGCACCGCCCCGAGGAAAAACCAGACCCCGTTGAGAATGATGCTCGCACGCATTCCGAATAACGTCACCAGGCCCCCAAAAAGCAAAGGCCCGACAATGCCTGCCAGTTTTCCCGCAAATCCCCAGAGCCCGAATAGTTCCCCCTCTCGCCCAGCCGGGGTCAGATCCGCCACGGCCGCTCTCCCGGCCGACTGCATCCATCCCATGGCCACCCCAGCCATGGCCGCCACGACGTAGAAAGAGCCGGAAGATCGGCTCAAAAAAGCACCTACACTCACCAGAATCCAAGCCCCCAGCGAACTCAGGAGTACCCAGCGTGATCCCGCCCGATCCTGCCACGGTCCCGTCATTAAAGCCCCCACGGCCGCCGCCACCTGGAGGCAGACAAAGAGCCTCACCGTTCCCTCCAGAGTGAAACCAATTTCCTTCGTCGCATAAATCGAGGCAAAACCCACCACCGCACTCAGTCCTGATAAGGAAGCCGCCAAACCTACCAGCAACCGGATCAACTCAGGGTGCCCTCGAATCGTCCGATGAATTGCCTTCCAACCCGGCTCTCCCAAGTCCCCCTTCCCTGGGGTTGCCCGCTCCCGGAGGAATAAAAGCGTGGGCAAGGCCGCCAACAGCATGAAGACTGCCGTGGCGGGAAACACCTGCCGGGCAGCTTCACCGCCACCTCTTTTTAGGAGATACAGCGCCAAGGCCAGCGATCCCAACCCGCCGACATACCCGAACGCCCAGCCGTACGCACTCACTCTTCCCCGCCGACCGGGCTCGGCCAGCTCCGGGAGAAACGCCGCCACCAGATTTTCCCCCAGCAGAAATGCGCTGTTCGCCACCGCCAGCACCGCCACCGCGCCGATCACCCCCAACCCGGACCAACCAAAAACCAGAGTTCCCGCCACGCAAACCAGGGTTAAAACAACCAACGCGGGCTTTTTTGAAGCGCGCCGATCCGTCCAACGCCCCAACAGGGGACCCGCCACCATCGCCAAACCGGCCGAAACGGAAAGAACGGTTCCCCAAGCAAACTCCGCCCATGAAGCCCCACCGCAAATACTTTTTGTGAAATAAACTCCCCCGACCACTGTAATCACCACGGTAACAAAGGCGCTGTTGGAGAAGTCGTACCAACACCACGCAAAGATCTCCCCTCTCCCTGCCGCTGGGCGTCCCGCTTTCATCCTGCTGGCGAAGCGATCCTCCGCAGATATTCCCAGGAGTAAATTCCCGTGCCATGGCCGTCCTCCCATGTCGGTTGGATCGCGTATCCTCCAACCGTTTGCATCCCCTTCAATCGGAAACTGTCCGCCTGCAGTTCGATCCCTGCCGCCGGCAGCGGTCGAGTCAACCCTGGTTCACCCGCACAGGCTGCACAAGGGCACCGCCGCCGCATCTCCTCCAAAGAAAGATAACTCTCGGTTCCGTCCGACCAACGAATGGCCAATTCAGCCCCGATGACCTGCAAGTCCGCGGGAGCCTGCAAAGAGTATTCCTCAGGCGGGCAGAGGGAACCGGGCGGTCAAGCGCCGCACCTCAGCCCGGATCGCTTCAAGGGCGGCGGGATCGTCCCGTTTCTGCAGCGCTTGATGAATCAGGTTGGCCACGTCAAACATCTCCGACTCCTTCAAACCACGGGTCGTCATCGCCGGCGTGCCCAGCCGGATCCCCGAGGGCCGCATCGGGCTGGCCGTATCGAAAGGAATCGAGTTCTTGTTCACGGTGATGCCGGCCGCATCTAATGCCTCCTGGGCAATCTTGCCATCCATCCCCACCGGCCGCAGATCAACCAACAACAAGTGGTTATCCGTTCCGCCCGAAACAATCCGATACCCGTGCTTCTTCAACCCTTCGGCCAAGGCCCGGGCGTTGCGCACCACCTGTGCCTGGTAGGTCTTGAACTCCGGTTTCAGTGCCTCAGCAAAGCAAATGGCTTTGGCCGCGATGACATGCATCAGCGGTCCCCCCTGAACTCCCGGGAACACCATGGAGTCGATTTCTTTCGCATACTTCGCCTTGCACAAAATGATGCCACCTCGCGGCCCCCGCAGCCCTTTGTGGGTCGTGGTGGTGACAAAATCGGCGTGGGGCACAGGATTGGGATGCACCCCGCCGGCCACCAAGCCGGAGACATGGGCCATATCGGCAAAAAGCAGTGCCCCCACCTTGTCGGCAATCTCCCGCATCCGGGCATAATCCAGCAACCGGGAGTAAGCCGAGGCTCCCACCGTGATCATTTTGGGCTGAAATTCCTGCGCCGCCTTGTCGAGTAGGTCGTAATCCACCCGCTCCGTCTTGGGATCCACCCCGTAATGCCTGACCGTATAGAACATCCCCGAGAAATTCTTCGGGTGGCCGTGGGTCAAATGCCCCCCATGGGCCAGATCCATGGTCAAAATCTTGTCCCCGTGCTTGAGGAACGCGAAATAAACTGCGGTATTCGCCTGCGCTCCCGAGTGAGGCTGGACATTCGCGTGCTCCGCTCCGAAAAGTTGCTTGGCCCGGTCGATCGCCGCCTGTTCCACGTCATCGACAAACTCGCAGCCCCCGTACCAGCGCCGACCCGGATATCCTTCGGCATACTTGTTGGTCAGGCACGATCCCTGCGCCTGCATCACCGCCGGACTGGTGAAGTTTTCCGAAGCGATCAGCTCGATATTTTCAGACTGGCGACGGTGCTCCTTGCGGATGGCCTCAGCGATCCGCTCATCCGTCCGTGCCAAGTCGGGGCCCACCGGTTCGCCCCTGCGGGATCCCGCCAAAGCGGCCATGCGCTCAATCCTTTGCTCGCTCTTGCCACCGGCAAAGGCGGTCGCCACCCAGGCCTGCACGCAGGCACGGGCATCGGAGGCACCCAGTTCATCCGAACCAAGGCAAAGCACATTCGCGTGATACCTCTCCCGGGCCAGTCGGGCTGTTTCCGGGGACTCCACCACCACCGCCCGAACCTTGGCAAAACGATTCGCGGCCATGCAAAGTCCGATCCCGGAACGGCCCACCAGAACCGCCCCTTGGATCCGGCCATCGGAAATGGCCTCGGCCGCCGCTTTGGCGATTTCCGGATACTCCGCTCCCTCCCCAGCCGAGAGGGTGACGGTGGAACATCCTTCCCGGCGCAAAATCTCCTGAGCCTCCGAAAGTAAAATCCTGCCGGACGGATCTCCCGCCAATCCGACCGCCATCTGACTGGCATAAGAGGGAACCTTGGCGGGGATTTTGGTGCTGTGCACCACTTCCAGAAGATAAGGGATCGCCCTTCGGATCTGATCGCGGCAGGCACGATAGGTGTCCTTGGACTGCCCAATCGGGTCATCCACCTCGCGATCCTCCGGCGAAAGTCCGGGATCAAACTCCCGCACCAAAAAAACCTTGTCGGCCACCGAGGGGTAGAGCAGCAAGAGAGAATCCAGGTGTCCGTAGGTCATGACAAAGATGTGATCGGCGCGGCGCACCATCTCCTGGTTGATCGGTTGGCTGCGTTGGCGGGAGATATCGCAACCCAGTTCCTTCATCACCTCGATCGCATGGGGGCTGGGGGCCTGCCCGGAAACCGCCCCGATCCCAGCTGACTCCACCTCGATTTCACGGTTTCCATTCAGCTCCTTACGGCAGAGCTCTTCCGCCATGGGGCTCCGGCAGACATTGCCGGTACAGACAAAAACGATTCGTTTCACGCGGAGTAAGAAGAGAAGGAATTTTGGCCACGAAAATGGAGCGGGTCAATGGAAGCCCTGCGGGAGGGAGGCATCTTGCGAATCATCCGCAGCAGGTCACCCGCCCTCTGCAAACCCCGGTCTTGGGGCGGTCTTTTGGACTCAGCCTCCTTGCCCGGTGATGTGGCTTGGGTCTCCTCCTCCATCTCTACATCCTCTTGCTGGATGAGGGAGGCCTCGTTCGCCCTTTTGACCGCCGGTACCTCGGCGACCGTGGAGGAGATCGTGGCCTCACCCCCAGGCCAAATCTCCGTGTCGACAAAACTGTCGCCAGCCAGTTCCACATCCGGGGGTATGGGGCGCCCAGTTCCCTTCCGCCCTCCCGGAAGGAGGATTTCCCCTTTCACCCGAAAGACAGATCGCCCGGAGGAGAGTCGAGTTTCCCCCAAGAGACCAATTTGTCCGCCCGTCGCCTGTCCCAGAAGGATGGCTCCACTTCGTTCCTGCAAAATCGAGGCCACCAACTCCCCGGCTCCCCGAAGATTGGGTCCGACAAGAACGATCAGGGGCGTTCCTGAACCGAGGCCCAAGGGCTGACGGTCTGACCGAAAAATCTTTTCCTTACCCGATTCATCCCTCCAAGTGAAAAGCACCTCGCCGGGAGTGACGAAGAGCCCGCAAATTTCCGCCGCTGATTCCAAACTCTGGACGGGAAGGCACTCCCGCAGATCCAGCACCGCCCCAAGGGGATTTTTTTGACGCCAAACCGCCCAGTCCCGGCCAATCGCCTCGGCTAAGGCCGTGCCGAGATGCCGAACCCGCCAGTAGGCCACATTTCCCGGCAACCACTCGGCCACCCAAGGGCGTTCCGGGGATGCGGTCTTCCCGGGTTCTGCCACGGCCCATCGACCCCCTGACTGCTCCAAAAGTTTCGCCACTTGGGCCGGACTACCCTCTACAGCGCTCGCCCCCAAATCGGCCCCCAAAATCCTGACAATCTCCGCCGCCTCTGTTGGTTTCAGGGGGGCTACGGGCTTGGGAGCCGGCACGGCCGCCGGTCGGGTCAGAGGAGCTGAGAGGGAGGAAGTCGCTGCGCTGTTCTTCCCGGCACGTATTTTCTCCACCAACGCCGACGCCTTGGTCTGTATTTTCGGAAGTTGAGGAGCCACAAGAATTCCGGCCACGAGACCGGTCAACAAAAGGGCGGGGCTACGCACATGTCTCATGAAAGTTGAAATCTAGCGGTCCCTGGGAAATCTTCCAACCCGTCTTCCCGCATCATGCCGCCCTTTTTCCCAAAGCACGGTACCCGATATCCCGTCGGAAATGCATGCCTTCAAAACAGATCTGTCCGATCGCTGCATAGGCCCTCTCCCGGGCAGCGCCCAGATCCTTGCCCCACCCCGTCACGGCCATCACGCGCCCCCCCGATACCCGAAGACCACTGCCCTCAGATGTTGTCCCTGCATGGAAAACAGCGGAGTCAGAGACCGCTTCTCCGCAACGAATCGCCTGCCTCAAAACCGGCTGGGCAGGATAACCGGGAGCCGCCAACACCACGGTCATCGCCGCCCCGGAACCGCTTTTCACCGTGGCCTTCCCCAAATTCCCATCTGCCGCCGCGGCCAACAGATCCCAAAGCGGGGTTTCCAGCAAAGGCAGCAAAACCTCTGTCTCAGGATCACCGAACCGGGCGTTAAACTCCAAAACCTTCGGTCCCTCCTGGGTCAGCATCAGCCCGGCATACAGCACCCCGCGATAGTCGATCTTCCGCTTGCGGAGACCCTTCAAAGTAGGCTCTAAAATCTTTTCCTTAACCTCACGCAAAAGTTCCGGTGTGGCCTTGGGGGCCGGGGCATACGCCCCCATTCCTCCGGTGTTCAAACCGGTATCCCCCTCCCCCACGCGCTTGTGATCCTGCGCCCCCGGCAGAAGTACGAGGCTCTTGCCATCCGTGATCGCATGCACACTCAACTCCTCCCCATCCAAAAACTCTTCAATCAGAACGGTCGCGCCAGCCTCACCAAAAACCCGGTCCGCCATCATCTCATGGATGGCCGAATGGGCCTGCTCATGGCTCTCGGCAATCACGACCCCTTTTCCAGCGGCCAATCCGTCCGCTTTCACCACCTGGGGACAAGATAGGGAGGCGCTGAACCGCACCGCTTCCTCCTCGTTCACAAATGATCCGGCCTTGGCCGTCGGAATTTTTTCCGAGACCAACAGTTCCTTGCAGAACGACTTGCTTCCCTCCAGACGCGCCCCGTCGGCTCCCGGCCCAAAGACCCGGATCCCCAACTCCCTCAAGCGGTCAGCCAAACCCACACAGAGCGGAGCCTCCGGTCCCACCACCACCAAACCCGGACGCTCCTTCTTGGCCCACTCCGCGATTCCCGCCACATCCGTGGCCGACAACGGAAGATTGACCCCCAACTTGGCAGTTCCGGCATTCCCCGGGGCAAACCAGATTTTTTGAATTCTCGGATCCCGGGAAAAAGACCATCCCATGGCATGCTCCCGTCCCCCTCCCCCCACAATCAGCACCGTGAATGGATCTGCCATGAAGCGTTCTGTTTTCGCAACTTACGCTGATTCCGAAAGAAAAGAATTCCAACATCCTCACAGCGGTTTTGCATCAACGGTGAAAGGGGTAGCTTAGCCCTATGCGTAAGCTTGGAATCCTCCTCATGCTTTGTGCCCTGTCGCTCCAAACTTGGGCCGAAACCGTGAGCTCCCTCCCCTGGTCGGACGGTGAGAAACTCGTTTACCTGATTCAATGGGGCCCCCTGGAAGCGGCCGAAGCCATCTTTTCCGCCCAAAACGATCCAAAAAAGGATGATGCCCAAAGGTTTGAACTCTTTCTCCGGTCCCGCGGTCCGGTGGAAGCCTTCTTTCCTATCCGCAGTCGCTTCTCCTCCCTGACCCAGCTGCGCCCATGGCGTTCCCTGGAATACACCCAGGACCGTTCCGAGGGGGGGAATGTGCGGAATCGCAAGACGATTCCCGACTACTCCGTGAAATTAGGCCGATTTTTCCCCGCCCCCGGTAAACCGGAGGAAAACTTTGAACTCCCCGAGGGGCCGGCCGAGGACTTCGGCTCCATGCTTTACCATGTCCGAGCCCACCCATGGAAAGCAGGCGAGTCGCTTCAATGGAACGTGCTGGAAAACAAAGAGCCTCTCTTCGCCAAGATGACCTGCAGCCGTATCGATCAGATCGAACTGGAGGATGAAAAACCCCGACGCCTGATTGAGATCTTGGGAGAGCCGATCGGGGCTTCCACCCGGCACAAGGGTTGGATGAGACTATGGATGACCGACGACTCCCGCCGCATCCCCGTGATGGCCAAACTGAAATTCCAGTACGGAACCTTCGATATCCTGCTCATTCGTGGCGGCGGGCAGGACTTGGACCTGACGCGCGATGGGGAACCTTACGCCGTTTTCTCGGATTCCGACCGCCCCCACCCCTCTCCCTAAATCGACTGATTCGGGATCCGGATTTTTCGTTTCTGAAGGAATCTCCAGAAAACATTCCATCAGCGACGCATCCAAGTTTCATAGCGCCAAACACCCCGCTCGGGATCGGGCCTCAAGGTCAGACATCCGGTCTCTTTCAATTTCAGAAGTTCCACTCCTTCCAGCCAGGAGAAATCAGCCAAGTCGACGGACATCGACGAATCGTCCTCCAGGCCTCTCTCCCAGCGCACAACCGTCTTGGGCCTGACCATCTCCAGCCAACCGCGGCTTAGATTCGCTTCTTGGGACTTGCTGGGCCCCTGGATCAAAAGATCGGCCCTGAGGTCCTCCCCATGGGCTAGAACCAACTCCCTCTCCACCGCACCGGAAATCGCCCCGGCCCACAATAACCGTGCCTCCCCACAGCTCAGCATCAGGACAATTCCATTCTCCTCGGCCTGCCCACCCTCACCTGCAGGTGGCCAAAGAATTTCGCCTGTCCAATCCTCCCCCAATCTTAGCTGGTCTCCAACCCTCCAAAACCTTCTTCCGATCCCACATGTTTCCATTTCGGCCCTCCATCTTTTTAGGGTCCCGCTTTTTCCTCCCAAACCCGATTCCGCCCACCACCCAATTCTCCATCCGCCCATCAAATCCAGTGCCGCAGCCATTCTTTCTGACGTTCCCGCCATCACCCCCACTCCGTCCATCTGCTGGATTCCGTGCCAATTCAAAAACGGGCGTAGGGAGTTGCCCCAGGCCTTGGTCGATCCCGGCTCCAATAACCACTTCCCGCCCGCCCCAGAGACCAGCGTTGGCGCCGACCCCTCCACCGCCACCACCTTCACCCAGGGACCGGTCCCCACCCATGCTCGGGGATCGGCCACAGAGAAATGACCCCCGGGCCAAGTCGCCATCCAGCCCAGCGCAGCCGCCAGAAAATGCACCAGGCGTGCATTCACCAGATTCAGAATGACGGCTCCCGGCGAAAATAACGGCGCTACCATGGAAGAAACCGCCGCCAGCACCGTAATCGCACCGGCCACAGGAGCAGCCACCACATTAGCCACCAAAGCCACCGGAATAATCTGATGAAAAAGAAAAAGCCCCGGTAGCAGAGACCCGGTCCAAGCCGCCGCCGACGAAGCCACCACCGTAGCCATAATGATCCAGATTTTTGTCCAACCCCTCCTCCAGGGCGCCACCAACCGACTTGGAATCCAGGGGTCTGGCCGACCCCAATCCACAATTTTCCGCTGCCAAGGGGCGGAAAAGACCATCAATCCGGCCACCACCAGAAAAGACAATTGAAAGCCTGCATCCCCGATTTGCAGCGGGTCCCAAATCAATAAAGCCAATAGAGAAGCACCGAGCCAGTTCGCGGGATCCATGGGCCGACCTATCACCCAGCCCACATAGAGGACCGAGGTCATGACAAAGGCCCGGGCGGCGCTGGCCTGCATGCCCGTGGCCAGACAGAAAATAAAAACGGCCGGCAAAGTCATCCACGCCCACCGCCATCGGACGGCTCCCGTCATGGCCAGAATCCACAGCAACATTCCCGCCACCACGGCAAGATTCTGCCCGCTAACAGCAAAGAGATGCAGGGTTCCGGTATTGCGAAAGGCTTCCCGCAGCTCCTGTCCTACACCATCCCGATAACCAAACAGCATCCCGGCAATGAGCCCCGCCGCCTCGGGATCCTTTTCCAACCCCAAGGATGTCGCCCGTAACATGTGAGCCCGTAATCCGGCGGCCAACCGCTCCAACCATGCGGAATCTTGCCTGCCGGTGTTTTCCAAGTCAGCCGGATGAACCCGAAACAGATAATCCAATCCCTGCGATCGAAGATGCTGTCTTCGATCAAACTCACCGGGGTTTTGAGGGCTGTCGGGCAACGTCAGATACCCTGCTACCCACAGAAGATCCCCCACCGCGGGAATGGCCTCGGGGGCAGGATCGATTCTCATCAGAACCTTTCCCGAACAGGGTTCCCATCCCGATTCCGACTCGATCCTTTTCACCTGGAATTCCGCTTCCCATGATTTCCCCCCGTTGGTCCAAACTCTCTCGGTCAGCAACTCCACCATAATACCCTCCAACCGAGCCGTCCCCCCTTTCTCCCCCGCTCGCGCCTTGATGGATTGAGGGTGGGGTGCGTAGGCCCGTGCACCGGCGTACAGAGCAAAGACACTCAGAACAAAGAGCCAGATCGCAGGCGTTCTCCATTTTTTCGGACCCGTCCATGAAAGAAAGGCCCCCATGGCAGCCAATCCCAGCCAGACCCATGGAAGCTTGCCCCAACTCAAACCCATCACTGCCCCCACCAACCCCGCCACTGCCACAGGAAACAAAGGCCGACGCATCGGCCAGTTCGTTTTCATGCGCTCAAATGATTTAAGGGGGTATACCGACCTAGTTTCAGATGCTTTTGAATCGCACGAGTAATGAACTTCTTGCCCTTCTCCACAGCTTTTTCGAGCGAAAGTCCTTGAGCCAGTCCAGCACAGATCGCTGCCGAATAGGTGCAGCCGGTTCCGTGCGTCTCCACCCCTCGAATCCGCTGGGCCGAAAAGATCCGCACCTTGCCGTCTGGCCACGCCAGAAAGTCCTCCGCACGTTTTAACCCCAAATGCCCACCCTTCACCAAAAACGGAGCCCTCCACATTCTTGCCAGCTCCACCGCCGCCACCTTCGCCGCATCTGAAGTTTTCAGTTTCCGACCCAGCAACCGAGCGGCCTCATCCAGATTCGGGGTAACCAAGGCCGCCAAGGGAAAAAGAAATTTGGCCATCGCCCGCTCCGCCTCCGGCTTGAGCAAGGCAGCCCCACTCGTCGCTACCATCACCGGATCCACCACCAACTTTAACCCCCTCCTTTTTTCCAATTGCTTGGCCACCTGCCGGATGATTCCAGAGGAAAACAGCATCCCCGTCTTCACTGCTCTTACCGGAAAGGCCTCAAAGACCAGCTTGATCTGCTCCGCGACCATCCTTGGCTCAATCGCCGTAATCCTGGAAACTCTGCCGGGATGCTCCGCCACCACACAGGTCAGCGCCGAAGTTCCATACACCCCAAAACGGGTGAAGGTTTTCAGATCCGCCTGAATCCCCGCTCCACCGGAGTTGTCAGACCCGGCAATGGTCAATGCTACAGGCACATCCCGTCTCATGACGCTTTCTGAGCCAATGAATTACGACTTTGGGTTCGGCAGCCCAACTTAAACCTCAAATTAACATTCAACATCAATCAACTCCTTCAACCTCCCGCCTTCCGCTTTCCACCCCCTTTTGCGCCTTTACGACGGGGTCCTCGGTCCCGGCTAAATGTGAATCGCGTGGCCGATGGCCGCTTCGGTCGCTTCCTTGATCATCTCGGTCAGCGTGGGATGCGCATGGATGGTGTGAGCGATCTCATCCGCCGTGGCTTCCAGGGTCATCCCCAATCCGACCTCCGCGATCAGCTCGGTGGCCTCCGCCCCGATGATATGAGCCCCCAGAATTTCCCCGTGCGGTTCCCCGATCAAAATCTTCACCAGCCCCTCGGAATCCCCGCTGGCCACGGCCCGGCCACTCGCCCGATACGGAAACCGGCCCACCTTGAACTTCAGCTTCTTTTCCTTCGCCGCTACCTCGGTCAGCCCAATGCTCGCCACCTGGGGTTGGCAGTAGGTGCACCCGGGGAAAGTCGTCACCTTCTTGGGTTGGTGCTTGGCATCAAAGATTCCGTTCACCGCCTCAATCGCCTCAAAGGAGGCCACGTGCGCGAGCCAAGGCGGTCCAATGATGTCTCCCGCCGCAAATACTCCCGCCAGGGAGGATTTGTAACGGGCGTCCGTCTTCACATATCCACGATCCAACTCCAGCTTCACCCCCGCATCCAAGGCCCCATCCAAATTGGCCTGCACACCGACCGCACAAAGCAACGCATCCGCCTCAATCGTCTTCGCGTTCTTTCCGCCTAGCTTCACTTTAACTCCAGCAGCCGAGGCTGTCGCACTCTCCATCGCGGTATCGGTCAGAATGGTGATACCCTGCTTGGCCAGGTTTTTGCCCAGCAGATCGGAAATCTCCTCGTCCTCGATTGGTAAAACCCTCGGCTTCATTTCCACCAAGGTCACCTGGGTCCCGAACGAATTCAGGAAATAGGCAAACTCCACCCCGATCGCCCCAGCTCCGAGAATGATGATGCTCTTGGGCTGTTTCTTCATCTCCAAAGCTTCCCGACTGGTCATCACTACTTTGCCGTCCACTTTGAGACCAGGCAGCACCCGGGGCAGACATCCGGTCGCCAACAAAACATTCGTGGCCTCGATGACCTGATTCTTTCCGTCGGCCGTCTTTACCTTGATCTTGCGGTCGGAGCCCAGCTTTCCTTCTCCGACCAGATAATCAACTTTCTTGGCCTTCAAGAGAAACTCGACGCCCTTGGCAATCCGGTCGGAAACATTTCGGCTTCGACCGATCACTTTGGCAAAATCAAACGAAACTTTGCCGGTGGTGATTCCATAATCCTCGGCATGCAGGATGTGCTGATAGACCTCGGCATTCTTCAGAAGGGACTTGGAAGGGATGCATCCCCAGTTCAGGCAGGTTCCCCCCGCCCGCTCTTTTTCGATCACCACCACTTTCTTGCCCAGTTGGGCCGCCCGGATTGCTCCGACGTAGCCGGCCGGGCCTCCCCCTAAAACTGCCAGGTCATAAGTCGCCATAATTCCCCCTTACATCAACAGGACGCCGGGACTTTCCAATAGCTCCACCAGCGCCTTTAAAAATTCACCGGCCAGCATGCCATCCACCACCCGGTGATCCGCAGAAACCGTCAGGCTCATTCTCTCTCCCGGAACCACAGCACCGTTTGGCGCCAAAACCGGTTTCTTCACTACAGTCCCCACCGCCAAGATGGCCGCTTGGGGAGGGTTGATGATGGCCGAAAACTTCTCCACGCCGATCATCCCCAGATTGCTCACGGTGAACGTACCCCCCGTGTATTCCTCCGGTTGCAGTTTCCCGGCCTTAGCCCGAGCCCCCAACTCCTTGGCCTCCCGGGCGATCGTTCGTAAATCCTTCGCATGCGCGTTGCGGATGACTGGAGTGATCAACCCGTCGGGCAAAGCCACCGCAAAGGCAATGTGCACGGAACCGTGCTGGCGGATCGACGAACCTTCCCATGAGGAGTTGACCGCCGGCACCCGACGCAACGCCTCAACCGCGGCTTTGAGGATGAAATCGTTCACGCTGAGCTTCAAATTGGCTTTCGCCAATTCCAACGCCTCGTTGGCCGAGGCCCTTAGTTTGTTTAGCGGGGCCGCATCGGCCTCCCGCTCCACGTAAAAATGAGGCGCCGTGTTCTTGCTCTCCACCAAACGTCGTGCGATGGCCGCGCGCATCTGTGAAACAGGCTTCGCGGAATCTTGGGCAATCTGTTTCCCCCCAAAGATTCCCGCCGAGACCGGACCACCCCCGCCTTTAGCTGTCTCCACATCCCGACGCACAATCCGCCCTCCGGGACCTGAGCCGGCCAAACGGGTCAGGTCGACCCCCTTCTCGACCGCGATTTTTTTGGCCAAGGGAGAGACCTTCACCCGACCAGAAGCGGTTGCCGTCGGCGTCGGGGTGGAAACAGGAGCGGAAGCAGAACTCGTGACCGTCTTGGCGGCGGGAACAGTGGCTGCTGGGGTCGGGGCGGTGGAACTGGCTGCCTCCACCTTCTCCCCTGGCTCACCGATGACCGCGATCCGGCCATTGATCGCTACTTTCGCTCCTTCCGGAGCGGTAATCTGCAGGATTGTTCCCTTGTCGAAAGCTTCCAGATCCATTGTGGCTTTGTCGGTCTCCACTTCGGCAATGACCTCACCGGGCTTGATGGTATCGCCTACTTTTTTATGCCACTTGGCCAAAACCCCCTCGGTCATCGAGGGGCTCAAGGCAGGCATGGTGATCTCTTTGGCCATAAAGATGTTTTGAAAAAATGACTATGCCTTCCCCGCCCCAAATCGTCGAGCGTGTTTCAGCCCCGTTTTCAGGCGATCAGATCCTTTATCGCCATTCGGGCCGCCCCAACCAAAGTGGGTCCATGGCCCCTTCACGGAAGGCTTTCATCGATTCCGGAGAAGACCACATCCGCAGGTTGCTATAAGTTCCATCTTCATTCTCCCACCTCTCGTTCCAGAACACCGCCCCCTTGATCCGCGGAAAATCGCGGGGAAGATCCCGCAACGCATCCCTCACCCAGTCGGGTTTGCTGCCTGACTCGGGAAACTCCCCCACCCCGATTTCAGCCAACAGCATCGGCTTTTTCGGGTCGAGTTTCCCCAGATCCTCGTAGGCATAGTCCATGCAGTCACGGAAGGAGACCCATTTGTTGTTCCGGAACTGTTTTCCATACACACTCATCCCCAGCCAATCCACCACCTCCCCACCCGGATAATACTCCTTCATCAAATTCCAGTCCTCCCAAGGCGAGGAGTAGTCGTTGGCGTGAAAGACCCACTCAATATTCTCCACTCCACGGGCCCGAACCCGACTCACCACATGGTGATAGCATGTTTTATACAACTCTGCCGCCACGTACCCCGATCCGGATTTTAACTTTTTCTCTCCTCCGTAAAAGCAACCCGACCAGGGAAACCAGGTGCCGTTCATCTCCAGTCCCCATGCGACCAAGAGAGGCTTCCCATACGCCTTGGCCTCGTCCGCCCAGCGGTCGATGTAGGCATCCCACTTACCGGCCGCGATACGGGGCAGGCTGAACCGGTCCGGTCCGCGGTCCTGCATGTAAGGCTCGTCCCACGGCGACCAGTAGATCAAAGGAATCGCGCCATACCCGGAAACCAACTCCGCCTGCTTACGAGGAAAACTCTGCCGTCCCCAAAAGCTGGAAAAAGCGATGATCGCCTGACTCTTCCCTACTCGCTTGTCATAGGCGTCGATGGCCTCTCGGCTGACCTTGTCCTCGGCGTCTCCTCCGTCCAGATAAGCCCCGAGATAAAGCCCCTTCTCGGGGACCTTAAGTTTTTTTACTGGTTCCGCTCTCAGAACCAGGGCGGTCAGTAGCAAGATTCCAATCGAAGAAATCCAACCCTTCATGTCGGCTGGGGAAGCGTTTCCCCGAGATGTTTTTCTTGTTTCCGCCAGGAGATCCAGCGTCCCGTCACCATTTTCCACAATGCGGTCCAAACGGCCATGGCCAACAAGGGACGATAGACCATTCTCATCCAGATAATTTTTCGTAAACCCCATAACGATTCATGATCTCTGCGCAGGGCAACCGCCAAGGGCAAACCATCCATCATCAAACTCATCGCCAAACACCAAGGAAGCCAGCCGGCAAACTGACCTTTCCACAAAGCCACAAGAACCCCCAAATCCACCAAGGGCACGGCAATGGCCAGAAAGGTCTGCGTGATCAAGACCGATGGCAAAGCCATCCATCCCAACCATGGTTGCGAGAGGGAAAACAGCAAACCCCGATGTTTCCAGATCGACTGCAAGGTTCCATAAGTCCATCTCCTCCTTTGTCGCAACAGAGCCCCGGGATGGGAGGGGGCCTCCGTGCGGGCCACGGCGTCCGCCGCATAGGCGATCCGCCATTGATCCCCGTGGAGCGCCAAAGTCAGGTCCGCGTCCTCGGCCATGGTGTCCTCGCTAAATCCGCCATGCCGCTCGAGAGCCGACTTTCGAAAAGCGGAGATCGCACCGGGAACCACGGTGATGCAGTTCCAACGGGCATACGCGGTGCGATCCAGATGGTAACCCGCACTGTACTCCAACTCCTGCAAGGAAGGCAGAAATTCATCCAAATTCCCCACCCTCACCCTACCGGAAACAGCTCCTACCGTGGTGTCCTGCAAAGGAGCCACGAGGGCAACGACGGTGCTTTCCGAAAAGCGAGTGTCCGCATCCAGCGTCACCACCCATGAGTATTGGCTGGCTGCTAAACCCCGATTCAAAGCCGCCGCCTTTCCCAGATTGCTTTGATGAAGAACCACAAACCGGCCATCCGTCTTAGCAAACTGCTCCGCCTGGATCAGGGACGAGTCGGTCGACCCGTCATCCACGACGAGAAACTCGATGGGCCCCGGATACTTCACCTTGGCCAGACAACGAAGGGTGTCCGGCAAAACTCGGGCCTCGTTGTAAGCGGGCAGAATCACGGAAACCCCTTGAGGATTTTTTAGGCTCGTTTCTGGGACCGATATGCGCGAACCCCACCAAACAGCGAACATGCGGAGGGCCAAGAGAGAAGTCGTCAAAACCAACAGGGCTCCCAGACTTCTTTCAAAAGTCCTCCAGAGCCAAAACACGAAACGACTGAGCCAAGCTAGGGGAGATTTTTCATGGGGCAGATAGGGCATCGTTTCCGCCGGACTCATCCCCAACAGGGTTCCGACGGTGACCATCTCATCTCCCCGAGAGCGAAGATATTGGATCACCTGGGGCAAAGCTTCCACCGTTTGCTCACGATCTCCTCCCGCATCATGGAAAAGAATCGTCTGGCCGTGCGCCCTGCCCTCCTTGACCGATTCCAGAATCGCTTCGACTCCCGGTCGCTCCCAATCCTTGGAATCCACCGATTGTCCGATCGTCAGATACCCGAGTTGCCGGGCAATTTTCAAAGGACGCAACTCCCCTGCCGTCTGCGGATTATTATCCGCGTTGTAGGGGGGCCGAAAGAAAAGGAGGGATCGGCCGGAGATCCCCTCCAGCAATCTCCGGGTGGCATTCAACTCCAACCGAATCTGCCCGTCACTCGTTTGGGACAGGTTGGGATGGGTGAAGGTGTGGTTCCCTAATTCATGCCCCTCGTCCATGATGCGCTGAATCAATCCGGGCTCAGACTCCGCCCTCTCGCCCACCACAAAGAAGGTCGCGGAAACTTTCTCCCTCCTGAGGATATCCAGGATCTGTGGGGTCCAATCGGGATCGGGTCCATCATCAAACGTCAAAGCCACCTGATTCGGATGGGATCCCCCGCTATGAATGACCGAGGCCGGTTGGGGGAGAGGATCATAACCGGCACGCCACCGACCATTATCCATCACCGCAAGATTGCGGTGTCCCTCTTTTTCATCCAGATAGGGCGCAAGGGCATCCCCATCCCCCACATCCCCGATGGTCCCGGTCGGGTGCACGGTTCGGGGCAGATCGGCCAGCTTTAGGTCCCGTTTCCCGGCCACCTCCATGACCCTCCAAATGTCATGATCCTCCAAGCCTAGTTTCCAAAGACCGATTCCTCCCGGGGAGTAGGGTTTCAGAATTTCCATCTGATTCGCCAGAGTCACTGCATCTAAAAACCAGACATCGTGCCTTTGCTTTCCCTCCCGATACGCAAAATGAGGCTGATCCGAATGCCAAGGAGCCTCGATTCTGGGGAGCCCGGCCCAGTGAGCCCGCGCCAGCGCATCGTAAAATCCGAGCGTTTCCGCCTGCTCGGAACCTTGGGCCCAATCGTAGCCGTGCAGGCCGAGCGAAATGATCCACTGCTCAGGCTTTCCGTATGACATCATCGCCTTGAGCCACCCCTCGAACCAATCCAGCGAAGCAATCGGTCCGGGGGAATCAAACTCTCCCGTCTCGTCGTGCAACATCACCACCATCCGGTCTGCCTGCTGACTGAGGGAATCGAGGTCAAAAACCTCCAGTTCACGCCCCACCGGGAGATTGACCCAAAACTCCAAACCGTTCGCATGCAAAGATGTTCCCAATCGCCCCAAGAAACTCTTCAAGGAATCCCTGAAAGACGGATCGATCTCCCCCCAGTCGACCAACACCCCGTGCGCCCTTTCCCGCTGCGCCTGCTCGACCAACTCCTGCATCAGTTTTGCCTGGTCGCTCTCCCGCAAGCGCAAAAGGGTTTCCACCGGCTCAGGCTCCCTTTTCCCTCCGGCATCGTTGGACAACACCGGCATCCATTGGAGGCGGGCGGGCAGTGCCAACTCCTCGAGATTGTGGGACTGAGGCTCTAGCTTTTTTCCGGTTTCATCCAAAACCCAACCGGGAACCGCCAGATGGGTTAAGGACCCTGCATGGGTTTGGAGAGAAATTCTGGATCCCCCATCCTCTGGATCAACAAACCCCAGCCGGATCGGGCCCAGCCCCGAAGCCGAACTCTGCGTTTTGGAGCGCCACCATTTCTTCCAGACCGGTTCCACCACCAAGGCTGGCAAGACCCCCTGAGTCTCGGGCGCCAAGCGGTTCAAGGCCGCCAGATCGGGCGCCGCCCGAATCGGAAGATTTTCCAAATCGAACCAAAACGCCCCTAGAAAGATGACAACGACGAGGAGAATCCCGAACAGCCCAACGGCTACTTTTTTTTGTCTACGTCCACTAGGATCGAGAAAGATTTTCGACATGGAACACGGCCTTGGCGGCCGTCTTCGAACCCGCTTAGGCCAAGGTTTTTCGGACGGCTTCGACCACCCGATCTGCGCTGGGCATCACCGCTTGCTCCAGGATGCGGGCGTACGGTTGGGGCGTGTCCAAACCCGTCACGCGCTCAATCGGTGCATCCAAATCGTCAAAAGAACGGTGCTGGATCTCGTAAGCCACTTGGGCGCCCCATCCGGCAAACGGTTTGTTTTCCTCCACAATCACCACCCGGTTGGTTTTCGCCACCGAGCCAAGAATCGCCGGGATATCCAGCGGCTTGATGGTGCGCAAATCAATCACCTCGGCAGAAACTCCGTCCCCTTCCAATTGCTGAGCCGCAGCCAAGGCCACATGGGTTGAGGCACTGTTGGCGATCAAGGTCACTTGGTCACCTGCTCGGCGGATCCGGGCCTGGCCAATGGTGGTCAAAATCTCCCCCTCGGGCACCTCGTCCTTGAATCCGTACAGTTTCTCATTCTCAATGAAGCAGACCGGGTTGTTGCTCCGGATCGCGCTCTTGAGCAGCCCCTTGGCGTCATCCGGAAAAGCAGGAGTGATTACCGTCAGGGCTGGCACATTGGCATACCAGTTTTCCGGCGTGTGCGAGTGGGTCGCCCCCACCTGAAGGCCGGCCCCCGAGGAACCACGGAAAACGATCGGAATCGAATATTGTCCCCCACTCATGTAGCGAATGGCCCCGGCGTTGTTCACGATCTGGTCGTACGCCACCATGGAAAAACTCCAGGTCATAAACTCCACCACCGGACGAAGGCCCTGCATCGCCGCTCCCACGCCCAAGCCCGCAAAGCCGGACTCGCTGATCGGAGTATCGATCACCCGTTTCGGTCCGAACTTCTGCAGGAGTCCCGAGCTAACTTTGTAGGCTCCCTGATACTCGGCGACTTCTTCACCCATGAGGAACACGCGCTCGTCCCGCTCCATCTCCTCACTCAACGCCTGGTTGAGCGCCTCCCGCATGGTAAGCACCGCCATGGCTAGCTTCCGATGGGCGGACGAAACTCCGCGATCTGGTCTTCCGGCGCAAAAATATCCTCAAACACGGTGTTCACTTCCGGCTCGGGGGATGATTCAGCAAAGGCGACGGAATCCTCCGCCTCAGCCACGCACTGACGCTCGATCTCCTCGTACTCCGCCTCAGTCAATGCCTTCTCCTTGTAGAGCCTCTCTTTGAAGAGCGAGATGGGCTCAGATTCCTTTTTCTTTTCCGCAATCTCCTCTTTGGTCCGGTAATGCCCAGGATCGGACATGGAGTGGCCGCGATATCGATAGGTCTTGA